>NZ_BLAY01000041.1 GCF_020521235.1 Microseira wollei NIES-4236 | reverse complement strand
CATCGATCGCTTTTTGATTGCCAGGGTCAATGTACCCTAAGCTTTCTGCCACTTGCCTACGGGTGTCATCATCAAGTTGGTCAGATTTGAGCAGTTGCCCTAAAGCATCGATCGCTTTTTGATTGCCAGGGTCAATGTACCCTAAGCTTTCTGCCACTCGCCTACGGGTGTAAACATCAAGTTGGTGAGAACCCAGCAGTTGCACTAAAGCATCGATCGCTTTTTGATTGCCTTGACCAATGTTCCCTAAGCTTACTGCCACATCCCAACGGGTGTGATAATAAAGTTGGTGAGAACCCAGCAGTTGCACTAAAGCATCGATCGCTTTTTGATTGCCAGGGTCAATGTACCCTAAGCTTTCTGCCACTTGCCTACGGGTGTCATCATCAAGTTGGTCAGATTTGAGCAGTTGCCCTAAAGCATCGATCGCTTTTTGATTGCCTTGACCAATGTTCCCTAAGCTTACTACCACATCCCAACGGGTGTGATAATAAAGTTGGTGAGAACCCAGCAGTTGCACTAAAGCATCGATCGCTTTTGGGAGATACGTCTGTTGCAATGCTTCTCTAGCTCCATTGCTAATTTCATAGAAAAAACTTACCCAATCTTGTTCGTCATTATCGAAATAACCAAAGCCCCACCTAACGATTTGCCCTATGACTTCATCTATTCGGAAATAATCCTGAAACTCGGCAATTCCAGCGGCGGCTAAAAAATAAGCTCGATATTCATAACAGCCTTTATCTGCTTGCTCTTGATGGCTCCATAGTCCACATCCATCCTCAAAATTAACCAAAGCATCAATAAATTCCTCTTTCTGCTTTCGTTCTATCTCCCCTCGCCCCAACCACAGCAAAATCACCTCTCTCCACTGCCGTTCAAAAATACGGTAACAGTCAGAAGAGACTGGGGGAATTTGGTGATTTAAGAAAAAGTGCCAATCCCCAATAGCACAAGCGGCAAAATATTCCTGAAACGTCGGATGGAAGAAAGCGTAAACAGGCTTTTTCGTGCGGGTATCCCTGTCAACTAAAAGTAACCATCCCAATTCCTCCGCTAAATTAAACCACTCTTCCTCCATCTGCTCAATGGCAAAATCTTGCTCAATCCGAAACCGATTGGCGCTTTCCATTGCCGCTAAAGCCAACTTTGCCAAAGCTTGTTGAATCTGTTTTTTATCCGTCTCTTTTAATACTCGCTGTTTCTGCTGAAATTCCTCTTGTTTCCACTCAAAAAAATAAGTGGTAAACTGCTCGTAAAGTGCCGCCTTCGTTTCCGGCAAATCTTGTTCAGCTACGCACCAAGACTGACACAACATCGACAATCGCAGGGGATTGCGTACCAGTTCTTTGATTCGCTCACCTCCCGGTGATTTTAACTGTTGCTGTAAGCGTTTTCCCTGTTCCAGCCAAAAAGTTTCATTGCCAGAATTGCGCCGTTTCTCATCCTGAGAAGCTTCCTCAAACCACTGGCGAATAAACTCATCCACATCATCGGGTTCAAATTCCAAAGTTTTATAAGTATCAAAATTTGTCAGGGTATTGCTAATCGCCGCATCCCAAACATTCAAACGGCAAGTTAGCACCACCCGCGCCTTACCCACCCAGTCAGTCAGTTGATCCCGAATTCTCGCCAACGCCTCCACAGGGGATGTCGCCGCCATTTCATCCACCCCATCCAACAGCAACCACACCTTACCTTCAGCGAAAAGTTGCTTGAGAGCTTTTCTAATTTCTGGGGTGACATTTTCCGCGTCAGCATCGATAAATTGCAGCGCTTTTGAGAGCCAATTATGGAGTAAATAATCTGCAATTGTGCTTTCCCGTAAATCTGCCATTCGAATACAAATCGGCAAATCCGAGGAATTTTTCGGCAAACGTTCCGCCAGTTCTCCTAAGAGAGTAGTTTTCCCCGCACCCGGTTCGCCAATAATCGCGATATGCTTGCCTTTTTCGGTGTTATTTTCGGCAATAACTTTCTGGAAAAAAGCATCATCTTTATAAGTTTGGACAATTTGCAGTTCTGGTTCTTTCTGCGGTTGCGAATCTGACCCAGTGAGGTTTGGTCTGGGGTTTGGTGTTTTGGGACGTTCCATTAATCCCAAGGGAACGTAAATATTTAATTCATATTGTTGTGCTGTTGCTTGGCGGCGGAGTTGTTGAGTTGCTAAAACTTGGTTGCAGATATCGCGCCAGTCTATCGGCGTTTCCGTTGTAGCAGGTGATGAGGCAGAATCAGAGTATTGAACAGGTAACCATTGAGAATACTTAGTTTCCAGCCATTTCTGTAAAGGTTTAGATTTATGCGTTGTTGATTTTAGTTCAACGCAACTCTGAGAGAATTTACCATATACCTCGGACATCCGCTTTTTATGAGTTGCCAGCGCATCTTCCATCAGCGGCAGTTGTTCTGAAATTTCGTTTTGGTTTTTACCAATATTCTGTCTAGTAAATTGTAATAAAAACGATTCTGCTTCAGCATCAGTCAACCGATGATCGCGAGACATTATTTTTATAAAATCATCCCAGTGTGGCCACGATTCCATAATTAATCCGAGCGGCAAGATATTCCAATTATACAAGCGGTGATTGGAGAGATCCGTAGGGGCACGGCATTCAACCATCTTCGGGTTAGCTGCAAAACTGACTGATGCCGTGCCCCTACTCTATGTTCAACCATCTTCGGGTTAGCTGCAAAACTGACTGATGCCGTGCCCCTACGCATGGTTGAGGCGATCCATATACTTCAAAGATTGCCAAGTAGAAGAATATTTCTACTTGGTTCTACTTCAAGTCGAAATTGTTGGGAACTGACTTGCTATTGGGGCGATTCTAAATTGGATTAACAACCAATTGAACGCTTTATGCAACAGATGTATAAGAAGGTTCCGAACATGAAAAACAACAGCAAAAGCAATCAACACAAGTTCATCCGCCAAGCGAGCGCTATTGCATTTATCGTGCAAGCAGTCATTATTGGTGTGAAGGGCAATCTCGATGTGCTTTCAGGTAAACCCATCCTCGATGTTATCCCGTGGATGATAACCCAAGGTATTGAGTTAATCGTCAAAACCCATCGTACCCAAAAGATCGTTCAGGAGAGCGATCGCACCCCCCAAAACCCCAACAATCGCCCCAACGATTAAAATCGCGGAGCGCAAGCGGGCACACAAACAAAACCCGCAAGGCAAGGGTTTCAAATAGCCTGCGAAGGCAGGCTTCGTTTGTGTAGCCCCAGGTTTCAACCTGGGGTAATCTGGGGTAATCTGGGGGAATCTGGGGGAATCTAGGGGCATTTTATCGGGCATGATGAGAGAGCGATCGCATATACAATTCCCCCATGATGAAATTTCTCGGAATTGACTTAGGTTGGCGTTCCGGTGCCAGTGGTTTATGCTGTCTACAATGGCAAGATAACCAATTGCAACTCCTCGATTTAAATCGACTAGAAACCATTACAGACATCCTCGCCTGGAGCGATACCTGGCTATCCCCCAACTCACCCGGAATCATCGCCGTAGACGCCCCTACAATCATCCCCAATGCAACCGGAATGCGCCTCCCCGATAAACTCGCTCACAAGCATTTTGGACGCTATCACGCCGGATGCTACCCCGCCAATTTAGGGCGCCCTTTTGCCCAACGCACAGTAGAATTTGGCCTAAGTTTAGAAGCACGCGGTTTCGCCCACGCCCCGATTATCGCACCACAACAATTAGGCCGATTTCAAATTGAAGTGTTTCCCCATCCAGCGATTGTCAATCTATTCAAATTAGACCGAATTTTAAAATACAAAAAAGGCAAAATATCCGAAAAAAGATCCGAATTAATCAAACTGCGACAGCATATATTAAATCATTTGTCAACCGTACAACCGCGCCTCAACCTAACAGAATTACCCGAAATTCCCTTGACGGGATTAGCCCTAAAAACCGTAGAAGATAAACTCGATAGCCTGATCTGCGCTTACGTAGCCGCCCACTGGTGGTATTGGGGGGTGGAGCGAAATTTGGTATTAGGAGATCGCTCCACCGGATACATTATCATCCCTGCTAGAGGTAATGGCGTTCCCAAGCAGGAGCCTGGGAATGGCGTTCCCAGGCAGGAGCCTGGGAATGGCGTTCCCAGGCAGGAGCCTGGGAATGGCGTTCCCAGGCAGGAGCCTGGGAACGAGGGTAATAGGTAATCGAAAAAAATCAACCCAATTAGCAATTAGCAATTAGCAATTACCAATTACCAATTCCCAATTCCCAATTCCCCTAAGCCCAACTAATCAATCCCAATTCATAAGGATTGCTGAGATTTTCATGTTTGGGTAGAACGCGCAGGGACATCCCTTGCAAACCACTGGCATTATAGATAATATCGCCCGTGTAAATGCACGCATGTTCGTGATCTTTTCCTTGGAATTCCATCACCGATGACTTAGGGTTGACAATATTCCCATCGGCATTGACTTCGCCGGTATAAAGTTCTACCTGCACGTCATCGGGACTCAACCCTGCCAGATGAATGCGCGCTTTCACCCCAATGTTTTGATTCACCTGAACTTCAGGGCCATTGGAAACATCAACGTTGGCGATTTTAATGTTGTACCAATTATCAAACAATTTGGTTTTCCAATGCGCCAAGTCTTTAGCGGGTGCAAAGTTTGAGCTGCTCAAATTCGAGAAGCGATCGCTTGCCGGGAAATAAGCCCGCCATGCATAGTCTCGCACCATCCGCGCCGTATTAAAGTGCGGACAATTTAACCGAATCGCATCTTTCATTTTCTTCACCCAAGCGCGGGGAATTCCTTCGCTATCCCGGTCGTAAAATAGCGGTACTACCTCCTGTTCCAGCAACTCGTACAGCGCGTTAGCTTCCACATTATCCTGATAGTTAGTATCTTGATAATCTTCCCCATGACCGATGGGCCATCCAGTGCGGACGTAATCCGCTTCATCCCACCACCCATCAAGAACGCTCAGGTTTAATAACCCGTTCATCGAAGCTTTCATGCCGCTAGTACCCGATGCTTCGCGGGGACGACGGGGAGTATTTAACCAAACATCGCATCCGGCTACCATTAATCGCGCCACGTGCAAATCGTAATCGGGAATAAATACAATTTGACGACCCAATCCTTGTTCGCGAATAAAGTGGTTAATATCGCGGATTAATTCTTTACCGGGAATATCCATCGGGTGCGCTTTACCGGCAATTACAAACTGCACCTTGCGATGTTTGTTGCCTAAAATGCGCTTAATCCGTTCAACATCGCGCATCCACAAAGTTGCCCGTTTATAAGTCGCAAACCGACGAGCAAAACCGATAGTGAAAACCCCCGGATCGAGGAATTCAGCAGCGGCGGCGACTTCAGCGGGAGATGCACCGCGCTCGCGCAACTTTTTCGCCATCCGTTCCCGCACAAATACTACCAACTCGGCGCGACACCGTTCGTGATACCGCCACAATTCTTCATCGGGCATCGAATTCATCTTATCCCACAGCGGATCGTCAGTTGGCGCGTGTTGCCAGCGCGGACCCAGGTAGCGATCGTACAATCCTTGCATTACCGGCGAAGTGCAACTGCGCGCGTGTACCCCGTTGGTAATAGATGTGATCGGTACTTCCTCCAACGGTAAACCCTGCCACAGGCGGTGGAACATCGACCGGGCGACGACACCGTGCAACTTGGCAACCCCGTTAACAAACGAAGCCATTTTAATGGCTAAAATTGCCATGCTGAAAGGCGCTGCCAAATCTCCCGTATTTTCCCGCCCTAAAGCCAGAAATTCTTCTCGCCGCAAGCCAAAAATATCTGCATAGTAACCCAGGTAATACAACACCTTATCCGGCGGGAACAAATCAATCCCCGCAGGTACTGGCGTGTGAGTCGTAAAAATGCTACTCGCCGTCACCACCTGCTTAGCTGCTTGGTAACCTAAGCCGTTTTCTTGCATTAAAATGCGGATGCGTTCTAACGCCAAAAACGCCGCGTGTCCCTCGTTCATGTGATACGCCGTCGGGTTTAATCCCAACGCTTTGAGCGCCAAAACGCCGCCGATACCGAGCATAATTTCTTGGTGAATCCGCATGTCGATATCGCCGCCATATAATTGGTCGGTAATATCGTGGTCGTATTGACTGGCGTTAGCTTCAATATTGGTATCGAGCAAGTATAAGGGTACCGTTCCCACCTGCACCCGCCAGATGCGAGCGTAAACTTTGCGCCCCGGATAATTGACTTCAATCCGAATTTCCGATCCATCTGGATGCCGCTCTAATTGTAGGGGCATGTTGTAAAAATCATTGATCGGATAGTGTTCGTTTTGCCAGCCATCGGCGTTAAGAAACTGGGAAAAGTAACCTTGTTGGTAAAGCAACCCCATCCCTACTAAGGGCAAACCTAAGTCGCTAGCAGATTTCAAGTGATCGCCCGCGAGAACTCCCAAACCACCAGAATAGACCGGAATGCAATCCGCCAGGCCAAATTCCATTGAAAAGTAGGCATAGCACTCTTTTTGGCTATTGGGTAATGCGTTATTGGTCGTGGGTGCAGTCTCTTCTTCCCCATTACCTATTACCGATGACCCTTTGACCAATTTGCGAGTTTTGTGATACCAAGTTAATCGGTGATGGTAGTCGTCTAATTGTTGGACGGCTCGTTCCATCTGGGCGATAAAGCCTTCGTCTTCGGCTACTTCCTGTAACCGCGCTTGGGAAATCGTGCCTAACATTAATACTGGGTTATGACGACTCGATTCCCACAAGTCGCGGTCGAGGCGGCGGAACAGGTCTTTAGTATCTGCATTCCAATCCCAGTGCAGGTTGTAGGCTAGCCGCCGCAACGGTTCGAGTCGCGAGGGCAGGGCGGGAGTAACGTTAAAAGTGCGAATCGGCTGCATGGGCGGGCTTTCCTCCTAGTCTAGATATGGCTATTGTGCCTTCACTTCTGCTGGGAGAGGACGATCTTAATACTCATTTTGTCCTGTCGGCTAGGAGAGGTACGCCGGAAAATAAAAAAGCCCAGGGCGACCGACCTCTAGGCTTCTCGTTGTTGAGCCACTCCCCGCGCGGGGGTGCGGGGATTCTGGCTAGAAGTTGGGATTAACTTTTCGCCCGAATCTCCAGGAATTGGCTATCTGGTTAATCTTTTCTAGCTACGAGGACAACCGCTCTGAGGGGCATTGAAACACCTGCTTTCGGACTAGCCTAATCATCTTGCGGTTTATTGACTATCAATTCTAGATATGTCCTACCGGATCGGCTCCGACCCTGACAATTAATGTCTCTACCTAGATAGCCTTCAATGTTTCCCGCTTAACGGGAATATTACGAATTTTCTCCGGCACTTTCAGCCGTGAGTTAATTCAGAAACTTAATTCTGATATGTCAATTATATCAGATATCAAAGGACTACTAGGAGAGGTAAACCCCAAAATAAAAAAGCCCAGGGCGACCGACCTCCAGGCTTTATGTTGGTGTGTGAGGAGTTAAATAATTAACTATGATTATATTGACTAATCCTTTTGACGCTGTTGTGACGCGGATATTTCAATTTTGTGGAATTTGACACAACGCGATATGCCAAGGGCACGCTTCACGTGAAGCGAAGCTATCGCGGAGCGCGAATCGCACCCTCACTCCTCCCCCCCATCCTTACCTTGCACGGTCAGCACCGAACAAGGCGCATGGTGCGTCACGTAGTTACTAACGCTACCTTGAATCAGTTCGCTCAATCCCGTGTGACCCCGGCGACCCATGACAATCAAACTGGCTCCCCAACTACGCGCCAGTTGGCAAATCTCTTTACCCGCATCGCCGATTGGTTGTGCGTACTCTGTAGCAATACCTGCGTCTTTAGCCTGTTCTGCCAAAGATTTCAGCAATTCCAGGTCTTGCTGTTTCACGATCTCCCACTGTTGTAGATAATTTTGCAAAGCCTCGGTTTGCGCGGAGATGTAAGCAGCGTTCGCAATTGGCATCACCAGGTTCGGATAGCCCGAATCCAGTCCAGCCAGAGACGAGACGTTAACTAGCATTAAACTAGCACCTGTGGCTTTTGCCAAGAACGTGCTTTGCTCAAACGCCTGTTTGCTGGTGGGGGAATTATCGATCGCGACTAGAATTTTTTCAAACATAATTCTTAAGGTGAATCGGAATTGGGTAATCCCAGTTTAGTTTATGGCGTGCGTTCGCTCTTCCACCTTAACCGTTTCCTCCCCTATATTCCGCCACTGCTTGACAAAATTCTAAAAGTTCCTCTTCCTTAAAATCTCTCTTTCCCAAGTTAGCTATGACAGATACAAACTGGACGTTTCCCGGCACGTAGCCTTGATGCGGATCTATTCTGTCCAAACTGGCTCTCTGCGGGTGGAACCTATAATTATCCCAATCTTTAGTTGTTTGTGGATTATCTAGTTTCCACCCAGTATAAGGGCAGCGTCCACCTTGTGTTTCCCACAAATATTTTAAATATTCCAGGGTGATAGTGCATTCTTTCCCTTTGGCTTTTGCATTCTTTCTTGCCATTTTAAAATAATAGCGAAACCCTAAGTATTCATCTATACTGTTTGCTTTGATCGAGGACTTTATTAACCCAGCGTTAACTTTTTTTTCTTGTCTAAATTGAGTTACTGCTTGACAAAATTCGATTAAATCTTGGTCGGTAAACGCATTTTTAGTGAAGTTGGCGAACGCCGCCACAAATTGTATGTTATCAATCGTGTATCCTTTAGAACAATCTTTCCGATCTACACTAGCTCTTCTGGGCGTTAAAGGCGCCTTCTCCCAGTCAGTCACGCAAGGTAAAAGCTCTAACTTCCATCCCGTATAAGGACAAATACCTTGCTGTTGCTCCCATAAAAACTTTAGGTCTTCCAGCGTTACAGAATACTCTTTATTTCTCTGTTTACTCGATTTTTTAATAATTTTTAAGGAATGGCGAAACGGCGAAAACTCGTCTCTTTCACTGCCTTTTTGTAAATGTTCCGTATTTGTATTAATTTTATCCTTAAAATTTCGGATTCCTTTACACTGTGCAAAGCATTTTAAACAGCAAAAATGCTGTCTGCCTAACTTTTCACTTCTTTTAAACTCAGCCAGCGACTTAGTAAATTCTTGGCTACAAGCCGGATTCTCACAGGTTAAAATTATTAACGATTGCCCCATAAAAACTTAAAAACCACCCTGTAACTAATTGTACGGGGTGGTTTTAAAATGGAGCCTACGGGAGTCGAACCCGTGTCCAAACCGGGTATTAACCTACCGCTCATTCACAGGCTTAGCTCTTCTTACCCTCAGAGCGGGAACCATCCATTATCCCGGATGACAGGATGCTCTGGTTAATTCTTAGCTAGAAAGCTGACCAGAGGCTACTTTCTATAGCATCCGTTGGGGTTTGTCCGCAGCCCTTAACGGAGTCAGACTACAGACGCTCGAACCTTGTTTAGGGGTTATTAGGCAGCTACAGTGGCAGCCTTACGAGCAAAAGGAACGATGTTGTTCGCATTTACTTTTTTTTGAGCCTTGTATTTACGAGAGCAGACTCACTCTCGGCCTGTATCACGGGGCGGCGTTCGCCAGCCTGTCGAAACCATTAAGGCCCCGTGTCTTACATTTCTTATTATAGTGTGCGCTTTTGGGTTTGTGTTTTCCCACCAGAGGCAGAGCCTCTAGATTCTCTTTCCCAGGCTCAGCCTGGGAACGAGTAGTAGGAGGCTCTGCCTCCGGATGATTGGAAGATTGAAAGCTTTGGATTAAAACCCTTGTCTGGAAACTAGCTTTTCAAAATCTGCTTGAGTCTGCTGTAGCAACTGCTGGCGGCTATCTACCGCTTGGGTGAGGGTGGGAACTAGGTTACGAGCTTGTAACGCCATGTGAAGCTGGAGGTGAGCAACATACTCGCTAAAATCTTCACGAAATGCAGCAGTTGAGGATTGGTGCGTCGGGATTGCCACAGTGTTCTCCGTTCCTGTCTCTAAGCCGTTTGTCAACATCAATGAAAGTACCATGACAGTCTTGCTATGTTGGTACTCCGCAATGAAGTTTAACGCTTTTGCCTGCTAATTGTTAAGTAAAGTAAATTTATCGGGTCAGTTATTCAAATTTCTTCGCATTTTGGCTAAAGAGACTGGGACTAAAATTAGCGAGGCAGAGCCTCTAAATCTTCGTTCCCAGGCTGAGCCTGGGAACGAGTTGGGAGGCTGAGCCTCCTGTGTCTCCAGCTAAAGTAGCGATACGACGATGACACCTAATTTTGAATTTGCCACGCCGGCAAACCCCGAACAGACTCAGCAGTTAGGAATTATTCTCAGCCAGTGCTTCAACTCGCCGCTGAGCGAATGGCCTGTTTATCTCAACCGCATCGGGGTGGAAAACTTCCGGGTGATTCGCCAAGGGGGACAAGTTGCGGGTGGTTTGGCAATTTATCAGATGGGACAGTGGTTTGGGGGATGTAGCGTCCCGATGGCAGGGTTGGCGGCGGTGGGTGTACCGCCAGAGTATCGGGGGATGGGGGTCGCGGTAGAATTGCTTACCCGCACGCTTTTGGAACTCCAGGCGAAGCAAGTGCCGATATCGGTACTGTATCCGGCGACGCAGTATCTTTATCGGCAAGTGGGTTACGAACAAGGGGGAACGGCGGGTGGTTTTGAAATTCGGCTGGATGGGTTGAGGTTATCAGTTAATCAAACAATTCGTGCCATCCCAATGCACTCAGTAACACCCATCCGCCACGAAGTTTTTCACGAGATTTACCGCCAATGGGCAGTACAAAATAACGGCAATTTAGACAGAAACTCAGCCATTTGGCAGTCAATTATCCAACCGCGAGAACAAGAAACAATTTATGCTTATTTAGTCGGTTCGCCAAATCAACCGTCAGGCTACATTATTTTTAAACAGGATGCCAAAGAATTCCAAATAGTAATTCTGGACTGGGTAGCGCTAAGTGCGGCGGCGGCACAACGTTTGTGGATGTTTTTAGCAGATCACCGTTCCCAAATTCAAAAAGCGGTATGGCGGGGTGCAGCGAGCGATCCTTTCTTATTATTGCTGGCGGAACAAACCGCGAAGGTGCGATATTTAGAACGCTGGATGCTCCGGATAATTGATGTGGCTAAAGCGTTGGAGGGTAGAGGTTATCCAATGGGAGTGGAAACCGAATTACATTTGGCAGTTGTGGATGAATTATTGCCTGAAAATAACGGTAATTTTGTGGTGAGGGTTTCCGGTGGGCGAGGCGAGGTGACGCGGGGAGGTAAAGGCGAATTGCAGTTAAATATACGCGGACTTGCACCGCTTTATACGGGTTTGTATACGCCTTCTCAGTTACAAGTTAGCGGTTATTTGGCAGGGACAGATAATGCTGTTGCGGCGGCGACGCAGATATTTGCGGGTGCTGAACCTTGGATGCCGGATCACTTTTGATTGGTAATTGGTAATTGGTAATTGCTAATTGCTAATTGCTAATTGCTAATTGTTCATAAGTTTTTGTAGGGTGTGTTAGGCGCGGCATTTAATCTTACTGTTTTTTTTAAATTGTAATCCGCGCCGTAACGCACCGCGAGCAAAAATGGTGCCGTACTCCGCTGATAACGCACCCTACGCCATCTAATTGGTCATAAGACGGGCAAGATGCCCATCCCACAAGAAATGTCAAACATCACAGGACGGGCAAGATGCCCATCCCACAAGAAAAAATGATTCTTGTGGGGTAGGCGTCTCGCCTGCCCAGTGCCAATATAGAAATACACTTCCCACGAAGCGATACCAAATGTTGCAACCAGAACAGATATTACAGGAACGCTATCAACTCCAAGAAAGATTAGGACGAACTGCCGCAGGTCGTCAAACTTGGTTAGCAAGGGATTTAGAATCTAACGATCAGGTAATTGTTAAGTTACTGGCGTTTAGTCCTCAAATGCAGTGGGACTAATTGAAATTATTTGAACGGGAAGCGCAAGTTTTGGCGAATCTGAATCACTCGCGAATTCCTCGCTATCGGGATTATTTTTCCCTAGATAGGCAAATAGGAGAAGGGTTGCCTTGGTTTGGGATAGTGCAAGATTATATTCCCGGTGCTTCTCTACAGGAATTATTAGAACAAGGTAAGCGTTTTTCGGAAAAACAGGTGAAAAGCATTGCTACCCAAGTTTTGGATATTCTGATTTATCTGCACTCACTCAGTCCCCCTGTTTTGCACCGCGATATTAAGCCGAGTAATCTGATTTTAACAGAAGATGAGCAAATTTATCTGGTAGATTTTGGGGCGGTTCAGGATAAAGCTGCTTTTACGGGGGTGACGTTTACTGTTGTTGGCACTAGCGGGTATTCACCGTTAGAACAATTTTGGGGAAGGGCAGTTCCCGCATCGGATTTATATGCTTTGGGAGCCAGTTTAATTCACTTATTAACTGGTATTGCTCCTGCGGATTTACCGCAGAAAGATGCGCGGATTCAATTTAGCGATCGCATCACCCTAAACCCCAGTTTTGTAACTTGGATTGAGCAGCTGACAGAAATATCAATAGAAAAGCGATTCAGTACAGCGAAGGAAGCACTGCAAGGGCTGAAATCTGGAATATATCGACCTTCTCGCGGTACTTATACTAGAAAAATACCTGAACCTTTTACTTTCATAAAATTAAGTAAATCTGCGGAAAAAATGGAAATTCATCTGACATCTGGGGGAACCAAACAAATTGAAAGATTCGGCTGTTTTGGCCTAATCTTTTTTCTATCTTTTTGGACATTTATATTCTCCCTAATACTTTTTATTATAGTGTGGGTAAACCCTATTATTGGATTGACAATGTTCGCATTCTTCGGTGCTGGATTAGCAATTTTCTTTGGCAAACAAACTCACATTTACTTTGACCGCAAGCGTTTTGAAATTGTCCGGCAGGCATTTAACTTTACTTACAGTAGCAGAAAAGGGAATGTTGAAGATATTTTAGGTGTTTTCCTAACTCTCCAAGGTTGGGTTTATGAAGTCTGTATTCGCACCGAAGATGGATTTTATCAATTGGGTGGTGCTTTAGATGAAGATGAGGCTACTTGGTTGGCTCAAGAGATTCAAGATTGGCTAAATTTAAAAATATAGAACGGTGCGTTACGCTGTCGCTAACGCACCCTACGATTTTTTATTCGGTTGGTTGTTCGTCGGATGTAGGGGTTTTTGGGGATTTTTTCTTGCGTGTATTAGTGCGGGTTTCGCTGCCAATTCCCTCTCTCAATCCCACGGCTATTTTACTATGCTTCTCAATCTGTCCCATCACTTGTTTTGCCCGCTGAATTACTACCCCTGGTAACCCCGCCAAACGTCCTACTTCTATTCCATAAGACTTATCTGCACCTCCGGGTTGCACTTGATGCAAAAAGATAATTTGATCGGGCAATTCTTTCACCGTCACTTGATAATTAGCCACATTAGACAACATCGAAGCCAATTCGTTCAACTCGTGATAGTGGGTGGCAAAAATAGTCCTCGCTTTGATTTCCGTAGCCAAGTATTCTGCTACCGCCCAAGCAATAGAAAGACCATCAAACGTAGCCGTCCCCCTTCCTATTTCATCCAGCAATACTAAAGACTTCGGCGTGGCGTGATTGAGGATATTTGCCGTCTCGTTCATCTCTACCATAAACGTAGATTGACCAGTTGCCAAATCATCCACGGCACCAACGCGGGTGAAAATGCGATCGCATACTCCCAAAACCGCCTCCCGCGCCGGAACAAAACTCCCAAGTTGCGCCATTAACTGAATTAACCCCACCTGCCTCAAATAACAACTCTTCCCGCTAGCATTAGGCCCAGTTAATATTACCAAATCTGGTGATTGGTCATTGGTAATTGGTAATTGGTTTTGTTCTTCCCCATTACCCAATTTTGTCGAATTAGGCACAAAAAACCCAGCGGGTAAAGATTGCTCAACCACCGGATGACGCCCATCAACAATGATAATTTCCCGTCCCATCACCATCTCAGGACGACAATAACCTTGATATACCGCAACTTCAGCCAAACCAGCCAAAACATCCGCCGCCGCCACAGCACGAGAAACATTACGAATTAACTCCGCTTGTTCTCCCACCTCCGCCCTCAAATCGCAAAATATTTCATATTCCAGACGGTCTAAATCTTCCTTAGCTGTTAAAATTCTCGCTTCTCGTTCCTTCAATTCCGGAGTAATATAACGCTCCTCATTAGTTAGCGTTTGTTTGCGGATATAGTTTTTTGGAACTTGGTCTATTTTCCCTTTCGAGATACTGATATAGTATCCAAAAGTTTTGTTATATCCTACTTTTAGCGTAGAAATACCCGTACTAGCTCTTTCGGTTACTTCCAAATTGGAAACCCATTCATGGTCATCTTTTGCCCCTGCGCGCATTTCATCCAATTGCGGATGGACTCCATCTCGAATTAAACCACCTTCGGTGATATGAATCGGCGGCGATTCTACTAAATAAGCGCGAATTCTTTGACCCAATTGTTCCAAAATTGGATGCACTTTTTGCAATGCTCTCAGGTAGGGCGATCGCCCATCGGTTACCAGTGCTGCTAAGTCTGGTAATTTTAACAGCGAATCGGCTAATGCTACTAAATCTCTCGCACTTGCCGTACCAGATCCTGCGCGTCCTGTCAAGCGTTCAATGTCGTATATTTGCCGCAATAACTGACGCAATTCTTGCCGCAAAGAGCTATTTTCTACTAATTCTTGAATTGTATCTTGCCGCGCTCGAATTCCTTTAATATCGAGCAAAGGTTGCAAAACCCATCGGCGCAAGGCGCGACCTCCCATTGCGGTACAGGTTTTATCTATTGCCCACAATAGAGAACCGTGAAAGGTGTTATCGCGGACGGTTTGAGTAATTTCTAAATTGCGGCGGGTTTGGTAGTCTAATATTAAATAATCGGCGATGGTGTAAGTTCGCAGAAGTTGTAAAGGAACCTGGAGTTTATTTTGGATTTGTGATTTGATATTTTGGATTGAATTTTTTCCTTTGCTTTCCTTTTCTTCTACTTTTTTATTGACCGTTCTTTCCAGATATTCTAATAATCCACCAGCGGCGCGAGCCGCGAGGGGGAGGTGTTCGCATCCCAAACCTTCGAGGGATTTCAAATTAAATTTTTGCAATAATCTCGGCTTGGCTTCGGATAAACTAAACGGACTTTGGGGACGCAATGCATAACAAAAACTATTGGGTAAACAATCTGGTAAACTCTCCGATTTTTCTCCAGGACGTAGCAAAGCGCCTAAATCTGGGGCGTTGGTTGGTACTAAGATTTCCGAAGGCTGCAAGCGCATTAATTCTTGCGTTAAATGATCTAAATTACTCGATTGCGTGGTTAAAAATTCCCCTGTAGATATATCTGCATAAGATAAACCCCAATGTTCGCCTGCCATGACAACTGCTGCTAGAAAATTATTGCGCTTTGCAGTGAGCATTCCCTCATCCAAGAGGGTTCCTGGTGTAAAAACGCGGGTAATTTCTCGGCGGACTAAACCTTGTGCTTCTGCTGCATCTTCGACTTGGTCGCAGATAGCGATCGCATACCCTTTTTCGACTAACATCGCGCAGTATCTTTCCAAAGCATGGTGCGGTACGCCAGTCATCGGAACTCGCCCAATTTCTTTCCCTCCTTCTTTACTCGTCAGAACCAGTTCTAATTCCCGCGAAACGGTAATCGCATCCTGAAAAAACGTTTCAAAAAAATCGCCGCACCGATACAACAGCAACGCATGAGGATACTGTTCTTTTACTTCCACATAATGCTGATACATCGGCGACAGCTTTGTCCGATCCAGGAGTCGGTAGTCTGCATTGGGGATCGTAGCTTCGTTCACTCTAGCGCTTTTGGTTGTTTTTGGAGTCGATGCTTCGGTAGAATAGCTCATGGACGTTCGGTGATAGAGATGGAATTTCCATTTAAAGATCATACCCCGTAGCCAGTCTTGTCTTTTGTGGCTATTTTTCTGCGGTAAAAACCGCTCAATTTCCACTTCTCCTTTTCTTTTGAGTCCTAGCTGGGGGAGACGGATCTTGTGCCTTTAACTGCTCATCAGCTGTTAAAAATTCTACCTGATAACCTTTTTCTGCGTAGAATTGTCCAACAATCTTAATAGTTGCATCGCCCATGGAAGTCTGTTGTGCTGCTAGATGAGGCCATTGGGCGGCTAATTTTTTCAGTTCCTCAGCATTCCACAGGACAAACTGTGCGCCGAAAGCTGCCCTTGGACTTGTCTGAGCAGCGGCATCTTTTATTCTAGCTTGAGCGATATGCTTACCAGTTTCTACCAGGGTAACTATGGGAAGTACCAGAGTTGTACCTTTAGCCTTTTCCTCTTCTATCAGTTTGTTCACCCGTGCGAAATACCACCGATTATCATCAGAACCACAAATTTCCATTCCCGGTACTTCTAACCAAACGCAAAAAATCAATACTAACGCAAGTTGCTAGTTATAAACAAGGGCGTTGCTAATTGCTAATCTAGGATTTTTACCAATCTCGCCAGCCATTAGCCAGCCGCTCCCAGAGAGATAACTAGCAATTTGAGTTACTAATAGCCTTCCTCATATCTCAGGCTAGCTGCTACTAACAACACTTCTTTCAATTGCACTATTCTCTTTAAGTTTACCCAAACAGGCAGATGCAAACATCTGGGAAAAATTCTGAATATCTTCTACGAGGGTAAGCTTGCTTTTTCCAGTTTCTGTATCTCGATGCGCTACCACTACAAAGGGTACTATTTCTCTCCCTAAAGCATCTAGCAAACTTGGATTATGGGTAGTAACTAATATATCAATCTTTCTCTTTTTCCCTATTCCTCTTAGCATTTTTACAAGCAATTCTGAACGAGATGGATGCAGTCCATTATCCACATCTTCAACGATCAATTGACTACCTTCAGGGCGTGTCATAAGTGCTGCGATAATACCTAGAAACCGCAGAGTTCCATCTGACATTCCTCTTGCATCTATTAGCATGGGCGGTTGAGCGGGTATCCACTGTTCTTCGCAGTATAGCATTGCATCGCTATTCAATCTGCCAACTGGTTCTGCCCAAATTTTCTGAATATCTTTTTCTGGTAAATGCTTTACATAAGTAAGTATAGTTGATTCCACCTGTTTTTTTTGTTCATCTGGCAGTGCTGCTAACACCCCAGCAATATTCGATGCATCACTTAGAAGTTGAGGAGAAAGGGGTGAATAAGATCGCATTTTAGAAGGAATAGGATCTAGAGTAAATATATTACTTATTGTTTCCCAAATTATAAAAATCCCTTTTGCCAGTTTGCCCACCACCGAATCCTTCGGCAATAAACCTGGAAATGACTGAAAAATTAATTGACTCAAAATAGATTTTTCACGTAAAAATGCTTGTTTGCCTTGATTATTTGTATCGTAAATTTTTGCTTCAATCGCTCCATATGGCGTCGGCGGTTCTGTTTGAAATAATATTTCTTTTTCTGTTTCCTTCTCAGACTTCACGGTCTGTTTAATCAGGATTAAAGATTCCGCCATCAGTTGAACTTGTGGTTTAGTTTCAACCGTGATGCTATAAAGGTAATACGTACTATCATCTTCACCCTGAATTAATACCTTCAAAGTAAATTTTGTTTCTGGTTTTAGTGCAGCCCACTCTACACCTCCCCGTATTGAGGGAACTATCAAATCTCCTACTAAAGCTGATTGAAATTCTCTACCTTCTACGGTTCTTTTCAGAAATTCCAATGCTTCAAGTGCATTGGACTTGCCACTAGCATTGGTTCCAATAAGAACGGTAAGCGGAGCGATGTCAAGTACCGCATGGCGGAAACTTTTCCAGTTTTCCAGGATGAGTTTTTTAAGCATGACCAGTTTCCCAATTCAATTTTCAAAATGCTCTCTCTATAAAATCTAACAAAATTTTTTGGTGAGTAGGTCCCAAAGGTCGCACTTGTCCTGCTATTTCCGAATAACGTTCGCCTGCTCTTATTTCGGCGGGTGTTAATAGTCCCATATCCCAACCTTCGCCTAAAATTAATTGATTTAATTCCACTGTCAAGGGTGCGTGATAAACGTGGCGAAATACGTTGTTATCGGCATAATAACCAAAAAATGAGGGAGAAGCAGGTACGTAACCAATTTCCTCTAATAATTCTCGCTTGAGTGCGTCTTCTGGAGCTTCATCTGGTTCGATATGTCCGCCAAAAAAGGCCCAGTGTCCGGGATAAGCAATACCGGGAATATCATCGCGCAGTTGCATGAGAAATTTACCGTCGCGATATAAGATGGCGATCGCTACCTGTTTCTGTTGATTATTCATACCGCTATTCATCCATATAATCCGTAAGAAATCCCTGTTATAGTCGCTGCTGTTCTTCAACGTACACTTCTTTTAAAGTCTTGCCACCAACACTAATATTTTTATGTTGCACCTTGGCTTTGAGCAAAACTTGATCTTTTTGATTCGGGGCTTTTTGTTTAGTAACTACCCAGATACTCCCCGTTGAGTCTTTCAACTCATAGGCGCTACTATCCACAAAGGGAACTTGCTTGCCAACCTCCCCTTCCAGGTATACAGTAGAAGATTTAGGCGAAGACTTCTGCACATCGCCGATAGTGGTAATCGGGACATTAGGTCTTGGCAGGAAACTCAATCTCGATTTTGCCAAGTTAGCGCAACCGCACAATCCTCCCATCATCAGTGATACAGTACCGATCCGAAGTACCTGGTGCTGAACTGGTATTGTAAAAACTTGGCTTAGCCGGATACTCATTTTGATTAATCTGCGAAACTAGGATATTATTTGCTTGCTGTTAAAGACAGTAACGCAAGCACCAGCATTTCTGGAAGCTGGTGACAACTCCCACCGCTAACCTTCGGTGTAGCGGGGGCTTCTCAAATTCACAAATGAGAGTTGCTGTTTCACAGGACTCGCATCCGAGTATCCTCCACAGCCAGCAAACGCTAGTCCAAGCGTCCGTTGTACTCGATTCAAAATGTTGATGCCGCTGTTCACATCACGGTCAATTACTAGCCCACAGCTACAGCTATGAACCCTATCTTTCAGCGTCTTCTCAACCCGTTCACCACAGCGAGAACATTCTATGCTGGTTCCTCTGGCGTTGCCTTCCATTGCCCACTTACCGCGCTTTACCGCCACTGCTTGCAGGATGGAAAGGAATGCGCCCCAAGCGGCATCCAGTATCGACTTTGCCAATCGGGTTCTGGCAAGTCCTCTGATGTTCAAGTTCTCAAACGCGATCAGGTCATAGGTCGCGCAAAGCCAATGTGCCACCTGATAGTGAAAGTCTTTGCGCTGACGACCTGTGTGCAGATGCAATCGCGCTACTTTGTTCGCTTGCTTGCGGTAGTTGTTCGACCCCTTCTGTTTCCTTGCCAGTTGCCGCTGCTGACGGGCTAAGCGTTTTTGAGACTTGCGGTAGAACTGCCCAATCTCAACCGCTTGCCCGTCCGATGTTGCTAAAAACTTTTCTAACCCAACATCTATGCCTACAGCAGACTTGAGTTCATCCACAGGCAGCGGCGAGGGAACCGCGCCATCTTCTAGTGAAAAGCTGATGTACCAGCCATCTGCTTTGTGCAGAATCGTGGCTTGCTTCAAAGTGAAGCCATCAGGGATTGGGCGATGCAAAATCACCTCGATTTCACCAATCTTGGAGAGCTTTAAGCGGTTGCCTGTGAAAGTAGCTCCTGCTTTAAGGCAGTTCACCCTTGGAAAGGTGAATGAGCAGATATCACCTTGTTTCTTGAACCGCGGTCTGCCTCCTCTTTTGCCGTTCTTGTCAGGCACTAGCCATCGCTTCCAGGCTTTATCGAGCCGCATCAGGTTTTGCTGCTGGCAGTCTGCATAGATGTCTTTGTATTCGGGAAACAGTTGTTTCGTTTGGCGTAACTCCGATGCTTGAGTGTAGTAATCAACCCGTCCTGGAATCTCACCAATTCGCTCTAGAACAAGGCTGCAACGATCAATTGGCGAACGGGTTCTGTTGAGCCAATCCAATCGTTGTCCCAGCGCATAGTTCCAGTGCCTACGCAATAACTCACCCCAGATCGCCATAGTTGCCGCCTGTGATTCTGTGGGCTTGATTTTGTACTGGTAGGTGAGTAGCATGATAGTATTGTAACGCAAATATCGTTACACCTTTCAAATGAAAACCTTTAATATTCGACTTCCTGAGTCCGATCTAGAAACGTTGAAAGCTTATTGTGAACAGGAAAACAGAACCCAGACAGATGTGATTAGAGAATTTATTAGAAATCTGAAGAGGAAAATAAAACATGAAACAGACAGTTAACTGGCAGTCTACGCGGCATCGATCCCCTAGGACTGCCGCTCAATTCCCCCATCACCGCCAATCGGAGTACCGATGTGGCGGGAGTACCCCGGAGATCTAGATGGATACAAAAGTTGCCCAAATCCTAGACGGTAAAGCCCTCGCCCAAAAAATTTACGCTGAACTTGCCGATCAAATTCAGTCGTTACAAGCTGAAATTGGGCGTCCGCCGGGTCTAGCGGTGCTAATGGTAGGCGATAACCCCGCTAGCGCCGCCTACGTGCGCAATAAAGAGCGCGCTTGCCAAAAAATCGGGATTGCTTCGTTTGGCAAGCATTTTCCCGCCGAAACTGCTTTTGGCGAATTAGAGCAAGTGATTCAATCTCTGAATCAGGATGAACGGGTAGATGGGATTTTAGTTCAACTGCCTTTACCGCCCCACTTGGATAGCGTAGCACTGCTGCACGCGATCGCACCCGATAAAGACGCCGACGGACTCCATCCGGTTAATTTGGGGCGTCTGGTGCGGGGAGAATCCGGTTTACGCAGTTGCACCCCCGCAGGCGTCATGCGCCTCCTGCAAGAATATGAAATTGAATTAAAAGGGAAACAAGCGGTCATCCTTGGGCGTAGTATTTTAGTGGGCAAGCCAATGGCTTTGATGCTGCTAGAAGCGGATGCGACGGTAACGATCGCTCACTCGCGATCGCAAAACCTACCCGACATCACCCGCAGTGCCGATATCCTAATTGCGGCAGTAGGGCGTCCCAATTTGGTCACCCCTGAAATGGTCAAACCAAACGCCGTAGTCGTGGATGTTGGCATTAATCGCGTTACCGATGACGCGGGTAATTCCCGCCTCGTGGGAGATGTCCAGTTTGAGGGGGTGCTTTGCGTCGCCTCTTCTATTACCCCCGTTCCCGGCGGCATTGGCCCGATGACCGTCGCCATGCTGTTGCAAAATACAGTGTGGAGTTATAGCCAAAAGCGGTAATGGGTAATGGGTAATCGCTAATGGGTAAAAATTCGACCGATAGCTTAATGACCAACCAGCAATTAGCAATTAGCAATTAGCAATTAGCAATTACCAATTACCAATTACCAATCACCTGTAAAATTGGTACGGAAATGACAAACGTAAGGAATCCAGGGATGGTAGTTACGGACGATCGGCATTCGCCAACAGGGGAATCTCCAACCTTTGATTTATCAGCTTATCTGAACCAGCGACAGGCTTTGGTGGAGGCAGCTTTGGATCGTGCCTTCCCCGTCATCTATCCTGAAAAAATATACGAGTCGATGCGCTATTCCCTGCTGGCGGGTGGAAAGCGCCTACGCCCCATTCTCTGTCTCGCTACCTGCGAACTCACCGGGGGGACGGTGGAAATGGCGATGCCAACTGCTTGCGCCCTGGAAATGATTCACACGATGTCGCTGATCCACGACGACCTACCCGCGATGGATAATGACGATTATCGGCGGGGGCGTCTGACCAATCATAAAGTTTACGGTGATGATATCGCGATTTTGGCTGGAGATGGTTTGTTAGCCTACGCTTTTGAGCATGTAGTTGAGGAAACTAAAAACGTACCCGCCGAACAACTTTTAAAGGTAATTGCCCGTTTGGGGCGTGCCGTCGGGGCGGCGGGTTTAGTCGGCGGTCAAGTGGTTGACTTAGAATGCGAGGGACGCACTGATACAACCCTAGAAACGCTGCATTTTATCCACACCCACAAAACCGGGGCGCTGCTAGAAGCTAGCGTAGTTTGCGGCGGTATTTTGGCAGGCGCATCCGCTGCCGATTTGCAACGCCTGTCCCGTTATGCTCAAAATATTGGGCTGGCGTTTCAAATTGTGGATGATATTTTGGATATCACCGCAACTCGCGCCGAGTTGGGCAAAACCGCAGGTAAAGACCTGCAAGCGAAAAAGGCAACCTATCCCAGTCTTTGGGGGTTAGAAGAATCGCGCCAACAAGCGAAGCAATTGGTTGAGGATGCTAAGGCGGAATTAGCACCCTTTGCTGAAAAAGCTCAACCGCTACAGGCGCTGGCTGATTTTATTACTAGCCGCACGCACTAAAAACAACCGCTTTAATCCGGATAATTTAAAATCCAAAATCCAAAACCCCAAATCGATATGCAGGACTTTGGTAAAATTTTAGACAACCACGTGCTGGTGGTTGCTCTTATAGCCTGTCTCATCGCTCAACTGTCTAAAATCATCGTCGAACTTGCCCGACACGGCAAGGTAAGTTTGCGCGTTTTGACGACGACTGGCGGAATGCCCAGCGCCCATTCGGCTTTGGTAACCTGTTTAGCAGCAGGTGTAGGACAGACGGTGGGATGGGCGTCTCCCGAATTTGCCATTGCCACCATTTTCGCCATCATTGTCATGTACGATGCCGCCGGAGTCCGTCAGGCGGCGGGTAAGCAAGCGCGCATCCTCAATCAAATGATTGATGAATTATTCCGCGAACACCCTACCTTTAGCGAAGATCGACTCAAGGAATTGCTCGGTCACACGCCGGTTCAAGTAATTGTAGGATCGGTGTTGGGCGTGACGATTTCCTGGCTAGCTGCACCAGCATATTAAATTTTAATTTCTTGGCTGGTTCGGTAAAACTTGCGCTCGCAATAAGGTCACCTGCCGACCATCTACCATCATCGCAAAAAAGCCGCGCTCCGATAGCAACTCAAATGTATTCGTCGCATTCTTATCGTTAGTTGTATGCAGCACCAATAAATAAGGACGTTGCGCGAAGGAAACTAAACCCACTTCCTTCCCTACCAGTCGCTGTACCTGTTCGGCAATTTCCGGTTTGTTAAAGAAATCTACCAATATCGCATAACCCCTTCCCAAGGGTTGAGGATTAAAAGCAGGTATATTCTGAGATACTACCGTTTGTTCTCGCACCTGTCCCACCGTCGTCACCCCGCTTTGACTCGGTGTTTCCCTAGCAGTTTGAACCACTACAGGGGGTTCCACAAGGAAAGCTTGCAACCCGACAATATCATTTAAGTAACGCACCCATTTTTGCACTTCCTCTGCGTCAGCAAACCCACCAATGCGCGTCACTACATTGTCTGAATATCTACACAGAGTAACGTTGGTAGTATTTGGCACGGTTTGTCGCACCAACTCGCGAGTCCGGGGTGTCTTGCTTTCCACCAACAATAAATACTCGCCCGGTTGAGGCAATTGACAATTGGGAATTGAAGACTGAGCCACAGCAGCATCTATTTTAACAGCCAACCCAGCCGTCGCTAGCAAGGTTGACCCTAAAATAGATTGCGCTACCCTGATGAAACAAGTTTGATGCATAACTGGTGAATTGGTAATTGGTAATTGGTAATTGGTAATTGGTAATTGGATTTTTACCATTACCCTAGTTCCCTGGAACTTGCCTGGAAACGCCATTACCCATTACCCAAGATAAAATTTTTCAGGATACGCCTGCGAGGGAAGCTAGCGGGTTGGGAATTTGAGCGGAGGGTGCTTCAAATTCGCCAGTTGCCACATATTCCAACCGCAATTTCAGCCAAGTAATAAATTGCTGATTCGTTGAAATAATTGCCGCTGCTGGTTGGGGACACTTGGCTTTAACTTCTGCCATTGTTGCTGCTTCTATAAAAGCGGGTTGTACAACCAGCCAAAAATCGATTTCTTTTTCTTGTTCTTGATAGTTCCGGGTTCTCTCCCTCAAAACTTCTTCCAGGGGTTCTTCTTCGAGTAAAAAGCGTTTGCTTGCTAGGACGTAGTAGTAAGTTGTCATGGTGATTGGTGAAGTGTAATTGGTGAAGTGTAATTGCTAATTGCTAATTGCTAATTGCTAATTGATTTTTTCTTACCCATTAGCCATTAGCCATTAGCCATTAACCATTACCCAATATTGCTTGTTTCATTTCGCGGACGGCGCGTTCTAATCCTACTAAAACGGCGCGACTAACGATCGTGTGACCGATATTGAGTTCTTCCATCCCTTTGAGCGCAGCGACGGGGTAGACGTTCCAGTAGGTGAGTCCGTGTCCCGCGTTCACTCTCAGACCGGATGCGATCGCATTTTCGCATCCTTTCGCCAAAACGGCTAATTCTTTTTCCCGACTCGCTTCATCCTGCGCTTCGGCGTATTTCCCCGTATGCAGTTCAATAAATTTGGCTTTCACCTTGACAGATGCGTCAATTTGTGCATCATCCGCATCGATAAACAAGCTGACCGGGATTCCAGCATCTTGTAATTTTGCCACCACATCGGTGATGCGGGGAATAAGTCCGGCGATATCGAGTCCGCCTTCGGTGGTGACTTCTTCGCGACGTTCGGGGACTAACGTTACGTAATCGGGTTTAATGTCTAATGCGAAGTCCACCATTTCATCCGTCGCCGCCATCTCCAAGTTTAGATGGGTGCGAACAGTTTGCCGCAAGATTCGCACATCCCGGTCTTGGATATGCCGTCTATCTTCCCGCAGATGCACGGTAATGCCGTCGGCACCTGCAAGTTCTGCCAGCACCGCCGCCGCCACGGGGTCGGGTTCTACCGTGCGACGTGCCTGCCGAATTGTGGCAACGTGGTCGATGTTGACGCCGAGAGTAGGCAAGATTAGATTCTCCTATGGGCGAATCCACAATCTTTTAGTTTACCCCACAGGCAGCGAGTAGGGGCACGGCGTTCTGGATATTGTTGGATTACCCGAATATTTACGGTTGCCGTGCCCCTACAGTTACAGAATCATTTGACTCAGGGGGGATAAATGCGATCGCAAATTCCACCCCCGGTATCAAACGCCGCAACACTTGCAAATGCCCTTCAGCGTCGCTGCGACTCCGAAACCGACCAACGGCAATGGGTTTGCAGTTCACAAAGCGAAAAATTGCCCAGTTAAAAAGACTTGTCTTGTAGGTGTTGTGAGTCATATTACCTCTTGACGATTTGAGTTGGTTACTAACAGCAGAACGTGATGAGACACTAAAGCAAAGGCAAGCAGCAACCAACAGCATCGCCCTGTTGTGATGCCTGCCTTTTTTGCTCGTTATCCCCAAATTGATTTAGGGTTGATGTTTTCTAGCCTAAACCAAATTAGGGATAACCGTCAACCTGTTTAGGCTAAATTAATTTAGGTTAAGATGGCAGAAAAGCCCTTATCAGCGCTGATGCGTCTCAGAACCCTGCGACATTTGACACAAAAGGAACTTGCAGATGCTTTAGGCGTGACAGAAAATACAGTTGCGAACTGGGAAAGAGGCAGAGCAATACCCAAGTTAACGCCCAGCCAATTCAAAACCCTGGTTAAACTGTTGCAGATCGGTTTGGAAGACTTACCCGACGATTTTGGGCCGCAGTCAGGAACACAATCCGATCCATAGTATTAAGATGACAAAATCGTTTGATAGCAACGAACCAACCGTACAAACACTGATAGAAGCAGCGGGGATAACTCAACGGCAACTAAGCCAGAAGCTAAACGTTACAGAGTTAAGCATCAACAACTGGGCTAACAGGAGGAAACTGCCGAGAGTCGATCATTTTTTGGCGATGTGTCGAGAGTTAAATGTTTCTCCTAAAACTCTGGCTAAAGCGATGCGGTTAGACGTTGAGGGCATACCTGATGACGTACCACCCTTGCGACAACCTGACGAATAACTCATGACTGAACCCGCAACATCGCCTCTGATGCGTCTTAGGAAGCTGCGACATTTGACACAGAAGGAACTTGCAGATGCTTTAGGCGTTACACAAAATACAGTTGCTAACTGAGAAAGAGGCAGAGCAATAGGTGCAGCTAAACAAATTACTCGCTTCGCTAGGTAAGAATAACTATTTAATAAACCGCGAAGACACGAAGAACACGAAGAAGGAAGAAGAAAGATGTAGATAGTCTTCTAGCGCGAAGGGAGTAAAAGAAAAGTAGATACTAAGTTAGGTGCTGATTTACCAACGGAAGCATGAAAATACACCCACGAGAAATCTACGATTTACTGCTGGAGTCGAGTCAAACGACGGCATTGGTGCGCGAGGTATTGATCGGTTTAACCTGGACATTTTGCCAAGCAGAGGGGATGGGATTGTGCATGAGTCCGGGGCAGCCAACCCGCACCTTGCCTTGGGCAGGAACGTTGGTTAACAAAGCGATCGCACAGTTAGCCCCCTGGCTGCGTTCTTGGGATAGTTATCAAGCAACTGTTGGAATGGCAGCAATTAATGCAGCGATTAATCCATCTTCACCGCTATTGGAAAAAGCCCAGCCAATTGCGCCCAAAGGTGCGGCGAACCTCGCTGTTTTTGAGCATTTTTTACCGTTGATTCGGGGAAAACGGGTAGTCGTAATTGGTCGCTATCCCGGACTGTCTCAGTACGAACAAGAGACAGAAATTACGGTAATTGAGCGTCAACCGAGCGGTCAAGATTTACCCGATACTGCCTGTGAATATCTCTTACCAGAAGCCGATTGGGTTTTTCTCACAGCCACCTCGATTGTGAATAAAACTTTTCCGCGCTTAGTAGAGTTGTCGCAAAATGCCAACTTAGTTTTGATGGGGCCAACAGTACCCTGGTTGCCAGATTTAGCGCATATGGGAATCGATTATTTGGCTGGTGTAAAAGTTACTAATACCGAGGCATTACGGCAGACAGTTGCCGAGGGAGGAGGTGTGAGAATTTTTGACACGGGTGTGCAATATTGCGTCCTGAAGTTATGAGGAAATTTGTTTGATTTATGGGCAAGGAAAGCGATAGCATTGGTTTAGCGATCGCTTTCGTGTCTCCACTGCTATCCGGAAACTATACCCGAACTATATGACCTCAAAAATACTCACAAATAAACTTCCTTATCTAGCGCTAATCGAACAAGAACTGCAACTATCGTCAAACCAACCAGATGCGCCGTTAGTTATAGATATGTTTGCTGGTTGTGGCGGTTTGGCGTTTGGTTTTGAAGCCGCAGGTTTTAGAACGATTGGCTACGAAATGTTAGCAGATGCCAGCGCGACTTATCGACACAATCTCCAAAGTTCATGCTATCAAGTTAATTTAACACCTGGATCGGATTTAGTTGATGAAGCCGATGTCATAATTGGTGGCCCTCCATGTCAACCTTTTAGCGTGGGAGGAAATCAACGAGGATTAAAAGATAGCCGCGATGGTTTTCCCACATTTCTATCTGCCGTTGAGCGGTATCGTCCTAAACTTGCCTTATTTGAGAACGTGCGAGGAATGTTATTTCGGAATCAAGCTTATTTTCAAGAAATTGTCAAGGCTTTGCAAAAATTAAACTATTTTGTTGAATGGCAAATTTTAAATGCAGTTGACTATGGAGTTCCACAACGGAGAGAGCGGCTTTTCTGCGTAGCCCATAAAGGCGGTTGGAAATGGCCTCAAAAAACAAATTCATCCTGGCATTATACAGCAGGAGAAGCATTAGGAGAACTGGCATTATCAGCCACCCCTGAATCAAAATTCCTCACGAGCAGTATGGATGAATATGTCAAAAAATATGAGAAAGCCTCTAAATGTATTAGACCAAGAGACTTACATCTTGACGCGCCTGCTAGAACAGTCACTTGCCGCAATCTATGCGGTGCAACTGGCGATATGTTGCGAATCCGCTTACCCGACGGACGCCGCAGAAGGCTAACAGTTAGAGAAGGGGCGCGGCTTCAAAGTTTTCCAGATTGGTTTGAGTTTCAAGGGTCTGAAAATAGTCAGTTTAATCAGATTGGGAATGCCGTACCGCCGCTATTAGCAAAAGCTTTAGCGCGTTCTGTAAGGGCATACTTAGATAATTTGGAAAACATCTCATCTGAGCAGGTAACTTCACCCGCACAATATATACAGTTATCTTTTGATTTTTAAAGAAACATTGTAGACAAACTCAGATCTTGTACCATAGTCCACAACCGCCAGAGAATCAATTCTCTGGCTAATAGCGAAAGTCCATTGAAATGGACTGTTAATCTGATTTCAGTCCACTGAAGTGGACTTGGGCTAAAAGCCTTTGGACTTGAGTCCACGGCGGGCGAAAATCACAGGTGCAAGATCTGAGCAAACCTACTTGCCATAAATCAACTCGTCTCGCAACTACATGTCTAATACGCCTATTTCTCCCGATCCAACTCAAGCTATCAAAAAGATTGAGGAAGCTAAAGCTATCCTCCGAGATATCGGGTTACCACCCGCTCAGCAAAACGAACGCTCTGCCCTCACATTACTAGCTTTGCTTAATTTAAAGGTCGATACACCGTGGACAGAAGCAAGTAATCCTTTACTCGGCATTACTCCAATTATGGAGTTTATTGCCCAACAATATGGTAAAATGTACGCACCCAACACGCGCGAAACGATTCGTCGCTTCACCGTTCATCAGTTTGTAGAAGCTGGCTTTCTGATTCCCAATCCAGATTGGCCTTCAAGACCTACAAATAGTCCAAAAACCGTCTATCAGATTGAGCGTCGCGCCCTGGAATTGATTCGTACTTACCAAACAAATTACTGGAGCGAGCAACTAAAAAATTACTTAACGTCTATTAAGACATTGAAGCAGCGATCTGCTCAAGAACGCGAGATACAACGGATTCCGGTGACGCTGAAAACTGGGCAAAAAATCTCTTTGTCACCGGGTGGGCAGAATCTTATGATAGAGAAAATTATCAATGATTTCTGCGAGCTATTCACGCCTGGAGGAAGGCTAATTTATGTAGGCGATACGGGTGATAAATGGGGTTATTTCGATCGCGAGTCACTCGAAGCGTTGGGTGTTACTGCCGATGCACATGGAAAGATGCCTGATGTTGTGGTTCACTATGTTCAGAAGAATTGGCTGGTGCTGGTTGAAGCAACTACCAGTCATGGCCCAGTGACTCCAAAACGCAGGAACGAACTTCAAGCAGTATTTCAAAATTCTACTGCTGGGCTTGTATTTGTCACTGCTTTTAATCTCCGCAGCGATATGGCAAAATATCTAAATGAAATTGCTTGGGAAACGGAAGTCTGGGTGGCTGATGCACCGACTCATATCATCCATTTTAACGGCGATCGCTTCTTAGGGCCGTACCCTTGAATTTTGGGTCATCATGCGGGTAGCCTCATTCTTTACAGGCATTGGTGGGTTCGATCTTGGCTTTGAAAGATCGGGAATGAAAGTCGTATTCCAATGCGAAATAGACCCCTTTTGCCAAAAAATCCTCAAACGTCACTGGCCTTGCGTACCAATCCATGAAGACATCACAACCCTCATACCTGCAACTATCCCTGCCGCTGACTTATGGTGTGCCGGATGGCCCTGTCAAGACCTCAGCAACGCCAATACAGACCGAAAAGGACTCGCAGGGGAACGAAGCGGACTGTTCTACAAATTTATGGAACTTGTTGCAGAAGTTCAGCCAGCGTGGTTGGTGTTGGAAAATGTGCCTGGGTTGCTCTCGGCAGAGCAAGGAACCGCGCTTGAGTCAGTTATCGACACGTTGGAAGCGCACGGGTATTTGGGGGGATGGCTATCGTGTAACGCTCTCGATACGGGCATACCCCACGACCGAGATCGAGTATTCTTTATTGCCAGTTTTAGATCGCAACGTGCCTATAGAATCTTTACTGACAGCAGCGAATTGTCTGGGGATTCTGCGTCGCGAAAATCGAGCCAAACGCAAACTGGATCGAGCTTTCGTGAAGGCGCTGTCGGAGACAATCCGCTTGTGGTACAACGTCGCGGTGGCTTCGGGTATACCCTGGCAAAAAGCATCTGCCCCACGTTACGCGCCCAAACTGGAGGACATCAAGGAGGTCATTCAGACCGACCAATACTCTGTGGCGAGAAACTTGACTTGGACAGAGTGGGAAAAGCTGATGGGGTTTCCTCCCGGATGGACTCTCGCAGACGGAGACTCCTTGGTAACGCCGTCGTCCCCGCGATCGCACAATGGATTGGCAGAAAAATCATAGAAATCCAGAGTCAGGATTAAACCAACAAAACATCCAGGGTAAGCTGTGTACCCAGCTTACTCAAGTTCTTTTAAGGAGATACTGATATATACAGCCCCAAAAACCAGTAAAAATTAAACAAAACACTATGACCACCGAAACCATCGAACTGTTATCGAGCCGCGAATTAGATAAAATGCGTCAAGCTGGGCGTTTAGCTGCTCAACTCCTGGAGCATCTCGAACCAATGGTAAAACCAGGAGTTACTACCCTCGAACTCAACGATGAAGCCGAACGCTGGACAAAAGCGCATGGTGCTAAAAGCGCCCCCCTTGGCTATCACGGTTTTCCCAAGTCTATCTGCACCAGCGTCAATGAAGTCGTATGTCACGGCATCCCCAGCGCTAAGCAAATTCTTAAAGAAGGTGACATTATTAACATCGACGTGACGCCGCTGGTGGATGGTTACCACGGCGATACGTCTAAAACTTTCTTCGTCGGTACGCCTTCACCCAAAGCGAAAAAGCTCGTAGAAGTAACCCAGGAGTGTCTCAAAAGAGGCATTGCTGAAGTAAAACCAGGGGCGCGGATTGGCGATATCGGCGCGGCAATTCAAGAATACGCAGAAGCCCAAGGCTTTTCGGTTGTGCGAAATTTTACCGGACACGGCGTTCACCGGATTTTCCACGCTGCACCGGAAATCCCCCACTATGGTAAGCGGGGTACGGGGAAGCGTTTAAGACCGGGTATGGTATTTACAATTGAGCCGATGATTAATGAGGGGACTTGGGAAGTAGAAGTTTTAGATGATGGGTGGACTGCTCTCACGTTAGATCGAAAACTTTCTGCCCAGTTTGAGCATACCGTCGCGGTGACTAACTCTGGGGTCGAGATTCTTACTTAGAAAATTATGGCTATCCCTGAAGTTTGGCTATTTTATCTAATGCCGCTTGGTATTGCTGGGTATATCCTTTTTTCTGATAAAGTTCTGCGGCGGTTTGATAAGCTGCGATCGCTCCCTGCTTGTCTCCCAGTTTAGAGTAAGCTTCCCCCAGGTCATCGTAAACGTAGGCGTCTTTGATTTCCCGGCTATCGAGTTGAATGGCTTTCTTGTAATACTCGATAGCCTGAGTATATTTGCTCAACTTCGCGGAGACGTTTCCGAGAAATTGATAGGTTTCGTAGTCGTTGGGGTTAATTTTAATTGCTGTTTCGTAATCAGCGATCGCTCTGGGATGGTCGCCCAAATTGAAGTATGCCCTGCCTCGGCTGTGGTAGGTTTTAGCGTGTATGGGATTGAAGCCAAGCGCGCGCTCGAAATCCTCAATCGCTCCCTTAAAGTCTCTTTTCTTAGACTTTTCTAAGCCGAGCTTGTAGAATTTTTCAGTACAGGTAGGAGGTGACTCAAAAACTCTGCATGTAAAAACGGGCAGTTGCGGAATCACCAGAAAATAGGTTGTTAAAAGCACCACCGCGAGCGTACCTGTCCCAGCGATCGCTCTGGGATTTCTCAAGGCTGAGACTTTCTTAGAAACAACTTCGCTCAGCTTAAATCTAACGGGTTTGTGTTGCTTTTCAATCGGAGCGATATCTTCTTCCCTCAAACCTAAAACCCGCTGAAAATGTTTTAATTCATCGCGAGCCAGGCTACTAAGAGGATATCCATTTTGAATCGCCTTAACAAATACTTCCTCGTATGTTTGCAATTTTCGCTTGTATTCTTGGTAAGGTTTAAGAACTTCAGCTTCAATTGCCGCAGCATCTTCCGGCAGCAATCCCAAATTATTTCGCAGTTCGTCTAATGTCGAGCGACCCACATGAGAAATCTCGCCGCGAAAGGCAAAATTTTCTACCTCTTTGCGATACCTGAGCTTCGAGTCGCCTCTGGGTGCATTAGCCAACAGAATCCTAAAGCCTTCTTTGACCGCATAAATTTCTGGTTTCATCGCGGGAGCGGCTTCTTTGACTTTCTTTTTGGCATACTCGTGCAATTCATCAATAGAAATTGCACCATCATTATCTAAATCTGCTGCACCCGTTTCAATCCCTTCGACCAGGTAATGAGTGTAAGTCGAGAGGTCTAACTCTTTCTGCTCAAAAGAATACTGAGTTGAAGTAGAAGATGTGAGAACCGCACGTCCCTCGCCACCTAGTTGAGCCTGAAGATTCACAGACCCATCATCTTTAGCAGACCAACCTTCGGCAAAAGCTCCGCTAAAACAACAATCCAGAATTACCACCTGTCGCTTCGAGCGACTGTCGCTCATAACATCCTGTACAAAACTGGCTGCAACGGCTGTGGCTTTTATTAGTTCTCCCTGGATATTTTTGCGAGTGGTGCGCGTTGCAAAATAAAGCTTGCCGCTCTCATCTTTAACGCCGTGACCTGTGAAAAAAAGCAGTGCGAGGTCATCCTTTTGACAACCGGAAAATAAAGTTTCAATTGCTTCTTCCATCGCTTGTCGTTCGGGATTAATTAACTGTTTTACTGAGGTAAAACAGCCCATTTCTGGGTGCTGCAAAATGCGCTGCATTGCCTCGACATCTTTGGCTGCACCAGGGAGCGGGTTCAACCCCGAACCATACTCGCTGACTCCTATCAGCAGTGCCACCTTATTCATTTGCTACCTCCTAACAAGCCAGGGATGCAAAAAATGGCTTGACTATTTCCTCATTCGCTGCTACTAGCTCTTGCTTACTGCTGGCTTTGATTTTGAGTTTTTTACCGTTGGCTTCGAGTTCTATCTCAATCGGTTTGTCCCCCAAGCGATCGCCCACAAATCCCAGCAAAGCCTTAATATTTTGTAGGCTGACCTCAGCCGTCAGAATTCCTAGTAGTGTGCCTCCAAACGCCTTCGCTCCCTCTGGCATTTCTTCTGGTGACACCAAACCTGCTTGTTCTACGCCATCCAGGTCTTTTATATCTCGCAATAGATTTCGCGTTGTCCTATCTAGCCTTTCTTCCTCTAAGTCCGGATCTTTGAGAGCTAGGGTAAGTTTAACTGTAGATTCGTCTGTCATTTTAAACCTCTAAATATTGTTAAGTATTGCCAAGGAATTGTTTTCCCTTCTGCTATTTAGATCCGAGAAAAACTAGGAATCTCCTGGTTAACTTAAATATTTTTTACAAAAATTTACAGCGAGCGCTCCCCATTCGCTCTAACTCAAAGCACTGGTATAAAATTGCAACGCAAACCGCCGAAACCCAATCGAAATCAAAAATAACCCCAACGCCAATACTCCCGCACCTATCACCCAACCAACTTCACCTCGCCCTCATATCGCCTCCGGCGATACAGTTGTTAAAACTGCTACAGGCAATCTCAAAGTAAAGAAAAAACGACTATTGAGGAGCCGAGAAAGTGAACAGGCAAAGAAACAAAGGTGATACAAAAAATCGTTGGTTTGGGAACGAGAGATATGCCTCCCTTCCGCTTCGCGAACGACGGTCGAAACAAAGGTGATGGCGGCGTCGTGCGTAAGTCCTGAACTTGAAACTTCCCCTATTGCTTCAAGACATCGCGGCGGTCAAAATGTTCGTTAATCAACTTTAGTACTGCTTTGGCGATTAATTTGTTAGCACTCTTGGTGAAGTGTCCCTCAGCAACAAAGTTTCTGATGTCGGTAGCCGCAGCAATATTATGAGTACTGATATAGGGAATTGCAGCGCCCTCCAGAGTCGGCGAAAGCGCCTGAAACAAATGATCTTCATAGCCGCGATCGCTAATCAGAAGCACAATTGGCAATTTGCCGTCACTTCTAGCCGTTGCCGCAAAATCGGTAACAATTGCGCTTAAAACGGGGATGTCTATTTCTGCATTGAACCCGGCTGAATTATAAATTTTATTTGCAATCATCGCCTGATGCCGCTGTGCATAAGCTCTGCGAATCAGCCGTACAATTGCAGAATTATCCAGCCAATTCCGCTTGAACAAGAATGAGTTAAAGAATTGATCGTTTTCTCGAATTTGGGTGACAAATTCGTTCCACTGTTGCTGGTCTTGCCTGACGGCGCGGAGTTGAGCCAGCGACAAAACTTGAGGCCAAATCGCCTTCAATTTTCCATCTTCCACAAAGTAGCGCGGGTAAGTGTAAGGAATAGGCACTTCAAAATTCCAGGTCAAACCGCTGATTGTTCGGAGTGCTTTAACGCTGGAAGCCAGAATCCCTAAAATCGCTACATCGGCTTGGTGCTTACCCCGATCTAAGTTGTACGCCGCGAATGCGTAATTCGGTGGCGCAGACGGTCCAGCGATTAATCTTAACCCGATTTTGGCATCCATTTCCTTCATCGCCTCACCCACATGATTTGAAAATGACATGCCGTAGATGGCAACAAGCAAATCTTCACCAGGCGCAGGGTTTGTGGGTCTATTTAATTTTTTCCACATTTCTGGGTCTAACCAGCCAGCCTGTGCGACGGGCCCACTTAATTCGTCTGTCGGCCCTATCATCCGCGCCAATTTTCCTTCCACAGACCGCCCGTATTCAAAATAAAGGTTAAGCTGTCCGGGGGAAGTTACGCGCGGATCTGATGGATACGGAAACAGAAAATTGATCGAGATATCGAACACAAATAGGAAGAAAACTATCCACATTCCGGTTACAAATGCCTTACGGATTTGTTGACTTTTAGCTAGCTTAGAACTGAGAGTATATATACTGTGCAGGTGCATTGCTCAATCCCATAAACACAATAACCAGCATTGTTGCATAAATGGCTGCACGCGCTGGGGTTGGATAACGAAGGTAAAAATCTTGATTCTGAGATTTGTAGGCCAAAAATTCATACCCCATGAGTATTGGAATACCCAACAAGGCAGGTAACGGCGGCTTTGGCATGGTGAGGGCGAAGTTTCCTATATCCACAAACAGAATTTTTGTCAACGTGACAATCTGAGCCAGAGATGTTGCTCGGAACAACAGCCACCCATAGCAAGTTAATACAAAGAAGAACAATGTTGCTACTATCCCTTGCCAATTTCCCAAACCATTTGGCGATGCACTTTGTTTCTTATCTTTGGGACTAAAAACTCGATACACGCACAAAAGTCCGCCTTGATAAAAGCCCCAGAGGACAAAGTTCCATGCCGCACCGTGCCAAAGTCCACCCAGCACCATTGTCGTCATCAGATTTAGATAAGTTCGTAACTCTCCTTTACGGTTTCCACCCAGGGGAATGTAGAGATAATCCCGCAACCAAGTAGAGAGACTGATGTGCCACCGCCGCCAAAACTCGCTAGGATCTTTGGAGAAATATGGCAGATTGAAGTTGAGCATCAGTTCGATGCCGAACAGTTTGGATATTCCCCTAGCCATATCGGTGTAGCCGGAGAAATCGCCGTAGATTTGGATAGCGTAAAGGAAAGTTGCCAAAACAACATCAATCCAAGAAACCGCCCCACTCGTACCGTAGATTGCATTGACCGAACCTGCTACCCCGTCAGAGATTGCCACTTTCTTGAACAAGCCGAATAATATCAGAAAAATGCCTTGAGCAGATTGCTCGAAACTTAGCCTACGTGGCTTTGACAACTGCGGCAGTAAGTGGTATGAGCGATCGATTGGACCCGCAAGTAATGAGGGAAAATAAGCTAAGAAAAGGGCAAATTCCGCAAATTTTTGCGCTGGCTCGATCTTGCCTCGATAGATATCAACGGTGTAGCTTATCGTCTTAAACGTGTAAAACGAGATTGCTACAGGCAGAACGATGTTTAAATTTAATAATTCTGCCTCAATCCCCAGGGAGCGAATGCCTGCAACAGCACTGTCAATGAAGAAATTGAAGTACTTAAAAAAGCCAAGGAGTCCCAGGTTTGTACATATACTAATCCACAGGAACAAATCCCGTCGTTGTTTTTCCTTGATTGCGCTAAACCTTGGATACAGCAGATTAGCGCTCGCTACTAATGCTATTGTCGCAATTAATACCACCCACCCTGACGGTGCAGCAGGTAGAAGTTGATTCCACTGCACTGATAAAGCGAATGTTTCTGTGTTGAGCCGAACTGCATTCCATTGCACGGTAATACAAAAGAACGCTGCCAATATCAGGCACCAAGCCGCAACCCTGCGCCTAGATCGGGTTAATCGACCCGTCTCAATCATAGACCCGCAGTAGAAATCTACTGCGGTTGATAAGACGATCAGAAAAACGAACCTCACATCCCACCAGGCATAAAATATATAGCTAGCCGCGAGCAATATCAAGTTTTGCCCGCCCAGAGGCACCCGGTAGAGTAAATAAGTTATTGTAACAAAAATTACAAAGTCAACGGAATTAAACGTCATTTTTCTGTTTGAAAAAAGTGAATTTACCAACACCGTCGAGTTCAAATCCATTATATGGTTTGAAATAGAAGTTGGTTAAACTGGCAGAAAGTTTTTTTTATTCTTAAATCGCTTTCGGTATATTCAACTAGCACAATCGGTTTTTCGCTAATTTTAACTCCCCGTAACCACGCAAGTGGATTCCCATAGTCATGCTAGCTCGACGCACTCGTATAAAACCGCAATGCAAATCGCCAAAACCCTATCGAAATCAAAAATAACCCCAGCGCCAATACTCCCGCACCTATCACCCAACCAATTTCCACCCGCCCTAACATCGCTTCTGCTGGTACAGTTGTTAAAAATGCTACCGGCACTATACAAGTAAAGAAAAATCGATAAGCTGTTGGATAAGCTACCATCGGGAACCTTCCCGCTTCTAACAACCCGCGCAGCACTTCGGTAACATTATAAATTTTGACAAACCAAATGCTGGTTGCTCCCAGCATAAACCACAAGCTGTAAAGAATCCCCAAACCAAATACAATCGGTACGGCAGCGATCGCATAATCGCTGGTTTTAATCCCCAGTCGCGTACCGGCATATCCAACTAACACCAAACCAAAGATTAAATCTGGCAGTCCCCAAGGCGAAACGCTACGGGCAGAAAGCCAAAATTGGCTGCTAATCGGCTTTAATAATACAAAGTCCAAAGTGCCTTCTTGGACTTGTCGCACGATGCGATTTAGGTTAGGAACGAGGAAGGTACTGGAAAAACCCTGTAGTAAAGTAAACACTCCCAGCACTACTAATGCTTCTTCCCACTTCCACCCGTGGAAGCTATAACCAGTGCGGTAAAACAAAAACAGGGTAAATAAACTGCCCAACAGGTTGCCCAAGCTGCTCAGTGCTGCCAAAATAAAGTTAACTCGATACTCCAATTCGGCTGCGATCGCAGTTCCCCAAAATAACCCCAATACTCGTAAATATCTTGTCATTGCTAATTGCTAATTGCTAATTGCTAATTGTAAAAGCAGTTTCAGCATACCCGCATCTTCACGCGCCCATCCCAGAATATTGCTTTAATCCTCGACGCCACAACCAACGGTTCCCAACGAAGAAAATTATTAACCAACCCCATGTTGTCAAAAATCCTCTGACTGCATCTACAGGTAATCCTATTAACAATGCTGCGGGAAAATGGATTAAATAGGGAAATGGTGTCCAAAGTACTACCTGGCTCACTTCGCTGGGAAATAGTTCTAACGGAGCAATAATACCAGAGAGAAAGAGATATAACAACGACCAGAATTGCTCGATCGCCACCGCGCGTTCTACCCAAAATGCGAACATGGCGAAGGTGTATTGTACCAGGAAACGTAAGGAGAAGGAGAGAGCGAGCGCTAGCACAAACAGTAATAATCTGGATAAACTCGGTATCCAAAAAGACTGGGGATACAGAAGGAAAAATAAACCCACCAACGCTAAAGAAAACGGCAAGCGGGCAAACCTTTCACTAACGTGGGAAGCAATGTGATGCCAAATTGGATCTATCGGCTGAAGTAATCGAAAGGAAAGCTTTCCTTCTACTACGTCCCGTTCAAAGTCCCAAATTACCCAAACTGTACTAAACTGCCGCACAATAAAAACTGCCAGAAAGTAGCGAGCAAAGTCTGCCGGTTTTAGTCCAAACTGCCCACCTTGCGCCGCTTGCATCCAAATGCCCATTAAAATAATCGGCAAAGATCCTGACAACACCCATAAAATTACCTCGGCTCGGTATTCCACCATGTAGGCGTAGTAAACTTCAATCAGCGTCTTGGCTTTTCTGATAATTTTTTTCATTTCACTCTTGCGCTTGTCTTAATAACGCCCACAGGCTGAAGCCTGGGGCTATACAAACCAAGTCCGCCTGCGCGGACTAAACCAAAGCCTGCGGAGGCAGGCTTAGTTCGTGTAGCCGCACCCTTTAGGGTGTAGGCAACTCAATTTCACGATACCACCCCGGCACGGAATACCCGACCTATTACATCTTCAACCGGCGGATCTGTAATGGTCAAATCTAATACTTCCAGTTCAGCCAGCATCCGAGAAACCGTGCGGGTGAGTTCTTCCCGTCGCACCAGCAAGCGCACTTCCCGCGCTTCGATTGCTTCTATTTCACCGTAGGGAGATAATTTTTCTTCAGGTAGGGCATGAGCTAGTTCGAGTTGAACTTCGCGACAGGGGGCATATCTTTCTAACAACCCTTCTAAACTGCCGTCGTAAATTAGCTGTCCTTGGTGAATTAAAAGTACTCGCTGGCACAAAGCGGTAATATCCGCCATGTAGTGGCTGGTTAAAAGTATTGTCGCTTGGTAGCGCTGGTTATACTCGCGCAAGAAGTCGCGCACGCCAACTTGAGCGTTGACATCTAGTCCCAAAGTTGGCTCGTCTAAAAATAGTACTTGGGGACGGTGCAAGAGTGCGGCGAGTAATTCCGCTTTCATGCGTTCGCCTAAAGATAGTTTTCGCACGGGTTGGTTTAATTTGCCTTCGAGGGCAAGCATTTCGGTGAGTTCTCCCACCCGATAGCGAAACTCTTTTTCTGGTATATCGTAGACGGCGGCGTTGATTCTGAGCGAGTCCAATGCTGGTAAGTCCCACAGCAGTTGCTGTTTTTGCCCCATTACTAGGGTAATTTTTTGCAAAAATGCCTTGTCCCGCTTGAAGGGGATGCGTTCTGCTACTTGGACTTTGCCGCTGGAGGGATGAATCAGTCCGGTGAGCATTTTCAGCGTCGTGGTTTTTCCCGCACCATTGGGGCCTAAAAACCCCACCACTTCGCCCGCTTCAATTTGGAAGGAAACGGACTGCACGGCTTTTACCTGGCGGTAGGTGCGGCGCAGAAAGTGCTTCAGCGTTCCTTTTAGCCCCGGTTCTTTGACTGCCACCGGATAGACCTTGCTCAGGTCAAGCGCTTCGATGATTTGCATATTCTTTGGTTACATGATGCGATCGCGGGGCAAACGTCACTTCATTGTAACTAACCCATTTTCCGCGACTACCAACCAAAGACAGAAGTCGAGCCAGCGCTAAAATTAATTATTCTTTACTAATTTCACACCGCCCTTGCCAAACCTCCCAGATCAGCAGGGGTGCAGGGGTGCAGGTCAGCAGGTGAGTAGGTGAGCAACTTTCACCAAGTCTTATCACCGCACCCAATTCATACTCAGCAGAAGTGCTTTTCCTCAGCTTGCCCGATGCATATCGCACCCCACCGCGAAACCGATTTTTTTACTTTTGCTTATTGTACCAAATTATTATATTTAACTACATAAACTTTAATTAAATGATTTTTAAAAGCTATATATTGAAGGGAAAGCGGTTGGCAATTTATAAATAACTAATAAAAGCAGATGCTCTGTTTTAAACCCTAAACTGTCTTGAGAAGCCCTTTCAATCCAGGGAAAGTTGGACAATAATGCTTTTGTGTACAAAGCGAAACCCAAGCAGAATTCGACAAATAAAGCATATTCTGACAAGCCAAAATTAAGGAGAACAAAAGCCTGTGAAACTAGCAGTTTACGGAAAAGGGGGAATCGGTAAATCCACAACCAGCTGTAACATCTCCACAGCCTTAGCCAAACGCGGGAAGAAAGTGCTGCAAATTGGTTGCGACCCCAAACACGACAGCACCTTTACCCTGACTGGTTTCTTAATCCCCACGATTATCGATACGCTTCAGGCGAAGGACTACCACTACGAAGATGTTTGGCCCGAAGATGTGATTTACACTGGCTACGCCGGAGTGGACTGCGTGGAAGCGGGTGGCCCTCCGGCGGGTGCGGGTTGCGGCGGTTACGTGGTGGGGGAAACTGTGAAGCTGCTCAAAGAACTCAACGCCTTCGACGAATACGACGTGATTCTGTTCGACGTATTGGGTGACGTGGTTTGCGGCGGTTTTGCAGCGCCCCTCAACTATGCCGACTACTGCATCATCGTCACCGACAACGGGTTTGACGCTTTGTTCGCCGCCAACCGCATCGCCGCCTCGGTGCGGGAAAAAGCTCGGACTCACCCGTTGCGTCTGGCTGGTTTAATTGGCAACCGCACCTCGAAGCGCGATTTGATTGATAAATACGTAGAATCCGTCCCCATGCCGGTGCTGGAAGTGCTGCCTTTGATTGAAGACATTCGCGTGTCCCGCGTCAAGGGCAAGACCTTGTTTGAAATGGCAGAAAGCGACCCCTCGCTCAACTACGTCTGCGACTACTACCTCAACATCGCCGACCAACTACTGGCGCTGCCAGAAGGCGTGGTGCCAAACGATGCTCCAGACCGGGATTTGTTCGCATTGTTGTCAGATTTTTACCTAAATCCGACCAAACCAACGCCAAAGACGGAGGAAGAAGAACTAGACTTAATGATGGTTTAAACAGTCTAGTTTTCAGGATGAGGGGGAGAACCTGTGGCTTTCTTTGACGACTTCACGGCATCTCTAAAAAAGAAGTGGTTGGAATATTTTCAGCTAAATCACAGTTGGATGACCTTACAAATGGAGGTCGATAGCGTCAAGACTCCAGATGGCGGTCGTCGACCTCCCTCTTACCTCATCCTGGGGGTACTCAACGCGATCGAACCCAAGCTGGCGCAGTTGATGTTCCCGTTTTCCAGGCTAAACTCCGATCCAGACTCCCTCATCGATGTATTGGAGTTGAATTTCGACCCCGACATCGCCCTGGGTAACCGTCCACCTGGGAAAGTTGAACCAACGCCATCTGAGGCATCTGCTGAGGTGGGATTGCTCGCAGAAGAAGAGGAAGAGGCAACTGAAGATTTGCTCGCAGTATCCTCGTTGGAGTCGGGTGCCATGGCGCTCGATGATTTTGGCAGCGAAGCGTCTGATGAATCGAGCGAAGAAGAAGAGGATGCCTTTGGTGCCATGGCACTCGCTGATTTTGGCAGCGAAGCATCTGATGAATCGAGCGAAGAAGAAGAGGATGCCTTTGGTGTCATGGCGCTCGATGATTTTGGCAGCGAAGCATCTGATGAGTCGAGCGAAGAAGAAGAGGATGCCTTTGGTGCCATGGCACTCGCTGATTTTGACACCGAAGCGTCGGATGAATCTGCCGCAGCGTCGCTGATGGATATGGAAGACATCTCCCTAGATGCATGGGACGACGACGAAACTGCTTCTGAGTCTAAAGATGAGTCCTTGGCAGATTTGGGTGACATCAGCTTCCTTGGATTCGGCGAAGAATCGTCCAAGAAATCGGATGATGATGACTTGGATGCCTTTGGCGATATGACTTTCGAGGAGCTTGGGGAAGTGGACTTGAAAGACGATGATGATGTCTGGAAGAAATAACAAATTTGTTGGCAGTTAACGATTAACCGCCGTCAGTATCGCCAAAAAATCTGTTGGAGTTGTAAGGTTGGGTACACTCCGCACTTACACTCCTGGTTGCCCAAATTAATAGAAATTGAAATAACGGGGCGAGTACCCGACTGATTTCTGCGTCCATTTATAGAGAGAGGATTAACATCAAATGACTGTTACTCAACAACCCCAAGCGCTGACCTTTGAGTGCGAAACTGGGAATTACCATACTTTCTGTCCGATTAGCTGCGTGGCTTGGCTGTACCAGAAAATTGAAGATAGTTTTTTCCTGGTGATTGGTACTAAGACTTGCGGCTATTTCCTGCAAAACGCGATGGGGGTGATGATTTTCGCCGAACCCCGCTACGCGATGGCGGAGTTGGAAGAGGGAGATATTTCGGCGCAATTGAATGACTATGAGGAATTGAAGCGATTGTGCTTGCAGATTAAGCGCGATCGCAACCCCAGTGTAATTGTCTTTATCGGCACTTGCACGACGGAAATCATCAAAATGGATTTGGAAGGCTTAGCACCCAAGCTGGAAGCCGAAATTGGAGTTCCGATTGTCACCGCGCGCGCCAACGGTCTGGACTACGCTTTCACCCAAGGGGAAGATACCGTATTAGCCGCAATGGCGGCGCGCTGTCCCAGCAAAGAAAAGGAAGCCGAAAAAGAAGAACGCAATGCCATTCAAAAACTGCTCAACTTCGGTAAAAAGAAAGAAGAAGTATTAGCAGAAGAATCGGAATATGTCAAGCATCCAACCTTAGTTCTTTTCGGTTCTTTACCCGACCCGGTTGTAACTCAATTAACTTTGGAATTGAAGAAGCAAGGGATTAAAGTTTCTGGTTGGTTACCCTCGAAGCGCTACACTGAATTGCCCGTTTTAGAAGAAGGGTATTATGTCGCGGGTGTCAATCCTTTCTTGTCGCGAACTGCCACAACTTTAATGCGTCGTCGCAAGTGCAAATTGATTGGCGCACCGTTCCCAATTGGTCCCGATGGTACTCGCGCTTGGATTGAAAAAATTTGCGCGGTGTTCGGAATTGAACCGAAAGGTTTGGATGAACGGGAAAAACAAATTTGGGAAAGTTTGGAAGATTACATTAGTTTAATTCGCGGCAAGTCGGTATTTTTCATGGGCGATAATTTGCTGGAAATATCGCTAGCACGGTTCTTAATTCGCTGCGGTATGACTTGTCCAGAAATCGGCATTCCTTACATGGATAAGCGCTATCAAGCGGCTGAATTGGAATTGTTAGAAAAGACCTGTCAGGAAATGGGCGTGCCGCTGCCGAAAATTGTGGAAAAGCCGGATAATTACAATCAGATTCAGCGGATTTACGAGCAAAAAGTGGATTTGGTGATTACGGGGATGGCTCATGCAAATCCGTTGGAAGCGCGGGGGATTAATACTAAGTGGTCGGTTGAGTTTACTTTTGCTCAAATTCACGGGTTTACTAATGCGCGCGATGTGTTGGAATTGGTGACTCGTCCTTTGCGTCGGAATAATTCTCTGAAGGATTTGGGTTGGGATAAGTTGGTGCGGGATGAGGCGAAGGTTTGACCTCTCCCCCTACCCCTCTCCTGCGAGGAGAGGGAAGTAAGAAGATGAAGAATATTATCACGGGCGATCGCATGAGGTCGCCTTTTTTGTGTTGGTACTCGGTTGGAGAGTTTGGGTTTAGAATCGATCCAAGTTGGAGGAAGCACTATGAAAGCCAAATTGTCGGCGGCGGGTATTGTATCGAGTGTGGCGATCGCCAGTAGCGTTTTGTTGAGTGATGCTACTCCCAGCGTTGCTTGCATGTATCGCCAAGCACGATATCAGCAAACGAGTTGGTTTCAGTCTCCCTTGTCCGTAGTCATTGCTTTACCGGGAATCGCTTTGGCTACTGCTCTTTATATGGGTGGTCGTTCTGATCACAATTAAAGCCCAGAGCCGCTTAGTTGAGCAAGGAACCCATGCCGATCTGCTATTACGTGGCGGTCACTATTATCACCTTTGGGAGACTCAAGGTAACCGTCTCATCCAAGTGTAAAGATAAGCACCATGCTCGATCCCCCCAGTCTCCATCACCCATCTTTATATTGGGTATCATGCGGCGTAGCGGTAAAAATTTCCTACACCATGGGGCAAAGCTGAAGGATACCAATGTTGAGGCTGCAATCGTTGCTACCACCACCTATTCCGCACAATAACTGGTAATTTTTTATGGTAAAATAGAAGTACATTAGAGCAGACATATAGTTTGCCCTATAATAGATTTTGTTTGTAGCAATTTGTGTTGTAGCAGTCGGAATTTGAAGATGAGCGATCAATTGAACAGTAACTCAGTAGCTTCCAGTGGCTTGGGAACAACCGATGTGAAGATTCCCCTAATTTTTAACCTCATAGAGTTTCTGCTGCTCGCCTGTTGCGTTGGTGCGCTCGCAGTCGCTGTCTTGTTCCAAGCTCATTTAACAATAGTCATCTACACGATCGCGGCTCTCACCATTATCGTCTTTCTTATCCTTCTCAATCGGCGTTTCCAGGAAACCTACAAGCGAGCGGCAAAACAACTGGATAATCAAAGAAAAGCCGAACTTTACAATTGTATGTTTGGCAAAGCGATTGGAGTTGAGGACGATCCGATCAATCTGATTCGAGGTAGAGCGATTGAATATTCTCAGGAACTGATTAACGATTACAAAGAGACGCGACGGAATGCCAGAAACATCTACTATATCTTTCAAATCTCTACAGTTGTTTTATCAGGAGTGACGCCCATCTTGGTACTTTTGGACAAGATCGATAGCAGCTCTACTGCGATCCGTTGGTTACCCGTCATTTTCCCGGCTATAGCAGCGGTTGTCACCAGTATTTCAACCTCGTTTCCATTTCAGAAAACCTGGCTTGGAGCCAACACGGCTGTCGAATTATTGGAGGCGGAACAGGAAAAATTTATTCTAGGAGTTTCGCCCTATCGCTTCTACGATCTACCAGATGAAGCCCAGCGCAAACAAAAAGTACAGGAATCGGTGGAAACCTTTATTAACCAAGTGAATACGATTCACCTCAAGCAGATTCAATCTCCTCAAACTGAAGCCAAGCCAACAACTGAGTCCACAGAAACAGCAAAAGCTGGAGCGTAAAATTGACCTCATTACTGGAGTTTAGACTAACCGCGCAGATCAGCGCGGTTAGTCTAAACTCCTATAGGTAAGGTTTACTTACCTAAGGATTCGAGAAATGCCTTTTACAGAATTTGTTGAGAAATTTGTCAACATTATCTCAATCAGTGTAGGGTGAGTTAAGCGCTCGCTCTTGCCCTTGTCTATAATCGAAGTGCGATGCTCCGATTCCTTTATCTTCGGCAAAACTTATGAGTAGAACACCAACTCCTGAAGAAAGCCGCGCCATGCTCAAGTGGCTAAATCATAACCGTCGCCAGTTACAAAAGTATGCCCATCAATATGTTGTCTATAATGCCAATGGAATTATTGCTCATAGTGAAAATTTGCGTGAAGTGTTGCAGTTAGCTGAAGCTTCAGGAGAGCTTTATTCAATTTACTTAGTCCCCGGTTTTGTCGGTTCAATTGTAATTTTACCGATTTACTTTCGCACGATTAGCCGCCATGAGTGGTCGCCAGACTATCAAGTCAAACTGAAGCATAAACAGTTTGAAATGGATGCAACGATGGTGGTAGATTCAGGGGCAGATTTTAGCGTCATTTCTCTAAAAGTAGGTCAAGATTTAGGCTATGCTTTGGCTGATGATGAGGAAATATTAGTCGGTCAGGCAATCGGTGGAAAGGTAGAGTATGTTTTACGCAGGATTGAAGTTACGATTGATGGACATAGTTTTACAATTCCAGTTGCCTGGTTACAAAATAATACGGCAGATGTGATGCTCTTGGGGCGAGAGGTTGTATTTGATAAGTTTAATATTGAGTTTAGGCAAGCTGACGAGCAAATTATGTTTACCTGGCGTGGAGATTGAATGCGATCGCGTTCCCGTAGCGTGCTGGATGGCATATCGCTATTTTTTTAAGTACCGCCATAGACACGAAGTGGCTTCCTGTATCGCAGCGCGATCGCATGAGGTCGCCTTTTTTGTGTTGGTACTCGGTGGGAGAGATTGGGATTAGAATTGATCCAAGTTGGAGGAACCACTATGAATGCCAAATTGTCGGCGGCTATTGTATCTAGTGTTGCGATCGCAAGTAGCGTTTTGTTGAGTTCTGCTACTCCAAGCGTTGCTTGCATCTATCGCCAAGCACGATATCAGCAAACGAGTTGGTTTCAGTCTCCTTTGTCTGTAGTCATTGCTTTACCGGGAATCGCTTTGGCTACTGCTCTTTATATGGGTGGTCGTTCTGATCAAAATTAGATTTATAGGGGCGATCGCTTTGTGTGCGATCGCGAAGCGTGCCGGAGGCGTATCGCTCTTTTTTTTTTGAACCGCGAAGGCGCGAAGGACGCGAAGGAAGAGAGGGGAGAGAGCGATCGCTTATCTCCAGACAAAGTGAGCAATTGCTATAATTTAAGATATGATTGGGCAAAATTTACCCGTTCCTATTACGTTATAAAGTGTAAAATATATGAATATAAAAATAAATAAAGAGGCTGAATTACGGATACAACAATTTAGCGATCTCAAACGCAGATACCGAGCAGAGAAGCACGAATGCTCATCACCCTCTAGTCTTCTGTACCTGATCCTGCGAAAAGCTGTCATAGGAGTTGAGATAACTGACTTAGAGTTTAATTGGCTCCTAGAACATGAACTTTTTGAAACGATTGAAATTATTGAGCATGACCAACAATATAGATCTAAAGAAATCAGCAACTTAGAAAATGAATTATCCCAACTAAAGTATAAGTACAAAGTCACTGAAATCAAAAATGAATTAGATATTTCCAGCCCTTTATATCAACATATAAATCGAATTACCTCTAAATACAAAAACGTTGCTCTTACTCTAAAGGATAAATTAAATTATTCAAGTATTTTATATCCAATTCTGACAAAACTTGATTCAGAAAATAACCTAAATGATACAGAACTTGAATGGCTCAAACAGAATGGTTTTGCTAACATAGCCGCTCTGGCTCAGGATATGGGACGCTTTGCTTTGCTAAAAACTAAGTACAAAGCTACTGAATATCAAGATTCATCGCCTGATAGTCGCCTATATCAAATTTTGAAACAACTAGAAGCGGAAGAAAGGTTAAGTAATTCAGATATTAAATGGCTAAAGCAAAACCAACTATTGTCCACATTAGATATCTTCCAGCAGCAAGAGAAAGTCAGAGAAGCTCGTTTTGCACAACTAAAAGAGAAGTACCAAGCAACTAAATATTTAGAACCCTCTGTTTCTAGTCCTCTGTATCTAATTCTACAAAGACTTGATGCAAACTGTCAGCTAACTAATTCACAGATAGAATGGCTAAAGCAGCATGAACTCACCGAGACAATAACCATTGCTGATGAGCTTGAACAAAAGAGAGTTTTTGCATCTCTGAAAATCAAGTATAAAGCTACTCAATCTGAGGATTTATCCCTCTCCAGTCACCTGTACAAAGTTCTCAAAAGACTTGAAACAGATATTTGTTTACCAGAGTCCGATCTTAACTTCCTGAGAAAGCGTAAACTGACTGAGACGATTAATATTGCTCTAGACAAATACGCTGCTAATATGAAATTCAAGATAGAATCAGGAGAGCAACTTAGTGAGGCTGATATTAACGCAAGTTGCTAGTTATAAACAAGGGCGTTGCTAATTGCTAATTGCTAATCTAGGATTTTTACTGACATTAGCCATTAGCCATTAGCCATTAGCCGCTCCCAGAGAGATAACTAGCAACTTGAGTTATTAACTGGCTGAAACAGAATGGACGCGAGGATATAATTACCTTGGGTCAAGCAAACCACTTTGCTACTCTGAAATCTAAGTATGATGTTTCAGGTTATAAAGATAAATCACCTAGCAGTCCTCTGTATGCAATTCTACAAAAACTGGAGAAATTAGAGCGGCTTGAACCAACGGATGTAGCTTGGCTAGAGGAAAATAAAGCTGAAGGATATCAACAGAATTATAGCTCTTATAGCTGGCGAGAGGATCAAAGCTATGGAGGGCGTAAACTTTTCTCTGGCAAGATTTTCATTGCTTACCACAAAATTGAAGCCACGTTCTATGAACAGGAGTATAATAGGACGGGCAATAAATGGAATTTACCAAATGCTAGTAGTCATTGGCGTAAGGCAGAGCAACCGCGACTAGCTTTGAAAATCACAGAAAATTTGGATTTTGACAAAATCAAGGAAAATAAGCTTAAGTCAGCTTTGTTAACCACTAGAGGCGGTGCATTTCGAGATATCGAGCAATTAAATAATGCGGAAGATTGTGCTAAAAAAGCTATCGAGTACCAACCAAATAGCCATCATCCTTACACTTTAATGGGAGCAATCTGTTTTGAGCGTGGTCAATACTATGAGGGTGAAAACTGGTTTGCCGAAGCAATTAAACGCGGTGCTTCTACCAAAGATCAGGATGCAGAAATTAAGCGTATAGTTAAAAATTCCAAAGATAAGAACAAGCAACGGGAAGTTGTAGAGTATCTGTTGAAAAAAGACCCCTCGCGCTATGCTTGGGCTAAGTCTTATCGGAAATAGAACAAAAACAAAGGATTCGAGAAATGCCTTTGACAGAATTTGTTGATAAATTTATCAATAGCGGGTGGGTTTACGCAGGGAAGAAGGAATTAAGATAAGCAGAAAGGGAACTATGCTTCAAGAACAACATGCAGAGAAAGAACGCGAACTTTGGCATCATCTTGTTGAAAGAGAACTTGTTTACATCCAAACTCGCCAAGACTTTCTGAACAATTGTACAGATAGAATGGCTTTTATTAAGAAAGCACTACATAACCCCACTGAAAGAGAACAGGCTGATAGAATATCTGAAAATTGAAGAACGTCAGAATTTGTTAAGCAATCTAGTCGATTTAGCAAGTATTTCTCACTCGGATATTGAAATTTGCAGACAAGGTATTCTTTCGCTTCCTAAAACCTGGCTGTTGGAAAATCTTGAAAAGATTGCTGAACCGTTGCTCAAAAATGGGACAGACGAGGAGTATAGACGTTTGTTAGAGCTATATATTCAAATTGATAGGGAATTAACTGAAAGACTCGCTAAACGAGCGCAGCATGAAGATTCGGATATTCGCGAGGTGGGGGAAGATTTTCATAATTATCTCAATTAGTGTGGGGTGAGTTAAGCGAACGCACTCCCATTATTCTATACTGTAAGGAACGATCGCTCTCTTTGATCGGCGCAACCATGACTTCCCCAGCAAGTTTTGAATTTCCTATTGCTAAGGCGCAATATCTCCTCAAACGTGCTGCTGAATCTGGAGAAGGTGAAGATAAGCGAAAATTTTGGCGCGAGGTAATGGGGTTTGAGTCGCCGGAAGCAATTCCAGAAGCTATCCTGACATCAGTATCTTTGGATATGCTACAACCTCAGAGTCAGAATCCCCAAGGTGAGCTTTATTGAGCTTATATCCAGCTTACCGGGCATTCTGGTTTGTCGCGGCGGATACCCACGGTTTGGATTGTGTTTTTTAATCTTGATGTAGCTCTTGCAATGATGAAATTTCAGTTATTTGATGGGGTAAAGTTAACCGAGGAAATTACCTTAACTGATGGGGGAGTAGCGCCAGTAGGAACCGTGGGAGCAATTGTCGAAGTTCTGAATAATGGCGAGGCTTATATTGTCGAGTTGTTTGGGGTCTGGGTTAAATACGACGAACAAGAAAATTTTGTACCAGCAACCCAGGATGAGCAGGGAGCATTTATGGAAATGATTGGTGTGGAAACTGTCTATCCACAGCAATTAGTATTGACTGTGGCGGCGCGGGAAATTATGGGAGTTCGGGAGCATTTGGCAGCTGTGTTAGATGATTTATCTGAAGATTTAGTAGCAGAAGTCAGGTATTTTGCCTAATTTTTACAACAGAAACAGCAACACAAGAGTGCAAGTTAGCGATCAAGATGTTAGCCATCATAGAGCTTTAAGACTGGTGATTAATAGTGGGACGGATAGCAAATATAAAGCGATCGCTCTTTTTTTGAACCGCTCCAGGCGCTCCAGGACGCAGAGAGAAGAAATGGGAGCGATCGCTACTCTTCTTCCTCAGCTTCAAATTCAATTTATTGGTAAATATCGCCTAATGGAATTTCAAATTTTACGGAGGTTAAAGATAACACAGTCGCTTCTCCGTCATATTCAGAAAATAACCCTTGAGTTCTATGAGCTTGCGAACTAGCGAGAGCATTCCCTGGTAGGTCTTTAACACTTGCCGATAACCTAGTTTCCCCGTTGCCGGGACTATGACCCGTCAGCACCTTCCCTTACCTAAAGATTTGGGGCAGTGAGCCGCCGCCTATGGGAGAGGGGGGTGCTGACGCTTGTCTGCGAACCCATACAATGCACTCGTTGTATCTTCATCATAGCCTTTCCATGTAAAATAATGGAACCTAATAAAGCAGGGGATTAAGTATGCTGAAAGTACAAATCATCATCTTCGATGGATTTGATGAACTTGATGGTATAGCTCCATATGAGGTCCTGAAAGTTGCAGCGGCAAACGGTGCCGATATGCAAGTAGAACTTGTTGCACTCGATCCCAATGCGGTGATTACTGCTAGTCATGGGTCACAAGTTCACCCTCAAGCCCAGTTTACAAACGAAGCGGAGATCGATATTTTGATCGTGCCGGGGGGAGGTTGGGGTGAGTATGAGGGTGAGGAGCCACCACCGGCAGGAGTCAGGGCTGAACTGCAAGGCAAAATACCACAGATCATCTATGACCTATACCAAAAGGGGGTAACGATCGCATCAGTCTGTACAGGGGCGATGTTAGTTGCAGAAAAAGAACTTCTTTCTGGTCGTCCAGCTATTACTCATCATAACGCAATTAAAGATCTCGAAGATAAAGGTGCGGTGATTATCAAAGCTCGTGTGGTGGATGATGGTGATATTATTACAGCAGGAGGGGTCACTTCTGGCTTAGACTTAGCCCTGTGGCTGGTAGAGCGATATTTCACGCCTGAAATTGCCGATAAAACAGAAACTCTGTTGGAGTATGAACGGCGCGGTACTGTGTGGCGACGGTCAGCATAGGGACTGCTTCTGGAAGCCATTCAAAACAACTTATCGGTAGAAGAAATTCGGTCGGGGGGTGGTAAGGGAGCTGCATTTTAAACCAGCAGATGATACGCTACCTAAATTCTCAGAGCGATTAACAACTGTTATCCCGTGCTATTAAGCACGGGATAACAGTTTGGACAGATCCGAACCAGCAAAGACAGTTGGAGAAGTTACTCAACGAATTGGAAAATTTACTCGCTCGCCTTTTTTATCAATCTAGCACTGCCAGCGATCGCCGGTTGGTCAGAAACCGGGTTTTTCCAAAAAACCCGGTTTCTACATCTCACTTTTATCGCTTCAGTGCTAAAGTCAATCCATCTGCAATTGGAACCATACTCAAAGTTACTCGTTGATCCTGGTGTAATTTTTTATTGAAATCTCGAATTGCTTGAGTACTACTATCCTGAACTTGCGAATCGGCGACTCTTCCACCCCATAAAACATTATCGACGGCAATTAAGCCACCGGGGCGAATTAGTTGAAGCGCTCGCTCGTAATACCCCTCGTAATTCCCTTTATCTGCATCAATAAAGGCAAAATCAAACGTACCCGCCTCTCCTTCTGCCAATAATTTATCCAAAGTTTCCCATGCGGGTGCAATTCGCAAATCGATTTTGTCTGCTACTCCTGCTATTTCCCAATAACGACGCGCTATTGCAGTATATTCTTCGCTGATATCGCAAGCAATTACTTTTCCATCTTTTGGTACTGCCAGCGCGACGCAAAGCGAGCTATAACCAGTAAATACACCCACTTCCAGCGTTTTCTTTGCTCCTAATAGCTGCACTAGCAGTGCCATAAATTGTCCTTGTTCTGGGGCAATTTGCATCCTGGCGTAGGGATGATTTGCGGTTTCTTCCCGCAATTGGCGCAAAATTTCTGGTTCGCGCAAGGAACTAGATAAGAGGTAATTGTACAGTTGATTTTCAAGGCCAAGCGTCTTTTTTGACATCGTTGTATTTACAGATTAATCTAAAACTATATTAACTCAATTTTGTGCGGTTAATGGCTAATGGCTAATGGCTAATGGCTAATGGCTAATCGAATGATATTATGAACCTCTCTCGCAATTAGCAATTAGCAATTAGCAACTTAAATTTTTCTATTCCCGCTCGTACAACTGTTGATGCTTCGCTAAAAGCTGTTGATATTTCTCATTTGTCTTAGCTGCTGTCCACTTAACTTTGAAAATAGCGGCTGATTCGGCTTTTACCGGGTCTGGTTCGTTAGGCAGAATCTCTTTACGGGCTTGTTTTTGGGCGGCTATTGAAGTTTCTTTTTGCGGATTGTTCTTATATTTCCTGCCGCTTTTATGGTTAGCATATCTCCGCGATCTCGGGTAACCCATTTGCAAGAACTTCCGCGCCATATCCGCCCCAACAAAATCATCTCGTTCCAGATATTCCAAAAATATCTGATATATTTTTTCGCTCGACTCTCTAGCTATTTCCGGTGTTTTAAACCGCCAGTGGGGTAAAATTTCCGATTTATATGGTTCAACTAACAAAACTCCCTGTTCCCCTTTCCCGACTCGATACAGTTCCGGATGCTCTCGAAAATTGATATTCTTGAAATCCCACGAATAATCAAATTGTTTCATAACTTCCCTCGCCTTGGCGGTTCAAAAAAATTATGTGCAACTTGTAAAACCGTCACAGACTCTTCAAATATTGCCACATAACCCAGCCAGGATTGAAGCGAAACTTATCTGAAGGTGACTCGAATGTATTACAGCATTATCAGTATTAATATCGGAGTTGTATTTTTTGTGCTGCTGGTTTATGGCATTTTACAATGGTTGCACGTGCCAACTGGTAGCTTTCTCGACTGGGTAATTGCTGTCGCTATTTTTGAGTGGCTGTTAGTTATTGTAACCGTACCGTGGAATATCCATTTTGAAGCAAAAGAAGTTATTGCAGAAGCGGCTCAATCTTCTGAAAAAGGAATTAGTGTTGATGAAAAACAAGTTAATTACGCCAAAATGGTGGCTAAGCGATCGCTGCCCATCGCGATTACACTCCACCTAATTTCTGCGATCGCATTTTACACCCTTGCCGCCACGGGTATTAGTCCCATCGGATATATTAGTTCCGGTGCGGCTTTATTGTTAACGTTTTTGCGTCCAGCTTACCGCGCTTATGAGTATTTAGCCGTTAGACTGGCAGCGATTCGCCAACAAGTCGTCTATCCTCGTGAAGATATTTTGGAGTTGCGATCGCGTTTTACCAGTCTAGAATCAACCGTAGAGCGTCTTTCAGCCCAACTTAACCCAGAAGAACCGCAATCGATTGTCGCAACGCAACAGCGCCTCTTGGAAGCAACTCGCAACGATTTATCTCGCATCGCTACTACCCTGGAAGAACTGCGCGCCGCAAATCAGGCGGAACATCAACGCCTCTCTTGCGAAGCACAACATGCAATCGCTCAACTGACCACAGACAGCCAATTTCTCGACCACGTCCGGGAAATTATCCGCTTTTTCAAGACTGCATAAAAGGCGAGGCAGAAAGGAAAATATAATTAATTTGCCTGCATAAATTTTCTGAAGATGGTAAAGAGCGATTTGGTTGCGTTCGCCCAGCGCCTGCTACCCACCTATCGCTCTCCATTTCTCGTATCTCTGCGCCCTCCTACGGGATGAGAAAAAAGTTTATGAGAAATTTATATTTAGCAACACTCAGGCAAAGGGTATACTTTGACTCTTTTTTCAGTAATAATACGGTGATTTTCTATATAAGCTCTGCTAATACCAGACTATTTATAAGTGGCAATGCTAGGGTGAAGCCAAGGAATTTTTAGGCAATCTCTCAGTATTTCAGTAATAGTACGGGACTTGGGAAATCTTAAGGCATCGTAAATCTACGCTTGACGTACATCTTCTGAATTTGTCACCCTTAAATACAGTAATCCACGCATTCCAAATCAAACGCGAAAGTAGGGCGGTAATGCCCACCCTACTTTAACGCTTCCTAATTTACGACTAAAAATAACAACAATTACCGCCAAATTTCATCTGAGATGAGAAAAATTTGCCATTAAAATTTCGGTGGCAAAATTGTCCCATACTGGAGCAGAGCAGAAATATTTTGGCAAAAAAAAGTCTCATAATTTCACTGGGATCAAAGTAAAAATAGTGGGGAATGAGGAAGCAGGGGAGCAGAGGAGCAGGTGAGCAAGGGAGCAAGGGAGCAGGGGAGCAGGGGAGAATGTACGTTCAAATTCTCCTGGGCCCCTGGACCTCTGCCCCTTTTGCCCCTTTTGCACCTCTGCCCCTCGTCCCCCCATCTTCCCCAGCTTCGTTCATGCCCCATACAATAGGTATGGATTTGACCTTTGGCAAGCAATGCAAAATCCCCGCCTGCATCCAGATACCATCGAAGAAGTCAAGCAACGAGCCGATATTGTGGATGTAATCTCGGAACATGTCGTGCTACGGAAGCGGGGTAAAGATTTTGTCGGATTATGCCCGTTCCATACCGAAAAATCACCTAGTTTTACCGTCAGTCCGAGTAAGCAGATGTACTATTGCTTTGGCTGTCAAGCTGGGGGAGGTACGATCAAGTTCCTGATGGAACTGGGTAAGCAATCGTTTGGCGATGTGGTGTTGGAATTGGCGCAACGCTACCAAGTGCCGATAAAAACTCTCCAAGCAGAACAAAGGCAAGAACTGCAACGGCAACTTTCGCTACGCGAGCAGTTATACGAGATTCTGGCACTGACGGCGCGGTTTTACGAACATGCGTTGCGTCAGTCCCAAGGACATCAGGCGCTGGAATATTTGCAATCTCAGCGCCGCTTGCGCCAGGAAACGATCCAACACTTTCAGTTAGGATATGCACCCGCAGGGTGGGAAACGCTGTACAGATATCTGGTAGAAGATAAACACTACCCGGTGCAATTATTAGAACAAGCGGGATTGATTCGACGGCGGCGGGAGGGGGAAGGGTATTACGATTATTTCCGCGATCGCATCATCATCCCAATCTGCGATACCAGCGGACGAGTCATCGGGTTTGGCGGTAGAACCCTCACCAACGAACAACCCAAGTATCTCAATTCGCCAGAAACCGAACTATTTAATAAAGGTAAAACTTTATTCGCCCTCGATCAAGCCAAGAATGCAATCGCAAAGCTTGACCAAGGTATTGTAGTCGAAGGATATTTTGATGCGATCGCCCTCCACGCCGTCGGGATTACCAACGCCGTCGCCTCGTTGGGAACCGCACTCAGTTTAGCGCAAGTCCGCCAACTGCTGCGCTACACCGAATCCAAACAACTCGTACTCAACTTCGACGCCGACGCCGCCGGTACCAACGCCGCCTCTCGCGCCATCGGGGAAATTGCCGACTTAGCTTACGCTGGGGAAGTGCAATTACGCATTCTCAACATCCCCGATGGTAAAGACGCGGATGAATTCCTCAACAGCAGCAGCGACGGTGGGGAAAAATATCGCCATCTGCTGGAAACCGCACCGTTATGGTTAGATTGGCAAATTCAGCTTCTGATTAAAGATCAAAACCTCAAACAGGCGGATCAATATCAGCGAGTTGTGCAGCAAATGGTGAAATTACTCGCACAAATTCCCAACCTAGAGACGCGCAACTTATACATTAACCGTTGTGCAGAAATTCTCTCTAAAGGCGAGTTGCGACTGGTACCCAATTATGCCCAAACGCTCCTGGGTCAAATTAAACGAAACCAGCGACAAAAATCAACTGGGGTGGTAACAAAGCAACCTGCGGAAACCGTCGTAGTACAAAGCGATCGCGATCGCTTACTGAAAGCAGAAGGTTTACTGCTACGTATTTTCCTGCATTGTCCAGAACACCGTCAAGCTGTCATCCAGGCTTTACAGGAGCGAGATTTACAATTTAGCCTTTCCCACCATCGGTTTTTATGGGCGCAAATACTAGATTTACAGGCAACAAATTCTTTAGAAGACTTGGATCTGCTCTCGAAGTTACAAGACCGCTGCCTAGAATTCAAGCAAGAAATGGCTCAAGTCCAGCATTTATTTCACCTCGACGAAAAAACTCAACTGGATATTTATTGCGCGGAGGAATTAATTCAATCTGCCGTTGCGTGCCAGGAAAAGGTAATGTGCGAAAAACAATACAGCTACTTTTCTGAGCTGTTGAAAAAAACTGACCCAACCAAGGAGACGGAACGCTGGCAGTACTTTGTTAATGAACTCTACAAAACTAAACAGCGGCTTAAAGAGTTGAATCGAAAACTCAATTTTGCTGTAGGTTGGGTTTCGTAACCAAAATCCCAACCTACGATTTCTACGATTTCCTAACCCATTTTAATGGGTTTAAGCAATCAGGCCGGAAATTTATTTCCGGATTAAGGGCAATTTAAAGTATCGCGAGTATCGCGTTTGGTGATTGGATTAGTGCCTTTGGCGACTTGACACAGCATTTTTTGCTGATCGTCGCGCAGCATGACATCGGTAAAATCTGCCCCATCGATAGTAGCGCCGTTAAACCTAGAATTGGGGGCAAAAGCACCCTCTAAGACGGCGTTAGTCAAATTCGCTTTGAGGAAAAGTGCTTGACCGATGACGGCGTAACTCAAGTCAGCGCCTTCTAAATTCGCCTTTTCTAGATGAGCGCCGAATAAACTCACCCCGCGCAAATCTGAATGGCTAAAGTTACTCTTTTGCAGCTTAGCTCTAGTGAAGCTAGCATCCCTTAGATCGCGATTGGAAAAGTCAGCACCGATGAGAAATTCCTCGTTATATTCCAACGCGAAAGCTGGTGAGGTTATCGTGCTAACAATTGCCAAAATTGCGCTCGCTAAAATCAGTAAAAATCTCTTGATTCGATGACCTTTTCCGCTCCTCATGTTCCCTGTGGCTAAAACTCTGCGATTCTTATTATCAATGTTTACGATACCTCATACTATGGTCGATCCCAGCCACCCGCCATCCTCTGCCGCCGATATCGGTATTTTAGGAGAAGATTTCGTTGCCTCTTGGTTACAGGCACAAGGTTGGACAATTCTACATCGCCGCTGGCGCTGTCGCTGGGGAGAGTTGGATATCATTGCTCAACAGGGAGCAGGGGAGCAGCGTAGCACAGGCGTCTCGCCTGTGGGAGCTCTTGAGCAGCGTAGCACAGGCGTCTCGCCTGTGGGAGCAGGGGAGAATGTACGTTCAAATTCTCCTGGGCCCACAGGCCCACCTGCTCCTCTGCCTTCTTCCTCAATGCCCTATATCGCCTTCGTAGAAGTTAAAACCCGCAGTCAAAGGAATTGGGATGGGGATGGAAGAGAAGCGATCCCGCCCCAAAAACAAGCTAAACTCTGGAGTGCTGCTACTGCTTTTCTCGCAGCCTATCCAGAGAAAGCTGAATACCCCTGCCGATTTGACGTTGCTTGCGTTGGCTATCAACGGCTATCCCGTAAGCTATCTGAAGCAGCGATCGCCAACGACATCATTTCTGATAGATCCTTACAGATACCTGGATATCGCCTCTTCTTGCGAGACTACATCCAGTCAGCCTTCGACAACTGAAGTGTCAAACTGAAGTACCCCAACCTGCTCAAGCTGAGGTTGGTGGCTCTCCAACAACAACTCAATTCAGCGACGGTCTTATTCGTCTTCGGGATTTCCCGTCTCACAGGCAAATGCCACGTTAGGGACTCTTACGAGTTCGGAGCTAGGGTCCGATGATGGTCTTACTTTGCCTCCACAGGCAGCAACCCGTCTTCCACAGGTTGTTTAAGCTTTGTACGTACAACTTCTCGTGGATTTCTGCAATGGCGAGAAGTGGGAGAAGTTCTTTCCCTGATCTCTGATGTTTCTATGGCTTACGCCACGCTGACGCGAACGGCTAGCGTCTTACCGCTACTTCGGAATTAGCCTTGATGTTCCATACAGTCAGGCGGGTCATCGACCAATACAAGTTTACCTGATTTGCTTGGAGATTCCCAAGAGAGATTGGCTCTGAGAGCGCCGTCGCTATCCATCCCCACCGCTAACGGCGGATGGGGAATTCCGCGAGGTTAGTTAAAAATTAAAAACCAAGAAATAACTGTCTTAATCTTTAATTTTTAAGTGTTTAATTGTCTTAAGACAGCGTTTCGGGACAGTATCCCAATCCATTGACAAACTGCTTGCGAAAAGCTTCAATTTCCTCCCGATCCGGATGACCGTGAGAAACCACGGCTACCTGATAGCGACGCATCACCTCAATGGGTGATTGTCCCGCATCCAAACTCCAGAGTGCCATTTTGACTCGGACTTCCGGTTGATAGGGAATGCCTATTTCGTTCAAGAACGCCCTAAAGTCCCCATCTTGTTGTGGTTTCAGGGGTTCTCTCATTTTGACCTTCACCACCCAGCCATCAATTTGATGAAGGACTGTGACCGAATGCACCGGGAGTTGGCGGGTTACGTGTAGGAAATCAACGACTCTCTGCGTTAGGCTGGCATTCGCGAGGAAATAGAGGTATTCCATTATGTTTGTACTTGGGGGGCCAAGCCAATACTTTACTGATATTATTTTCCCCAGCTCAACAGGTAAAAACTAGGGGATTTGCCCCCAATTTTGACTGGGGAGTTTTACCCAATTTCTACCCCCAATCCAGGGGTGCGTTGAGATCGTATCCATCTGTATCCTTAGATAGATGACGCAGCTTTACCGCGACAAAAATCTGCCAGGAATCTTATTGTACCCGGAGCGATCCCATGCAAGTGAACGAATTTTCTAAAGCCAATATTAAAATTGCCCATCCGATCGATACAACGACACCCACCCCCGCTCCTGACAGGGAAGCGGATCGCACCCTCGCCGCCTATGACTACTTTCTTCCAGAGCATCTGATCGCTCAAAATCCCGTCACGCCCAGGGATAGCGCCCGCCTGCTCGTCGTCGCTCCAGAAAGCCACGCCCACCGCATATTTCGCGATTTGCCGGATCTGCTCCAACCGGGGGATCTACTGGTACTCAACAATACCCGCGTCATCAGAGCCAGACTCTACGGGCGGAAAATCAGCGGCGCATCGGTGGAAGTTTTACTGCTCCAAGAGCGCCAAAAAAACACTTGGCTAGCCTTGGTCAGACCGGGTAAACGCCTTCTAGTGGGTGCGAAGATTATTTTTGAACCGCCATCTAGTCGGGAAGAGGATAGGCAAAATGAGACAAGTGAGGAGGGAAAGATATCTTTACTCTCCGCGTCAGAGCGTCCCTTTGTCCCCGCGTCTTCCTCACTCAGTGCCAAGGTTCTGGAGGTAGATGAGGCGACTGGGGGACGCATTTTGCAGTTTGATATCCCTGAAGGGAAATCCCTCACCGAGTTGTTGGAGGAATTCGGACATGTGCCGTTACCGCCTTATATTACAAACTCCCAAGCTTTACCAGAACAGTATCAAACTGTCTATGGCTCTCGAGCGGGGTCGGCAGCTGCGCCTACGGCGGGGTTACACTTTACCGAAGAGTTACTCGAAATCTTAGAACAAAGGGGCATTGAGCGAGCGTTTGTGACGCTGCATATCGGCGTGGGGACATTTCGACCTGTGGAGGTGGAAGACGTAACCCAGCATAAAATGCACGAGGAATGGGTAGAAGTATCGGCGGAAACCGTAGCAAAAATCCGCTCTACCAAAGCGCGAGGGGGGCGGGTGATTGCTGTCGGGACTACCGTCGTGCGGTCGTTGGAAGGGGCGGCAGCGGTAACGGGCGAATTGCAAACATTTTGCGATCAGACGGATTTGTTTATCTATCCGGGATATGAGTGGCGCGTCGTCGATGGACTGATTACTAATTTTCACCTGCCTCGGTCTAGTTTGCTGATGCTGGTGAGTGCGTTGGTGGGGCGTCAGAGGCTGCTAGATTTGTATCGGGAAGCGATCGCACACAACTATCGCTTCTATTCCTTTGGCGATGCCATGTTGATTTTGCCAACATCTGGTAATGGATAATGGCGTTCCCAGGCGACCGCCTGGGTCACGAGGGTAATGGGTCATTGGATAAAATCTACCTATCACCAATTACCGTAACGGGTAATGGGTAACGGCTAAAATCTACCAATCACCAATTACCAATCACCAATTAGCAATTACCAATTAGCAATTACCAATTAGCAATTACCAAAAATGTTTAAAAAGTCCTTGTCGATTTATCTTGTTGCTGCGGTTACCAGTTTTGTCTTAACGCCGTTTGATCCAGCCACCGCCGGTAATAAACAACTGGTGGAAGGTGTTTTAACGCAAAACCTGGAAGCGGCGCGTTCGTTCCAGCAAGGGGTGAATTTTTACAACCAAGGCGACTTTGAACAAGCAGGTCGCGCATTTCGTCAAGCACTGGGACGCGACTCTAATATTGCTCTAGCGTACCATTACTTGGGGATTATTCAAAGCAAACAAGGCAATTTTCCCGGTGCGATCCCAGCTTTTCGGGAAGCGGTGCGACTCGATCCGAGTTTGGCACAAGCTTACTACAACTTGGGCGTCGCTTTGTATCAACAAGGCGAACTGCAAGAAGCCAGCGCCGCTTTTGCACAAGCGATTCAAATCGATCCCGGCAATCCGGATGCTTTCTACAATTGGGGATTGACTTTGTATGAACAAGAGCAGTTTTCTCAAGCCAGTACTGCCTACCAGCAAGCAATTCGATTGGCTCCCAATAATGCCAATGCTTATTATAATTTGGGATTGGCTTTGGAGAAAGAAGGTCAATTAAAAGCGGCAACTTCTGCTTATCAACAAGCTGTTAATCTCGCTCCTCGTTTTGTGGCGGCGCGAAATAGTTTGGGGAACGTTTTAGCGAGACAAAACCAGTTAGAAGCCGCAATAATTGCCTATCGGGAAGCCGTTAACCGCCAGCCTAATAATGCAAGTGCTAACTATAACTGGGGCATGGCTTTGTATAATTTAGGCCGCATTCGAGATGCCAGCGGGCGACTGAGAAGAGCGAGAGATTTATATAGACAGCAAGGCGACCTGGAAACAGCAGATCAAATCGACCAGTTTGTGCGGGAAATTCAGGCAAAATGAAGGGGAATTGCAGATTGTAGATTTAAGATTGCAGATTTTACAGCGGATTGCCAGCGAGTGAAGCAAAGCCAAAAGGCTGAGTTTGTATAGCGGCACCATTAATGGTGCCGCTATACAAACGAGAGGTGTACCTTATCTCACATCTTGCACCGATAAACTTTGGCGGGCAAGATGCCCACCCCACAAGCAAAATTCTTCTCTTGTGGCATGGGCAACCAAGGCGGGCAAGATGCCCACCCCACAAGCAAAATTCTTCTCTTGTGGCATGGGCAACCAAGGCGGGCAAGATGCCCACCCCACAAGCAAAATTCTTCTCTTGTGGCATGGGCAACCAAGGCGGGCAAGA
>NZ_BLAY01000040.1 GCF_020521235.1 Microseira wollei NIES-4236 | reverse complement strand
GGTCAACGCGGTCCTAGTGGAGATATCTGCATATTCCAGTCTGCCATCAATCGATGGTTCCGCAGCACCCGCTGTTGTATTTCTGCTTTCACTGCATCGGTATAAACGATGTCATAAAAAGGAAATAGATCTTGATTTTTGGGGTTTTTCCTGTTGCGATTAGTCATAGTATTTTGTTTGATGGAAATAGTTACTTTCCTGACTGCGCCTACTTTCTGGTTTCCCTATCCGGTGGTGGGTTTCTGATGTTGGTCCCGCGGCGTGCAGGGGGAAGAAAGGCTGGCAGAACGCCATGGTATCCTGGGTGAAACTGCCTTTATCTGTGCAGTACCATTCTGTGCTGGCTACAGATTAATCGCCGGTCATCACCTGCTTAAAATGGAGTATTTTATTCGTCTTCATCGTCATCAGAGTCATCTTCATCTTCTTCATCTTCTTCATCTTCAACATTTTCTCGAGCAACTGCTCGAGCTAATCACCGATAAAATAGAGGCATGTCTTTAGCGTCAGGTTTAATTCCTTGTGCCCTCAAGAATTCCGCCACCGCATTCCATTCCTTGGTTTTGGTTTTGACTTTTAGTGACAACAATCCCAATTCATTTTTGCATGGCTCTTGTTTTTTGGACAAATCTTGTATTCTGGGTAAAACACAGGAGGCTAAGAGTCTCAACTCTTCAATAGACCTCTGGCGAAAGTAATTCAAGATTGCTCTTTTGGTTGGTGAATAACTTCATAATTATAGATACCAGCCATCAAATTAAGTCTCAAACCAAATCGTCTTCTTCGATTTCTGTAGCGGGATGAAACTCGGCGAAATCTTTTGAGATGGCGATGAATATGTGAGATAACTATTCGCTATGAGTGCTAACTGGCGATTAGCTTTCTTTGGCTCCACGGTTAACTCTTTATTTTTGCTCTTTTTCTGGGGATTTCGACTTGTTTCCGGGAGTTTTTGCAGGGTATCGCTTCTCAAGTATCCGGATCGCCGAGGGGGAATTTTACTCTTTTTCCACAGACTAAAATCATGTACTTTCCCTCTGCCGCCATGAACACAGATGATTTCTCTATTCTTTTGTTTGGCTAGGAACTGAGACTTTATTCTCTGGCATTTTTGTCAAACAATCTAGTAGTTTTTCTGTTGTTTTTGGCCTTTCTATCTTTGGTTTTGCCGCCCCACCACATTTTCAATCTCGAGCTTTGGACAAGTGCTTTTTTCCCTGGCCAGTTAAACCGCCCTGACTTAATTAAAATCTTCTCCACTTTTTGGATGATTATATAAGCATTTGCTGCGTCAATCCCCCAGCTACCCAATGAAAGTATGTGGGATATTCTCGCCAGATCAAAGTCATTAATATTTGCTCTGGGATACTTAATTTGCTTGGTATTCCCGGCAGGGTTTGCAGCTTTTTTTCGGCTGCTATCACTTTCACCATCTGTTCAAATGTCTCTGGCTTTACCCCACAGCAACGTTTAAACTCGGATCAGCTTAATTTTTTGACCTCGTAGTTGATACTTCTACATTAACTCTTGAACTATTTTCTCGGATTTTGTCCCGAATTTCGCCGGTATAATAACATTTGGTATGTTGTCGTCGCGAGCAACTTCTTTAGTAAAAGTAATTTGTTCCTGGTTGTAACCTTCGACTGCAACGGGTGTGGAGAATTTAATTTTCGTGATTGTCATGATTCGGTAGTAAGGGGCATCTTCAGCGATGCCCTAATAAAAAACTGGAGTATTAGGAAGACATTGTGATAGAAAACAAGTGCTGGGTTATCACCTCCTTCTTAAATTCGGATTTAGTTTTCTACTTGCTACCTGTTTCTTGGTTCTCCAGGTAGTCTCCTCGGAGATATCGTCAATCGATCGGCGTTGGTAGAAGCTGCTTTCTCAGCACGGGTAAAACCTGTCTTCTGGAAATTCTTTTGACAGTTCGTTCCCGCGCCACATCGCTTGACAACAACGCAGAAAGCTTGCCACCACTTCAGGCTTTCAGCCGTATCTATACCGCACTACATGCCACATGGTTTTTTCCTTTTAGTTGGTGAGGAAAGGGGTATGCGAGATTTCGCGATCCCCCAAATTTGTAGAGGTATTTACAGAGTATTTGGTTGTCGGTTCAACGGCGCGGACCGCGCATCAGTGGCATCCCTCCTTTAAATGGGTAATCCCAGTTTCCAGATCGGTTATTCGGTTGTGTATTCGGTTGTGGAAGTTGTTGCCGCACAAGGGGGGGCAGGGGGGGATCGTTGCCTTGGGGTTGCTCCTGAACCGCCGCTGGGTTTGGGGCGTCCCTCCTGGTGGGGTGGGGGGAACTAGGTGACACAACATATGTATGTAGGTGGCACTTAACTATGTATAGCATTTATGTATATAGTTGACAACTGTTTTGTTAAATTAGGTGTGTAACTCATGTATGCAGGTGATGTGGGCGATGACCGACAAGAAAAAACAGGCTTGGATGACTCGACACGGGGAGTACAAGCAGAGGGTGAGCCTGATGCTAACCCCATCCAGTATTCAGAAGCTAGATCGCTTAGCGGAACTGATGAATACAAGTCGGAGCGAATTGATCGAGCGTTGGGCGAGGGGCATGGACGAAAACGTGGAACCGCAAATATTGGGAAAATGCTTCGCCAGTTGAGGCAAATTCGGCAAGCTCATCTGGCATACGTAGAAGCTCATGGGCAACGACTAGAAGCCCGACTTAAGGAGAACCGAGAGCATCATCAAAAAATTTTAGGGGAGATAAATGACTTAGAAGATGAATTGACCAAGCTACTAGAAGAATTTGAAGAGGAAGAAGCTTCTAGCTGAACCCTAACCAGCGTACGCATCCGGTCGCTGGTTTTGTTTTCTCCAGCGACTGGTGCGTACGCGTAGCTCCGAACATTACGCGTTTAACTCCGAACATTACGCGTTTAGCTCCGAACATTATCAGCCAAACCCTGCCAGCTTCCCGACCCGACCCTGACGATCCACCAGATCGCTACTATTGCCTGCAATATTGGGGCGGCATGGAGAGTTTCGCGGCAAAGCGCGACGACGACGATTTTTAGATTGAGGAACTGATTCAAAAGCAGCGAGCCTAGCTCTATTCTTCCAAGTTACTCAAACAGGACTTACGCAAATCACCTTTGTTTATCTGAAAAATCGTCGTTTTCGTAGCTTGAAACTTTGGTGATAGGATCTTCGTGCGTAAGTCCCGACAACTCAAACCTACCCGCCCGGTGTTCCGCTTAGGTATCCTCAGCCGTGGCAAGTCTATCCCCGGTAGTAAATTACTGGGGATTGCTATGACCCATTACCAATTAGCCATTACCTATTCTGTATAATCAGCCTCCGCCCCAAACTTTTTCTAAGATGGTTTCGGGTGAGATGTCTGCCATTTTCCCGGTGGGGGATTTGATGGCGATCGCGCGATCGGTCTTGGGCAACAATTTTTCTGGATCGGTGGGACCAAATAGGGCGATGGTATAAGTTTGCACTGCGACTGCTAGGTGCATGGGTGCGCTATCGGTACACAGCATCAAACTGGCACCGCCGATGGTTGCGGCTAATTTGCCGATATCCTCTGGGGCGGTAAATTTAAGGTTGGGGAATGCCAAAAGCAGCTGGTTAACCAACTCGATATCTTCTGGTCCAGCGATCGCCACGACGGAAAGATCCGGCTGTCGTTGTTGGAAATCTTGAATAATTTTGATCCAATTTTCGACGGGATAGATTTTATCGATGCCTTTGGCTTGGGCTAGCTTACTAGAACCACCGTGGATCAAAACATAGCCGCTTTCGGTAATACCCAGCCGTTTCTGTTCGGCTTCCGCCCATAGAATATCTTGTTTGGGCAGGTTGATGGCTAACTGGGGACAGGGGCTAGTAATACCCATCCCTTTGAGCAGGTCGTGGTACATCGCTGCGGCGTACTGGTCTTTGTTCAGGGGAACCGGGTCAGTCAGAAACGGCGAACCGCCGCCTGCGTAGCCAATCCGCTTGTTAATGCCAGTTAACCACAGCAGTAGACCGACTAGCCAAGTTTGACCCAAGGAAATAGCAACATCGTACTCGCGATCGCGCAATCTCCCCAATAAATTGCCCCAATCTGCGGGACTGTTGCGATCCTTGAAATCGTACAGCAACACATCGTTAATCGACTTGCAGACTCTATATGCACCCGCAGATCGAGGTTCGACTACCACATCAATGTTGGCGTCGGGGTAAGACCGCTTCAGGTCGTCCAAGGTCGGAAAGAACAGGATTTGATCGCCAATCCCGCCAGGAACTAGGGCTACTACTCGCATACTTCTCCAGACAGGCTTTTCCGCTCCTCATTTTAAGGGAAGATATCTCTAGTTCAACCATTGTTAAACAAGACCGTGTATTTATTAATTCCAGCAGCCGGGATGGGGCGTCGCATGGGTAGCGATCGCAACAAGCTTTTGTTGAGTTTGTTGGGTAAACCCCTAATTGCCTGGACGCTTCTAGCGGCGGAAGCTTCGCGCCGAATCGGTTGGATTGGCATTGTTTCCCAACCAGACGACTGGGCAGATTTAAAGGAAATTCTGGCTGAACTATCTCTAACTAAGCCAGTACAGCTAATCCAGGGCGGCGCTACCCGTCAGGAGTCGGTCTATAACGGGTTACAAGCGCTACCCGTTGCAGCTCAACAAGTACTAATTCACGACGGTGCTAGGTGTTTGGCGACCCCCGATTTACTCGACCGCTGCGCCGAAGCGATTCTTTCCTGTCCGGGTTTAATTGCCGCCGTGCCGGTGAAGGATACGATTAAAATCGTCGATGGCTCTGGTTTGATTGAGGATACGCCGGATCGGCGCTTGCTGTGGGCGGCGCAGACGCCGCAAGCGTTTGACGTGCAACAACTGAAACAATGCCACGCCCAAGGACGGGAGGCGGGGTGGGAAGTCACCGACGATGCGGCTTTGTTTGAAAAATGCGGTCTGCCGGTGCGAATTGTGGCAGGGGAAGAGACAAATTTAAAGATCACGACGCCGCAAGATTTAGCGATCGCAGAATTTATCTTGCGAGGGGGTTTGGGGGAGTCCATGTATCCCAAACTTCCCTTCGGTACATCGACTCCCCCAAGTTAATTTTACGCAACTCAACGTTCCTAAAATTAACAGTTAACAGTTGAGCATCACCCAGTAAACACTCTATAATACTTGGATGCTGACATTTAACTACCGCTATCGAATCTACCCTAATGCCGCTCAAGAACAGAAGTTGATTGAGTGGCTGGAAATCTGTCGTGGTGCATACAACTACGCACTGCGGGAGATAAAAGATTGGTGCGATAGTCGCAAGTGCTTGATAGATAGATGCTCTTTGGAGAAAGAGTACATCATTCCAGCAAAAGCCAAGTTTCCCAAGGAAATCAATCAGCTTAACAACTTGCCCAAAGCCAAGAAGGAATTCCCAAAACTAGGTGAGGATCCTTCTCAGGTTCTTCAGCAAGGAATTAAGCAATTGCATCGGGGATGGGAATACTTTCAGGAAAGGGGTTTTGGGTTTCCCAGATTCAAGAATTACGGGCAATTTAAGTCGTTGCTGTTTCCCCAATTTAAGGAGAATCATGTAACTAATTTCCATATTAAACTGCCCAAGATTGGAGCCATTACAATTAACCTGCATCGACCAATTACCAGTGGGTTTGTGGTGAAGCAGGTAAGGGCGATCGGGAAAGCAGATAGATGGTACGCATCCATCAACATTCAATGTGATGTCAGCGTTCCTGATGCAATGCCTCATGGTCATCCGATTGGGGTTGACGTGGGAATCCAAAAGTTTTTGGCAAGCAGCGATAGTGTAAGCGTTCAACCGCCAAAGTTCTTTAAAAGTCTGCTCTCGTAGGCTGAAAGTGCTGCAACGCCGACTCAAGAGGAAACAAAAACGGTCGAACAATTACGAGAAAGCCAGACTTAAAGTCGCAAGACTTCACCACACAATTGATAACACTAGGAAGGACTTTCATTTCAAACAAGCTCATGCTCTTTGTGATGCTGGTGATATGGTCTTCATGGAAGATTTGGACTATAGAACGGGGGCTAAAGGGATGTTTGGTAAACATATGCTTGATGCTGGGTTTGGACAGTTCCGAACCATTGTCAAGTATGTGTGTTGGAAGCGTGGAAAGTTTTTTGGTGAGGTTGACGCTAGAGGGACTTCTCAGGAATGTCCTGAGTGTGGGGGTGAAGTTAAAAAAGACTTGAGTGTTAGGGTTAATAACTGTCCTGATTGTGGATACACGACGGATAGGGATGTAGCTTCAGGTCAAGTCATTAGAAATCGGGGAATTTCCCTAGTCAGTACCGTTGGACAGACGGGAATGGAAACTGCCTGTGCAGACGATCTACCGGGGGCAGATGCTTTTCTGTCTAGGCAAGTGTCAAAACCCCGCAAGGGAGCAACCAGGAATTCCAAGAAGTGATTCTTTGGAAGCCCACACTTACCCGAAGGGAAGTGTGGGAAGATGTCACCCTCCGCCAGCGCCAGTAGGGACGCATGTAAAACATTGGTTGTCAAACCCGAAATATTGATCGTGCCTTGTCCTTACCAAGTATCGGGTTTACCCAAAAGTTTAGGGGCGGAACATTCTGGCGATCGATTTTCGGGTTTAATGAGACGTTATTTGTACCGGAGTGCTTATGACTTCTGCTACAGCAACCCTACTCATTTCTTGCCCCGACCAACGAGGATTGGTAGCAAAATTTGCCAATTTCATCTATGCCTATGGGGGCAACATCGTTCATGCCGATCAGCATACCGACTTTGCTGCTGGACTGTTTCTGACGCGCCTTGAATGGCAGTTAGACGGGTTTGGTCTGTCCCGCGAATTGATCGGCCCTGCTTTCAATGCTATTGCCCAACCCTTGCAAGCAACCTGGCAACTTCACTTCTCTGACACCGTGCGCCGAATTGCTATTTGGGTAAGTCGTCAGGAACATTGTTTGTTAGATTTGATCTGGAGACAGCGAGCGGGCGATCTACCGGCTGAAATTAATCTGATTATTAGCAATCATCCTGATTTACGCGCTATCGCAGAACAATTCGGCATCGACTATCACCACATTCCGATTACCAAAGAGAACAAACTTGAGCAGGAAGCCAAACAGTTAGAACTGCTACGACATTATAACATCGATCTGGTTGTTCTGGCTAAGTATATGCAGATTCTCAGCCCTAGTTTTATCGATCAATTTCCCCACGCGATCAACATTCACCATTCATTTCTACCTGCGTTTGTGGGGGCAAATCCTTACCAACAAGCGTATAAACGGGGAGTTAAAATTATTGGGGCAACGGCTCACTATGTCACTGCCAACTTAGACCAAGGGCCGATTATTGAGCAAGAAGTAGTGCGGGTCAGCCATCGAGATGAAGTGGCAGATTTGATTCGCAAAGGCAAAGATTTAGAGCGAGTGGTGCTATCAAGAGCAGTGCGATCGCATTTGCAAAATCGAGTCTTGGTTTACGGCGATCGCACGGTGGTGTTTGAGTAAACTTCAGGATTTATATCATGTCCTTAGGCAACGGTTGTGTAACTGCTAATAGCTAATCGCTAATGGCTGCTGTGGAGGCTATTGAAAAGCTCGCAATTAGCAAGCGAGCAATTACCCATCCATACACTACCGATACCTCAGGACATGATATTACGCGCACCCATCCGGATTTATCGGAAAAATCGTGGCGCCAGGAACTAGAGATCCCAGCTGGAAACTTTGGTGATAGGTCGCCCAAGCGTAAGTCCCGAACTTGTTGCCAAAAGCGAATCGCTTTTAACTCCCAACTGAGCTTCCTTGTTGCAGTTGGCGCAGGGCGTTTTCGGCTTGTTTAACTCCCTCGTTTTGGCCTTGACTTTGAAATAAATCGCGGGCTTTTTTAAACGATGCGATCGCTTCGCCGGTAAATCCGGCTTTCGCCAAAGCGACTGCTAAATTATAGTGCGCGGCTGCTTCGCGGGGAGCAATTTCAATCAGGCGACGATAGGCACTTACGGCTTGGGAAAAATTTTGCTGAAGCAGCAAAACTTCGCCCACCCCTGCCTGTGCTTCGATTAATTTATCATCTAATTCTACCGCTCGCTGATAAGCGGCTAAGGCTCTGGGCAAATTATTCTGCTGGCGGAGAATCTTACCCATTTGCAACTGAATGTCAGCGTTGCGCGGTTCGAGTCTAGCAGCGCGTTCTAAAGCGGATAATGCTCCACGTTGGTTGCCTTTTGCGATTAAGGCATAAGCCAGTTGTAACCGTAAGCGGCTGTTATCAGGAGCGATGCTGACCGCTCGTTCTAACACTTCGATGGCGTCATCATACCGCTTGAGTTGCATCAATGCGGCAACGATGGACTGGCGGATTTCAACACTTCTAGGCTGAAGCCTAATGGCGCGTTCGTAGACTCTCAAAGCGCCTTGATAATCTTTCTGGCGGAATAATACCGCGCCCAGTCCCAAAAAAGCTTGAGTGTTGCCCCTGTTGAGTTCTGAAGCACGCCGATAGGCATTTGCCGCAGCGACATTGTCGCCTAAGTTAGCAAGACTGTATCCCAAGGCGTAGTGAAACAGATGGTTGTTGGGTTCGAGGGCGATCGCTTGTCGATATGCGTTGACAGCTTCCTGGAATTTGCCCTGACGCGCTTGTATAAATCCTATAGCGGAAAAGATGCGGGCATTGTTACGCTCTAAGTTAGCAGCCTGTTGATATACCGCTAAAGCTGGGGCGAAGTTACCAGCTTCTGCCAGCTGACGCCCTTGCTGCAATAGGCGATCGAGTTCGGAGGTAGGTTGTTGGGGAGTCGGGTTAAGTAACCGACGCTGTGGCTGCAAAAATTCTTCGGGTTCTTCGGGTTCTTCGGGTTCCGCGATGCTATCGCTGTTTACAAACGGTTCATTTGCCAGGGCAAGTTGCGGACAACTTAATGCCACCCCTGCCAATAACAGCCAACTGACTGCGAACAAGAGCCGCTTTTGCATGGTCTATATCCCTTGTGTTTGGAGCCATTCCTAGATTGTTGCTATGCCTTGGATATTTAATCAGGGATTGCTCAATTTGGGAACTGGTTGTTGCCAACAAAGTTTAATCGGTGCTTAAACAGGTTAGAGGAATTGTAATGATTGTCACAACAACTGATGTGATTCAAGGCTCGGAAATTCAATCCTACTTGGGTCTGGTGACCGCTGAGGTCGTCTATGGCACCAACGTGTTTCGGGATTTCTTTGCAGGTATCCGAGATGTTATAGGCGGGCGTACCGGCAGCTACGAGGAAGTTTTCCAGAAAGGTCAGCGGGAAGCGATCGCCGAACTGGAACGACGCGCCCAACGTCTCGGTGCTAATGCCGTTGTTGGTGTTGAAGTTGATACCGGCACGATCAATGTCGATCAAAACGGTTGCTTATTGCTAATCACTGCAATTGGTACTGCTGTCAGAGTACGCTAAACAACGTCTAATCAAGCGGAAGCCAGGTTTTGTCCAAAAACCTGGTTTCTTCAGGATTTACGCCTAGAAACCGGGTTTCTCTGAAAAATTTACGATTCAACTATTTTACTGAAGCTGAAATTTAAGTTGATCAAAAAGTAAATTGTTAATAGGCGATGTTGCGAGAATGGGATGCTTAATACCACCCCAAATACTACCCGATCGCACGCGGTACAAAGCTAATAATTCAGGAATTTTAGGGGAAATAAACACTTCTGGAGGTGCAAGTTGATCGAGCGATCGCGCCCGCTGGTACTGAATTGATTCTGACAAAGCAAGATCTAGATGTTTAGCAAGGATATCTGAGGTTTCTTTAGCCCGATCGAGTAACAGAATATAGTGAGGCGGATTAGCAACTGGAACTAAAGTTTTAAAACAGGTTTCATCAAGGTTTAATAGCTCTAAAATATGTCGCACAAAGCTTTCTTGTAGCTTTTCACCCACTAGATCGCTGATGGCTTCATGTCGTCCTAAAAACTCTAAACAAGGAGTGTGGCGATACATACCTGTCACCCGGACGCGATCGCCAATTCGATACCGATACAACCCTCCCTTTTGCGACAAAATTATAGTATAGTCCTGCCCGATACTGAGTTCGTGTAACTCGTGCAAGGAACCCCGATCGTCTTCAAACTCGAAAAAGACTTCATCCAGCACTGGAACATACCCGTTAGCTTCTAGCAACGGAATCGTCATTGGGGCTTCCGTTGCTAGCAAACCTTTACCCTGAACTAATACATCGGGAAATTGCGATCGCAACCCTTTAGCCCCATCTGCTGCATTGGCAGCATCCCAACAGGAAATTAGCTTTAAATTAGACCAAAGTTGCCTCCAAGGAATCTGATGTTCAGTCAGCAGTTGCAGGCGTTCATCTGAGATTTTTCCCTGTAATTCTTTTCGCAATAATTCCTGATTATCCTGAATGTAGTTTAAATGAATTTGGAGAAAGCTGGGACTCCAAATAGAAATGATTTCGAGTTGTTCTGCCTGCAATAATGCTAGAGAAAGCTGATGTTTAAAGCCCTCGGTATCCTGCAGGCGATCGAGTTTCTTTGGGATCACCAACCAAGGTCGCAGTAACCAGCGCAACCAATTATCTAAGTAATCCAAGTCATCTTGCAAAGAAAGAGAATTTTCTGGGTCAGAGTCTGGTAAGTTTAACTGTGGCGAAATGCAGGCATAGAGCTTTCCCGTTGAGAATTTAGGGCCATTTTTAATTAAGTCGTGCGCCCATACACAAAACATTTGATTGAACGATTTTCGGAGCGATCGCGTGTAAGGAATCCATTTAACTGCACCGCTACTCCCAGAGGTTTTTTCATAAAACAAAATGGGTTCTGGTGTAAGTGGAATTCGCTTACGTTTAGAATTTTGTTCTCCTAAAATCCAAGGTTGAAGCTTGTCATAATCAACGATTGGGACGCGCTGCCAATCTGCTACAGACTGAATTCCCAAGGATTTGCCATACTCGCTTTGAATCAGGCGATCGCAAATATCGCGCTGGACAAATTCTTGGGTTAATTGAGGGTTATCCAATGCTTGATAAAATCGCTGGAAAGTTGGTGCAAGAAGTTGCCCAAAGAGTTGAATTAACTGACGCATTATTTCACCCTTTGATTGGGATAAAGGTTAGTGATAACAGGTATATAAACGCCATCTTCAATTACTACACCGGCGGCAAGATGCGATCCTGCACCCACAAAGGCATCATTACCAATTTTGACTTTTTTGACATATAACATTAAGTCTTGTTTTCGAGGTTTAATAACGTGAGAATAAATGCCAACTCGATGTCCAATTACAACGCGATCGCCTATTTCTAACAAACCGCGATCGGCAATTTCTAGCCCTGGTGTCCAGTACACATTTCGCCCTACCTTCGCACCCCACAAACGCAACCAACCGGAAAATACCCCTGGAATCAGTCGCAACACAGCCTCTAAAGCTGGAATTGCAATATAAATAACCTGAATTTGATGGCTACCCCACCAAGGACTATACTCCTTTCCTTGTAAATAACTAATGCCCTCTCGAAGCGGATATATCCACTGATGCAATCGGTAAACTAAAACAGGTAATCCGTAAAGAGAAAACAATACAGCCAAAACGCTGAGGATGCTGGGTGCATGTGCAAAATAGATGAGCGATCCGCCTGTTACCAATAAAACGATAGCAGGAAAAAATAAAATAATTTTACTCAGCAGTGTCATAAAAAAGGAAATAAAAGCTTTTGAGTGAAAGTTAATGAGGTTGCGGTTCCGATTTCGGTTGGCAATTCACTTTCTTCATAATAAGTTCCATGCAACTTATCCCAAAGTTTCAGATTTGCACCGTAATTGCGATCGGGAAACTGGCTAGAATGATGCCATGCGTGATCCTGTGGCAGAATCAACCAAGGAGATAAATAACGGTAAAGCCAACTGTTTGAGGGAATGGTTAGTTGGCTGTGTCGCCATAAATCTAGGGCAGAAGTTAAGCTAACTCCTAAAAGATAGCCTGCGGGATCGGCTAGCAAGTACAGAAATAGCGTATGAACCCACAGATAAACAATTAGAAAGCTTGCCCAAATGGTGTTACGAGATGTTCCCAAAACATCTAAATGAGTCACTGTATGATGCACTTGATGGATGTGCCAAAAAAAAGTATGCAACAGGCGATGATTCCAATAATAGAGATAATCAACCGCAACAAAGCTGAGAAGAAAGCTGAAAACCAGAGGCAGATTAAGGCATTCTTTTGGCATCGGTAAACCATAAGGATCCATCTGATAAATAAACGTAACTTGCAGGAGTGGAATCAGCATTCCTTGCACAAACAGTCCAGCGCTGTCTAATAACCAATCTTCCAGACGTTTTGCTTGGAGTTTAGTTCGACCAGATTTATCGAAGATAGTCCATCCAACCAATCCGATAAAAGCAACAAAAACTATAACTTGTACAAAGCTTTGCATAGCAAAATCTTAGACCCAAAATGTAACTTTAACCGATTTATCGGCTAGTTGTCGGGGATCTTGTCCAGACGCGATCGCATCTTGAATAGACTCTACAAACACATGAATCGTATCAGCAGGCCTGTGAGAAAAGTGGGTTCCGTATTTGGCGATCGCTTCCCCTTGAATGCCCAAAATTTTCACATCCTGCTGAATAATATATTGTGCTGTCCATCGGATAAACGGACGTGCTAGTTTATTCCAAATGCCATAGTTATAAGTAACATCCGTGTAAACTAGCGTTGAATTTTCAGTTTCGGGAATCGATTGACTGGTAATGAATAAATGGCGGTTGTTTCCCATCTTGTATTCTACGCAGGTAATATTCGGCATATAAAAGCGATCGCTATGTTTAATTTTAGCACCCTGCCGATTGAGAAAACGACTATACCATCCTAGATTGCTCGTTTCATTACTATACTCCACCAAAACAGAACCATTTTTCCGCTCTACCATCATTTCTAACTTTTGTTGGCGATAGTTGCGGAAAACGCCTGGATGCACGAAGGCAGTATGGGGAATATCAATAAAGTTTTCTACACAATTAGTAACATTATTGCTAAAACGATTAATTACTCGTACTGTTTCCCATCCTGGCTCTTGATAATGAGGCATGGAAAAGGGATCGAAATGTTCGTTAGGATTGTCAATTAACCTCACATAAACATAACCATCTTGCTCTTTTGTTGGATAACACTTTGCTCTACGCTGCTGGGAAATTTTGAACGAATTTCCTTCAGAAGGAACGGCAATAACATTGCCATTTCGATCGTACATCCAGCCATGATAAGGACATTGCAATGCGCCGTTACAAATCTTTCCTGCGGATAGGCGACTACTGCGATGCAAACAGCGATCGCGCAACGCCACTGCTTGTCCATCTTCTCCCCGAAAGATTGCTAGCCATTCTCCTAAGAGCGATCGGGCTAACACCGTGTTAGGTTTTAATTGGTCGCTCAATGCGACAATGTACCAGAAATCTGCCAATTGCATAACGTTAAATACTCGAACAGAAGACATCATCTATCTAGTTGGCAAATTTCAACATTGGCTGTAAGGTCAAGTTGACAAGCTAACCGGGCATTGGGACGATCGGGCGCTAAGGTATCCAGCACTTCCTGTTCATCGACCTTAGCAGCAGGAATATCACCAATAACTTCAACTAAGCAAGTTCCACAAATTCCAGTCCGACAGCCAAACAATACAGGTGAATTCTGAATAGTTAGATGTTCGGATAAATTTTGATGTGGTTGTAAAGTAATAGGCGGATAATCAGTTCCGGGAAAGGAGATTGTATATAAATCAGACACGATCAAAATCCTGCCGTTCAAAGCGTTGAAAAGAACTTTTTTGAGTAGCCAAATATTGGGAAATTGAATTAGATGCCATCAGTGACATTTCTCGATTGCGTTTCCACAGATAATCAAGTTTTTCAACATACACTTTATAAGATGCCATTGCTTCCTGATGCGTTAAATAACTGCGGTGCAATCCCTCTGATTCTTCGGTAAAACAGCGCCTCATCATGTCTTTAGCCTCTTTTTCGGTTAAGTTGAAAACGGGCGATCGCAACACGCGATAAATTTTGCCATACAGCGCCGGATCGTACCAAAAAATCCCATTAATTGCCGCCGAAAAGTGAAAATGATCCCTTTGACATCCCCATAACCCTAAATTTGCCACCAACTTTTCAAAAGCTGTTGGTGGTGCAAGGCAAGTGACAACATCGTGAGATAAAATTGTCGAACTATTAAAATGAAAGCTTTCATCTAGAAAGTGATAGTAAGAAATTTTAGCAGGAATGGGTGCTAAGTCTTGCTGAGGATGTTTTTGATAATAGTTGCTGAGTTTGTGCTGAATTAATTTACCATTCAATGTCCGCACTCCTCTGACTGTAAAATACTGACAAGCCAAAAAAGTATTATTCGCAGAAATTAACCCAAAGTATTGAAGTTGAATCTTTTTCCACCAAGTTTTCAACGCATTAGTATCAGCATAAACCATTGTTTCAGTAAAGGGACTCCGCATCGGGTAGGTAAAAATCAGTTCTCCAAACAAAGCTTGTTCAACTTGTTTGGCAATGGTGCGGAATGCATTAATATGGGCGCGTTCTTGAGAAGATTCTAAATCCAATGTATCGCAGATTAAGCGGAAATCTTCACGAGCGTAAAGTCCAGTGGCGCTGGTTTGATTGAAAAAGATCGTGGCAATTTCAGCGGAGACAATTTGCGAGTAGTAAGCTACCCAATAAAGCTGATTCAAAATTAGGCGCTGATGGGGGCTGGCTTGTTCCCATAAAGGCGTACCATAGAGTAAAGAAAACTCCTCTGGATTCCAATACTCATTTTTACAATCTTCATAGCAAAACTTTTCCACTGCTTCATCCATTAAAGCTGTATGGTCTTGCTGTTTGTTGCGTTTATAATTAATTTGCAACTTGCGATCAATTGTTGTACGATCTAATAGTTGATTTTCCATATCAAAGGTTTAAATTGGGTTGACACACTGATGAGCAGGTAAGGGGACAAAAGCACCTCGATCCTCTAAAGCTTGAACGATCGCATCTGCTGATTTTCCCCGCATTAGCGATCGCAACAATTGTAACCTTTTCCCGCTATGAGTTTCCGTATCCAACTCTTCTAGGATTTGGATTTTTTGCGATCGCGAAAGATGTCCTTTCACCTGTGCGATCGCAGCTAGTACGTTTTGCGGGCCAACCTGTACCATCATCAGAAATCTTGCTAACAGTTCAATAATTAATGTTTGACTAGATTTTGAAATCGGAATTTCCTCAAACAATAAACTTCCCGTTGCATGATGGCGTGCTTCTACGTCCAAAAAACTATAAAAAACCTCTGCCAGCACTTGATGGTGACATTCCTTTGCGAGTCGGCGGTAATGACTTAAACCCCACCCTTCTAACACCACTTGCAGCACAAATAACAACAGGGTTTTATCCGTACCTTCAACAACTTCTGCTAATAAATCCAGAAACGGATCGTTACTACCTGTTAATTCAATTTCTGGCAAGAAACAACTAATTTGGCTTAAGTGGGTTGCTTCATCCGCCACAAACAATCCGTACAGCATTCGTTCTTCAATTGTTTCTGCTAAAAGCACCATCTTTGCCATATAACCAACGCCTGCATTCTCAATGTAATAGGCTTCTTCTAATAAGCTGCGATTGGCAAGTTGAAGAATAGCAGACTGTTCGGCATCATTCGCTGCTTGAAAAACTTTGACTCGATCCAGGTTAAAAAATTCAGCTTCCCAATAATGGAAATTTGAGCTGACTGTAGGACTTCCTTGATTCGGCAATGCTGCCGTCAAAACCCGCCTTAATCGATCGTTAGGAGTCGCATGAGGCAAGTTTAATCCAGCAATTTGATATTCTGATAAAGTGTGAGTCATGCTAGAGTACTAAAGAGGTCGGTGGATAGTTGCGATCGCTATTTTCTACATTCTCAACAGATTCCCAAGTTTTCCAGGTAAGCGCTTTCTGGCGGTTAAAGTGCTGAATAAATTCTAGAATTGAGCGATCGGCTTTTGTGGGAGTTTTAAGGTCAAATTGAATCGTCTGAAAAACTTGTGTATCCCCCTTGGCAAAGTAATTACCAACCTGCTGCGTTAACCATAGTAACCCCCGGTTAATTCCCCATCCCAAACATCCATCTCTCTTCGGTGTAATTAAAACCGTTTGTCCCTCAGTTTTACCCCCCTCGATCGTTCGCAGTGCAAATACAATATAGAAGTGCAAAAAATCTGGGCCTAGCGTTACTGTTCCCGTGCTGCCATACCAATAACACATACTATAAGTAACTTCATTTTGGTAGAGAGGACGAATCAAACGAATTAACCAAGAATCATCACCTCCCTTTGTTGTGTTGCTAAAAGCGATCGCATTAGGATTCAATTCTTTTGAATCAAATACAATTTCTAGAGGCAGATTGTGGACTGTATTAAAGTGATGAGCATCGATCCCATTAATCAACAACACATTAGGATGACAATTTTTAATAAACCGAGTCCCTAAAATATAATCGCAATCTGCCTGTTCTAGTTCCGGTACAAAAGGAAGCAAATAGGGCTTTTCTTCTCCCACCCAAACCCAAATCAGACCATACTGTTCCGCCGTATGCCAAGTTTTGATAGAGACAGGTAGGGGTTTTTCCAACGAAGGAATATCTACGCAAATTCCATTAGCATCATACTTCCAATTATGGAAAAAACAGCGAATTCCATCCCCATCTACCTTTCCTTCTGCCAAATGAGCGCCCATGTGGGGGCAATAGGCATCTACCGCCACTACCTGACCGCTAACACCTCGATAAATTGCTAAATTTCTACCCAAAAGCGTTACAGCCCTCACCCTACCAACTTTTAATTCTCTAGAGGGTAGCGCCCAGTACCATCCCTGAATAAATTGCGTTGGATTATTAAATGTTGAATGTGGTTTGTTAAGAGACATAAAAATTAAATTAAAACAGAGTCTTGCACAACTTCTAGCGACGATTCTGCCTCCCACATCCGTTGTCCAGCATGGGTGAGATTTTCATCACAAATTTCTGTCAAACAAACCAATTCATCCCCAAACCGATAGCCAGGGTTTTTGGTTGTAAAAAATTGAATATGGGGGTTGTTCTGTCGTTCTTTGGGAATTTCAATTAATCCATCCCGAAGAATTTGGGGAGATTTAAAGCGGACAATTCCAGTTGCTTTGTTATAGAACTCGCCATAATATTCTTCTGCCAAAATTGCCATTAAATTTTGAATAGAGACAGGTGTATTTGTATTGTAGCGGGGATAGAACTCTTTCCAAAAGGTGGGAAGAAAGCGATAGGTACGAAAACCAGAGCAAATTAGGAGCCAGTATAGTTTATTTTCATCATATTTTTGACGCAGAAAGTTGATGGCGGCGATCCAACTCCGGGGTAGGGTCGTACTTGACCAAGCACTGGGATCGACGATGGTATCTCCTGAATAAATAACGCTGATTTTCTCTCCTAAAAACTTCGTTTGACAGAACATTAGGGTTGAAAAACCTTTAAGAGTATTAGTTGTTTCATTTCTTAACAATAACACCCAGTTTTTGCGATCGAGATCGGTCTGGAACCCATCCCAGGTTATGCCTTTAAAATGGCTGTTCATTAGGGTGTACATTGCGGTGCGATCGCTTGGGCGCAACTCTTTAACGGGAACCAGCCAACTATTCATCGTTCGGGAAGTACTGAGACTCGGTTTTGGGGAATACTACTAACAGTCTACTGAGCAAATCTGCTGGAGGTTCTGAGCAATGTGACAGATCTCAGAGTGGTTGGTTTAATTCAGTATTCATCCTTGACACTCGGCGACCATCGAGACGGTTCAAGTTGGTTTACATACTGCATATACTGAGTCAGTGGCGTATCAATGCTGAGGAGTACCTGGGGATTAAAGCGAATATTGTCGTAAATCTTGCCATCCTCATCTCTGAGCATATAGTAAGCCAAGCGGGTACACAACAATAAGAACTGACTGAGCAAATATCCAACAATACCTTGACGTTTCTCAGTAATGTAAATCGGTTGAATTCGCGTTCTTCCTGGTGCGATCGCAGTGTAAGCATAGATCGTATGAAGCGGAGGAAATAGCCGCACATTTTTCATCATCGTCAGCAAACCAATACAACCATGTGCATAGCGCATAGAATACTCATAGCTAGACCCTAAAAATCGCTGACCCAATCGTTCGCGCAGCGTTGTTTTAGGAAATTCTCCCCGCATTGTAAAGTCAATTTGCGTCCCTAATTCATTTGTGTGTAAAGATAGTTCCATTTTGATATCTAAATGATGAATAGTCTTCAAATGTTGAGCATCAATTCCATTCATCATACAGATGTGATGATGGCAACTTCTTTCAAAAGCGGTATCAGCTTGGCTGACAATCTCTTTTCCCTTCAGTTCGTCAAATTCAACCACTCCTTCCGGTGCTTTAGCATCAGGATAAATCCAAATAAAGCCGTATTTTTCCTCAGTTGCGTAAGCTGGTAATTTAGCTTCAGCAGGAATTTCCGATTGACAAGGAATGTTTTGACAATATCCTGTTTCATCAAACGCCCAATGATGAAATGCACAGCGAATCCAATTTCCATCAACTTGCCCAATTCCTAAATCTGTTCCGAGATGAGGGCAATAAGCATCTAAAGCCCGAACTTTTCCATCTTCACCTCGAAAAATGACTATTTTTTGACCGCACATCTCTACTGATTTTGCTTTTCCTGGAGATAAGGCTTGACTGGGACAAGCAATATACCAACCTTTTGTAATGATATTCCAGTTGTTAAAAATCTGCATAAAAAACCTTTATTTACAAGTGGGTTACATCTACTTTTAACTGATATTGCCGTAAAATTTCCTGACGTTGGCGGATATCCTCTCCATATTGACCGGATAGAACCCTAAATAGCATTTTAGCTAAACAGAAAGAAGCTCGCCAAGAGAAGACAGCATCTTGTAAATCAATATGGCTTCGTTCAAATAAAAAATGTCCGGCTAATCCGATTAACTGCGTGAGGGGCAAGCCTAATAGTAACCAGTAATTTTGCGATTTCCAAATGGCGAAAAGTAAGCCGTAAAAGAAGAGTATGCCGATAATATGAAGGGCGATATTGATGGGGTGCTGGTGTTTGAGAACAAAAATATCCCAGTAGTTTGTAAAGGGATGATCGAGAAGGCGATCGCTAATTTTATTTTTCAACTTTGGATAAATTGGAGTCATAAACTATGAGAGCAAAAAGATGGAAATAAAACGGTTCCCAGACGTTCTCGACCTAAGCGATCGCTAACTTGACCCCGACAAACAACTCTAATTCCATTAATATAAACCGCTTCCACAATTTCTTCCGATCCGCGTTTAACCATGCGAGGTTCACCATCTAGAACTGGATCTGATATTTCCACTTGGGGACTGATAGGCTGGTTGAGCGCTTGGGGATTAAGTAAAACCAGATCGGCCCCGGCACCAACTTTGAGAACGCCTGTATCCAGCCTAAACCAACCAGCGGGTTCTCCTGTAACGCGAGCGATCGCAATTTCTGGTGCCAGAAACTTCGTTGCAACTGCTTGCTTGAGCAAAGATAAAGCCCCATCATAGTAACCCAGGTTACGCACGTGAGCGCCAGCATCCGTAAAACCGGGCAAAATATAGGGGTGCTGCATGAGTGCTAAACGGGGTTTTAAGCGATCGTTCGCTCCCGTCGCCACCCAACGCAAATCTGTGTCGTACTTCCGCAACGCCTCAATAAACAAATCTACAGGTTCCTGTTGCTTTTGAGCGGCAACTTCAGCAAAACTTAATCCCTGCCAACTCGTTTCAGGACAGCGCACAATTTCCATTAAATCTAACTGACGATGGAATGATTTGCGCCAATTATTCAGCCATTCCTGGCGAAATTGGCGGCGAAAAGTTTCTAACTCCCATAATTGTTGCCGTTCCTGTCGCGAACCGCAGCTATTTAGTTGTGCGCCTGTGGGGAATTCTTCAAATAAAGGAGTGACAGAACCATCAGAATAAATCGTGAAGGGTTCAGTCAAGGTTTGAAAGCGAACATTTCCCTTAAGCAGGCGGTTCCAAAAATAAAGGAGGGGAGAAAAGATGCGCCATAATTTGCGATCGTGTACGGCATCCAGCGCTGATAAAACTGTCAATCTTAAGGATTTTTGCCCAATTCCTGAACCCAGGCGCAGAATATCTAGAAAAGAGGCCAGCCGTTGTAAATTCGGAGTCACTTGAAAAACTAAATCTCGTTCGCGACAAAGATCGGCAAGCATAGCATATTCTGGAAATTTAGCCTGTTGTGATGGAATTGTGCAACCGCGCCATTCTCCACTCATGCGATGCCAAGGAAACATATCTATTGAGATACCAATAAATCCCGCTTCTAACACATCTGCGGCGATTTGCTGCATGGTTTTGAGTTCGGTTTCTGAGGGTTGAACTGTTAGGCTTCGTTCCAATCCCATCACATGAGCGCGTAAGGCACTATGCCCAAATAGTGGTGCAACATTGGCACCAAGGGGTAATTGTTGTAAATGTGCTAAATATTCTGCGGGTGTCTGCCAAGAAACCGACTGTTTTAACCATTTCTCAATCAGCCGATGGGAAAGAGTTTCGACTCTCTGAAAAATATCTGCCAGCATTTGCGGTTTACCAACTGCAACAGACAAGCTGCAATTACCAATTACAACGCTGGTAACGCCATGACGAACTGATTCGCTCAATCCCGGTGCAATTTCTAACTCTAAATCGTAGTGAGTGTGAATGTCGATAAATCCTGGTGTTACCCACAACCCGGAAGCATCTACAATTTGATCTGCATTGGGGGGAAGAGAGGATGCGATCGCCACAATCTTACCATTTTGAATGCCAATATCCCCCCGCATCGGCGCAGAGCCTAACCCATCTAAAATTAACCCGTTTTGAATCAACAAATTTAACATGAATCTTTGTTTCTTTGGCGCTATTGAATCTGTTTATTTATCTCAATACCCAATTTTTTATTAAGCCGAGCGCCCATAATGGTCAGTTTTAACCCACTGCGATCGCCCCTTTTTCACGCAGATCCTTAATGTTACCACAATCATCACGGGTATCCAATGCACCATGTAGAGAGAACCTTGAATCGTTGCCCAAACTAATCGCCATCCTCGTAAATCTTGAAATTGGTTAATTCCCGCCATAAAACCAACGGTTAAAAGAAAACCGAGTAAAGTTTGCAGAGGGAAAAGAACGGCATGGTGACTATAAAAGATTGTCCATATCAGGTCAGGAATGACTCCAATAGGAAGAATAAATTGCAATATTAAAAACAACAATAAATCCATTTCTTTGGCCCAACCTAAAGTAAAATTTTGAGGAAAATAATCGAGGTGACGCTGATAGCCTCCTTCAGCCCAACGACAGTGTTGATGCCAAAGATTCCTCCAGGTTGTGACCCCTTCTTCCCGAATGGCTGGCAGGGTAAAAAACTCAATTTTTGTACCGATTAAATACAGCTTGAAAGTTAGATCCAAATCGTCAGTGACAGTATCTTCGCTCCAACCGTTGCACTGTTCTAGTAATTCTCGCCGTACTAACATTCCATTTCCTCGGAGTTCAGTAATTCCAGCAACAGCAATGCGATGGGTTTGTAGAAAAGCATCGCAATTCATTTCCATCTGTTGGCAACGAGTTAGGAAATTAAGCTCGGCATTAGAAATGCTTTTTCGCACCTGCACCGCACCGATCGCACTCTGCTGGAATAGAGGAACTATTTGCTGTAGGAAATCCGCAGGAAGTTGAGCATCGGCATCGCAGACTAAGATAATGTCTCCCTGCGTAAAGGGAAAAACTGAGTTCAGCGCCCCTGATTTACCGCCTTTTGATTCTCTCCGATGAACTTGTAACTTGGGAAATTGAGTTTGTAATTTGCTCAAAATTTGAGGAGTTCGATCGGTACTCCCATCATCAATTACCCAAATCTCTAAATGAGTAGTTGGATAGTTCAGGTGAAATAGATTATCAACTAGATCGATTAAGACCGCACTTTCATTTTTAGCGGGAACTAGAATTGAGACTTGCGGCAAATCAACATCGCCCTCAATCGTTGGAGAAGTCGGTTTTGCCATCAGCATTCTTGCTGTTTGAATACTTAGGACTGCTGTTAATCCCACCATGAACCATTGGGTCTGGGGTTGCCAGTGGAGTAAACTGACGATTCCCCAGATTAGTAGAACTACCAGCGTTGCCTTGACACGGCGATCGCGATCGCCGCTGATATCATTACTTAACCGATCGGTACTTGTTTCCACCATATTGGCTACACTCTTTCCCTTGGTTGTTTACGCCTGCGATGCCATAGCAGCATCCCGACTGCCCCCAGCAAAAAGCCGCCCACCCCTGCGGCAACTGTCGTAGCACGACCCACTTGCTGGGTACCATTCAGTACCGGGTTATTCAGTAGGTTAGAAGAGAAATGCAGCGATTGAATTGTCCATCTGCCTTGAAACTTTTGCATCACGGCTGTCCACCGCATCGCCATATTAGCCGAATTACCATCCCGGAAATAGAACGTTGCGATCGCATCTCCGTAGGAAACCGCAGTCTCTGGCGACAGAAACCTTTTGGGAGTATCCACCTTCAAAGTCATTTTGATGTCTTTGATCGAACTGGAGAATTGCTGATTCCAGTAATTTTCAAAGTCTTGCACCTTATGAAAAACACGGTTATCGACCGTTGTGATCGTGAAGGTTGGATGTAAGTAAGGCTCAATTTTGGAAAAATCACGAGTGTTGAGAGCTTGCAGAGCCATCTCCCGCGTGCGAATAATCCCATTGATATCCTGTTGGTTGGCATCTGCCAGAGCGCATTGGGGCACATTCCAAATTGCCAGCACTAGCAAAATGCTCCAAAGTAGCTGCCAGCATCGGTATCCGCTTGTCGGTCTTTGTTTGATCGTGTAGGTTGGGGGAGATTGTGTAAATAGGGAAGATGCCATTACTACTGATTCCTTCCAAACTCCTGAATCTGCTGCTAGACTTTTATATTACTCAGGACTTACGCAACTGTCACACGCGATCGCCTACACACGATCTGGGCAGTCTGGGCTTGACAAAAAGACTATTTACTGTTATATGATTTTCAACAGTCGTTCGCGTTACCTTTATTAGTTGGAGATCCCCTTAAATCCCCCTTAACAAGTGGGACTTTGATCCCCCTTAAAAAGGGAGACTTGGCTCCCCCTTAACCCTCATTAACAAGGGGGCATAGGGAGATCAAATACTTATCAAATACGCTCTAAAGAGTTCGAGTTTAATGGATAGTTGTCAAGAATTCGCAGCCTTTTAATCCAATTACCAATTACCAATTAACATCGTCAAAGCTACGTAATTATTCTATTTATTTCTTTTGATAGATAGCAGTTCTTTCTACTGGTAGATATTCACCGGATCTATTTCGCCCTACATTAAAGCTCAAGCGTAAAGATCGCCAAAGATAAAAACTAGATTCGGATCGAGGCATAACGGAGGGAAAAAACCGTGACATACGTAAATAGACCAGGAGAAAATATTGTTGCTGAGCCAGTCGTAGGGACTCGCGTTGTTGATTATCACGACCGCGTCAGGTGGGGGCCAATTATTGCAGGTGTTTTGGTTGCTTTAGCAACGCAATTAATTTTAAGCGCTTTGGGTGCTGCCATCGGTCTGAGCGGCCTTTCAACTTCAGGGGCGCCCAGAACAAATGCTGGGGATGTTGGCACTGGTATAGGCATTTGGTCAATTATCAGTTTGTTTATTAGTTTATTTGTCGGTAGTTGGGTTGCAGCTCGTGCTAGCGGTCCGATGAACCGCAATACGGCCATGCTCAACGGTGCAATTTTGTGGGCAACAACCTTAGCATTGGGTTCTTGGCTGTTAGCGAGTGGGGTAGCGGGTACGTTTGGAGCGATCGCATCTAACGCTGGGGAAGCGATCAACCAAGCTCAGCGGGGCGCGGTGAACATACCGAACCAAGCCCCCAACGTATCGGCTCAACAAGCGCGCGAATTGGCTGGCAATGCGGCTAGAGTAGGTTGGTCGTTTGTATTTGGTTCTTTGCTAGGTTTAGTCGCGTCCTTGGCGGGTGCGGCTGTGGGAACGCGCGATCGCAATACTTACAGAACCGAGCGTTGAACGCACTATTAACGCAAGTTGCTAGTTATAAACTTTGGCGTTGCTAATGGCTAATGGCTAATTGCTAATCTAGGATTTTTACCAATCTCGCCATTAGCCATTAGCCATTAGCCGCTCCAAGAGAGATAACTAGCAATTTGAGTTATTAGAAACTCAATGGAAAATAGGACTTACGCAAAGAAACAAAGGGCGCTCCGAAAAATCGTTGGTTTGGCAATCACAGATCGACGGTCGAAACCAAGTTTCTTTTCTCTTCTTGCGTAAGTCCTGGAAAAGTTCAAATCCTCATGCTTGTATTTAGCACCTTAAAAAAGGTGCTTTTTTTTTGCAATACCCGAAAAAATTAACGCTGTCGCGAATAGCGTCCGATCAGTTCTGCCGACGCCAAAATATGACCCTCCATTGCTGCGACTACTTTATCTTTGGTAGCACCCTCTGCCAGTCCCAAGGTTTGATCGAGGGCATAAAGTTTAAAAAAGTATCGGTGGGTGCCGCTGGGAGGACACGGACCACCATAACCAAATTTGCCAAAATCATTTCTGCCCTGGATGCTACCATCAGCTAAAGTTTTCTGGGTGGGAACTTGCTGTGGTAGTTCGCGGACAACAGCAGGTATGTCGTAAACAACCCAATGGACAAATGTCCGACCCGGTGCATCTGGGTCGTCAACAATTAAAACAAAGCTTTGCGTTCCTGGTGGGGGTTCATCCCATTGGAGGGGAGGAGAAATATCTTGACCGTCGCAGGTATATTTAGGGGGAATTAGGGCGTTTGCGGAAAAGGCACTACTGTCAAGTTTCATATTGTTGACCTCCTTTAGGTTGCTAGCAGAATGGCAACTCGCTAGGAACAATCCGACTAGATTAGCGATTTGCCAAATAAAAGTTCTTCGACCAATGGAATAAAACATGAAACTAATCGATCGTGAGCTAGGACTTTGAGCATTCCCTCAAATTTCGTCAAGTTAGATATCCCTCTAAACGTCTAGAAATAGGAGAAGCCCGGATTTGCCGTAAATTCACGCATATTTTTTATTTTAAGAGCTTGCGGCTATTTTTTTTTCAAATTTTACAAACTTGGGAGAATTTGACCCAACTAGGTGTATTCGAGGCAAGCAGTGCGAACGCGATCGCGGTGATGATACGCAGACGGCGATCGCTACAATGAAAGCAGTCCTCCCAGGTTCGCGAGGCAGCAACATGGTCAAACAACTACCAACCAATACCGCGCCCGCCATCATTTACCCGGAAAGCGATGGTCAACCAATGGCAGACAACACCAAACAATTTCGCCCGATTGTGACAATTAAAGAAAATTTAGAACTGTTATTTGCCAATAATCTCGATGTGTTTGTTGCAGGGGATTTACTTTGGTATCCCGTTGAAGGCGATAACAAGACTAGCCAAGCACCCGATACTATGGTTGTTTTTGGCAGACCAAAAGGCGACAGAGGTTCTTACAAACAATGGGAAGAAGAGAATATCCCGCCACAAGTAGTATTGGAAGTCTTATCTCCCGGTAGTCGTCTGAAAAGATTCCAAGAAATGCTTCAGAAGCTTAAGTTTTATGAGCGCTTCGGTGTTGAAGAATATTATGTTTATGACTTAGATGAAGTTGATGCAATCGGTTGGTTGCGTTCTGGAGAGAAACTAGAACTAATAGAAGAAATGAATAACTGGGTGAGTCCCCGATTACAAATTAGGTTCCAAGTAACAGGAAACGATCTGGAAATTTTTTCGCCTTCAGGAGAACGGTTCCTCACCTATGTTGAATTAGCTCAACTGAAAGAACAGGAACGTCAACGCGCCGAACAGGAAAAGCAACGTGCTGATGAAGCAATGACTCAGTTAGCTAAAAATCTAATATTTCTTTAATAACACTCTTTAAATCTTTGTCAGCAGGACGTTTGGCAAACTGCTCGTGACTGTAAATCCACACCAGTCTGATTGCACAATCAGTCGGATTGACTAAATACATCAATCTGATTTGCCCTGAAGCACCTTTAGAAAATTTAAACTGCAACTTGTGAAAAGTCCATCCTTCAGGTAAATCAATCTTCCCAGGTAAAGGTTCATTACGAGAATTGAGCGGGTACTGGTCTTCAATCAAAGCTTCTAAAACTTGCGCAACAACCTCAACAAAATCAGAGCCGTGAGTTTTAGCAAGCTTTTTGAAAGAACGCTTGAAATTTTCCGATTCTTCAATCGAGAAGGGAGTTGAGCCAGTCACGTACTTCTCCTTTGCTAATGCGATTTGAGGATTGTGAATCAGAAGTATCCTTCAAGACTTCAGACATGACCGACTCATAAGCGGGATGATCGCGCTCTATCAAATCTAGCTTCTGATGACCTAATGCTTTCATATCCTCAAGCAGAATCGGCTCAGTTGAACTTGCTTGAGGTGGCAATCCCTTGCGAGCTTTTTTCCAAGGAAACTCCAAGTGAGTCATATCGCTAAGTCGATAGGCATGGTAACCCCCAAAATATTCCCAAACTTCTTCCAGAAGCTCTTTCTTTTCTTGAGGAATTTCTAACAATAATTCTTTATCGGGAATAGGTAATTGCTTAGCTTCAAACTCGCTGTAAAACCTGTAAGCAGGAGGACACACAGGGCCGTATCGCCATGCTTGGATTTGTTCAGCAAACAACGGCTCATCGTACAAGGCTAAATGTAGGCTTTGTGCATAATATAGAAGCTTTTGAACTTTCATGTTGGTCATTTCAGCTTCTATACCGTCCTCGTAAGCTCTTACAATGAAGTAGCGAGCCACATTGAGAGAATCGATCATAGCTCATCACTACAGGTTAAGTAAGGTTATTTGGGTAGGGTTTTCCAAGGAAGATGGATATATATTATTATAATCCAAATTTCAAATTTCTCCTAAATTTTTCTGGTAAAAGATTGAATGACTGTACAACACTACAGTTTTCAATCAACTCACGAAACTGCTGAAAATAGGTTTCAATCAACAAATTCAATACCTTCTATTTTCTCTTTTTTTTCGCAACTGGTTTATTTCCCCCTGCTCTTAAATAGGCAGACCTACCAATACGAGGCATACATGACATCGGTACGCAGGACATATTTGCACCCCTGAATTACTGGCTCACCCTTGTGATAAACCGAATGGATGAAGAACAGAGCCATACCTGTACGGGGAAAGACCTGGAAGTCCCCAAAAGGCCGATCCGAGTACGAGTCATTGAAAGAGGTTTCTCCGCCCTCGAACCCGTCGTTGAGATAGATCATAAAAGTCCAAAAGCTACGCTCGCTATTGTCCCGCTCGAACGGAGCATCCTGATGCCAGTCAAACTGCTGACCGGGGTCATAGCGATAAAAGCGAAAGCGCTCGTTTACACCGACAGCCCAGTAATTGTCCTTCTTGGTCGGTACGAGGTCTTCGATTCGCTGCCAGAATTCGTCTGCTAGCTCCAAATCGTCATAGATAACGCGCTGGTTGTTCCGGATGTCGGTTCGTAGGATCTGCCCATAGGGAGAGGTCACCAGCGCCTCCTCGTAGCCCAAGGACTCACTCAACTCGATGTATTCTTCACACTCCTGCGGCGAGAACAAATCCTCGACCACGAAGACTTCATCTGTTAGCCAATCGGGTTCAGGCATCGTCAGAGCTTCCTTTTAAATCGATCGTGTGACTGATAAGTACACTCACATCTTGCACCTGCCTACTCACCCGCCAGGGAATCAATTCCCTGGCTAACAGCGAAAGTCCTCTCAAGAGGACTAAATGCTTGGTATATAATATTTCAGTCCATTTCAATGGACTTTCGCTATGAGCCGTGGAATTGATTCCACGGCGGGTGAATCGACTGGTGCAAGATATGAGTAGAGAAACCCGGTTTTTCTAAAAAACCGGGTTTCTTAAATTCTTAATTAAGCACTGAAGTATTTCGCGACTGGGTGATAGGTAATAATCGCCGTTGTTGATTGTTCCGGATAAAGTTGTTCGCTTTCATCCATATAAAGGTTGATGCGATTTGCTCCCAACAACTCCAACTGCTTATACTGATCCTGAATATTCGGACAAGCCGGATATCCAAAACTATACCGCGAACCTTGATACCGTTGCGCCAAAATATCGCGAATATTATCTGGTTCCTTATCCCCAAATCCCAACTCGCGACGAATGCGCGCATGTACCCATTCCGCCACCGCTTCCGCCGTTTGCACCGCTAACCCGTGGAAATACAAATAATCGGTGTATTTGTTCTCTGCAAACAACTTTTGCGCGTACTCCGTCGCAATATTTCCCACCGTCACCGCCTGCATGGGAAACACATCAAACTTCCCCGACTCAACGGGTGCAAAGAAATCCGCGATGCACAAACGGCGCATAGACTTTTGACGCGGAAAATTAAACGTTGCCACTCGACTTGTGGGGTGGGCATCCTGCCCGCCCTTGATCATTTCCGCATCGTAGATATACAGCGAATTCCCCTCAGCCAAACAAGGGAAATACCCATAAATCGCCTGCGGATGCAGTAGCTTTTCCTCAATAACTCGCTGCTTCCACTCCTCTAAAATCGGATAAACCTTCTCTGCCAAAAACCCATCATACTCTTCCCGCGATTGTTCTTTTGGCTTGCGGAATTGCCATTGTCCAGCAATCAAAGCTTGCAAATCCAAATACCAGAAAACCTCTTCTAATGGGATATCTTCTGGCTGCAATAATTGACTTCCCCAGAAAGGCGGCGTGGGACGTTCAATATCGATTGCGACTGCTTCGGAACGATTGGTATCTTCTACTTCCGGTTTTTCAGCAGCTTTCTTCGCGGATGATGCTTCAGATTCGCTAGCAGCCTTGCCATTTGTAGCAGATGTTTTGCCATTCTCTTCGGCGAATTCACCCAAAAATCCGTTTAAATCATCCCACTTTCCTGCTGCCTTTGCTGGCATTAATTTATCCATGAAGTGCAGATCCGAGAAAGCGTCCTTGCCATAAACAACCTTGCCTTTGTAAGTATTCTGACAATCTTCATGGACAAACTTCGGCGTCAAAGCCGCACCGCCCAAAATCACCGGAACTGTAATTCCCCGTTCGTTAAATACCTCCAAGTTCTCTTTCATGAAGGCGGTGGATTTCACCAGCAAACCACTCATGGCGATGCAGTCTGCTTTGTGCTGTTCGTAAGCTTCGATGATGTTGTCCACTGGCTGTTTAATCCCCAGGTTAATCACCCTGTAGCCGTTATTAGAAAGAATGATATCCACGAGGTTTTTACCAATATCGTGGACATCGCCTTTAACGGTGGCAATGATAAATGTTCCCTTGGAATTATCGCCAGTTTCTTCTTTTTCCATGAACGGTTGCAAATATGCCACCGCTGCTTTCATGGTTTCGGCTGATTGCAATACGAAAGGTAGTTGCATTTGTCCCGAACCGAACAATTCTCCCACCACTTTCATGCCATCTAACAAGAAGGTGTTGATAATTTCTAATGGTGGATATTGTTCTAGTGCTTTTGCCAATGCGGCTTCTAAACCAATGCGTTCGCCGTCTATAATGTGACGCTTGAGGCGTTCTTCTACGGGGAGGTTTTCATCGCCGCTGCGATCGCGCTTGGTTGTCTTCCCTTCAAATAGTTTGGTAAGCTCCCCTAAGGGGTCATACGTGCAAATATCCCCGTCAAACTGCCGTTCGTCGTAAATTAACTTGCGGCAAACTTCTTGATGTTCTGGTTCAATTTTCGCCAAGGGCAAAATTTTACTCGCACTGACAATCGCCGCATCCATTCCCACTTGCATGGCTTCGTGCAAGAACATGGAATTGAGGACAACCCGCGCCGCTGGATTTAACCCGAAAGATACATTGGATACACCTAAAAGAACGTGACATCCTGGCAATTCTTGCCGGATGCGGCGAATCGATTCGATGGTGGCTTTTCCGTTGGCGCGGTCTTCTTCTATCCCCGTGGAAATTGGTAGAGCGAGTGTATCAAAAAATATCTCGTGGGGCGGGATGCCGAATGCGACGGCTTGGTTGTAGGCGCGTTGTGCGATGGCAAACTTCTGATCCGCCGTCCGCGCCATCCCTTCTTCGTCGATAGTGCCAATCACGACACCAGCACCGTATTTTTTCGCCAATTCCAACACCTTGAAGAAGCGTTCTTCCCCATCTTCATAGTTGGTGGAATTGAGGATACACTTACCTCCGACGACCTTTAAACCCGCCTCCATTTTCTGCCATTCCGTCGAGTCGAGCATCAGGGGCAAGGTAGCATTTGTGACTAAGCGCGAAGCCAATTCGTGCATATCCCGTTCGCCGTTGCGCCCCACATAATCGACGTTGACATCGAGGATGTGCGCGCCTTCTTTTACTTGGGATTTTGCCAAAGAAACGAGTCCATCCCAATCTTCTGCATTGAGTAAATCGCGGCATTTCTTAGAACCGCTGGCGTTTAATCTTTCCCCCACAATCAGGAAAGAATTATCTTGAATGTAAGGTTGGGCGCTATAAATAGAAGCTGCCGAAGGTTCAAATTCAGGATGCCGTTGTTTTGGCGTCAAAGTATTACCAATTTCGGCTAATGCTTGAATGTGTTCGGGGCGAGTCCCGCAACAACCACCAATTACTTGCACGCCCCAATCTTCGACAAATTTCATCAACGCCATCCGCAGTTCCATCGGCGTTAATTTGTAATGGGCGTGACCGCCAATATTTTCGGGTAACCCGGCATTGGGAATGCAAGAAACTACAAACGGCGAATGTTCGCAGAGATATTTGATGTGTTCTGCCATGCGGTCTGGTCCGGTGGCGCAGTTTAGACCGAGAATATCAATTGGGTAAGGTTCCAGAATCGATAGGACGGCACTAATATCGGAACCTACAAGCATTGTCCCCTGAACTTCCATCGTCACGGAAACCATTATGGGAATCCGCTGTCCTTTGTTCTGAAACACTGCTTCAACTGCATTCAACGCCGCTTTAATTTGCAGCACATCCTGACAAGTTTCGATGATAAATAGATCGACGCCGCCGTCATAAAGTCCTTCTGCTTGTTCGATAAAAGCAGCTTTTAACGTGTCAAAACCAATATGTCCCAACGTCGGCAACTTAGTACCTGGTCCCATCGAACCTGCTACAAATCGCGGTTTTTCTGGTGTGGAAAATTCACTGGCGACGCGCTTGGCAAGTTCTGCGGCGGTTTTGTTGAGATAATACGCCCGATCTGCTAAGTCATACTCTGCCAACACAACGGAAGTGCCGCCAAAAGTATCGGTTTCGATCACATCCGCACCCGCCGCCAGGAAGTCGCGATGCACCTTTGCTACTGCTTCTGGTTTGGTGTGTACCAGATATTCATTGCAACCTTCGTATTCCGCACCGCCAAAGTCGTCGGCGGTGAGGTTTTGCACTTGCAAGTTGGTTCCCATCGCGCCGTCAAAGACGATAACGGGACGTTGGGGACTGTGGAGGCGTTGGAGGAAAGGATGAGTCATAGGGAAAAAAAGGTTTAAATAAGGACTTGAGTTAGTTTGGCACGATCGACTTAATCTATTGTGCCTTGACCTTGGGAGGGATGTTATGCGATCGCGCACAAACAAAGAGTCGGTTGGTGAAGATGCGGGATTTATCCGTTTAAGTACTGATGAAGTTAGGGAGAAGTTGGAGGAGGCGATTGCCCGCGTCGTGTTGGATGGCGATCGCATCATCTTACACCAAGCGGGGGAAGAAGTCGCCGCCCTGATCCCGCGTCGGGAATTCGAGAAGTTAGATTACTTATTGGATCAGCTGATCCCTTCCCCCTTCAACCCCGAGGAGGAGGAATATTACGAAGATGAAGGAGGAATTCACTGTCTTGACCCCGATGAGGTACAAGAAGAATTCGATCTGATCCTGGAAGAAGTGAAAGAATATGGCGAACTCTTTGGTTTATTGCCACCCGCAATTTTAAGGGGGCAACAAATGGATATCTTTATCCCCGAAGCGATTTTGATGCCGATGGATAAGTTTTGGATACCAGAACACTTAATTTTAGATAGAATTGATTCGTGAATATGGGAGGAAAAATTCAAGGTGCATCACTCCCAAAAATCACCTCCATATTTCAGTTATAATCTTTCAGCTCCAGATTATAACTTTGTTATTCATCTGTCAATTAAACTAAAATGGTGAGTCAAGGGAGGGATAAACCATGCAATTAGAAGACTATTTCGACTTTCTAGCACCGAAGGACATTCGGATTAAAGGGACGCGGGTTGGCATTGAAAGTATTCTCTATGAATATATTCATCGCAAGCTAAGTCCAGAGGAAATTGTGCCGAAATTTCGGACTGTGACTTTAGAGCAAGTTTACGCGACGATTTTGTATTACTTGCATAACAAAGAAACTATCGGGAAATACTTTGCAGATTGGTTAGAGTGGAGTCACCAGCAATGGAAGAATCAAGAAATGAATCCCCATCCTGCAATCATCCGACTGCGGGAACGGATAGCGAAATACGGACGCGATCCAGAAGTACACAAAGCACTTCGCCGCCAACGGGAATTAGCTGCACCTGGGAATATAAAAGAAGTAGTGGAAAAGCACCAAAATGATTCGCTATCTAATGGATGAAAATGTCGCTCCTGTTTACCAAATTCAGTACATTAACTAGGAGGGTTTTGCAATATGATTACGAATATCTTGAAACTGTCTATCGCTAAGTATCTCCAAGGTATGCCATGAAGGGATATGTGTGACTAAATCTGGAGGGGCGATCGCACCTCATTCTCAGCCAAAATTCAGCGGTAAACATCGCGATCTTTTTGAGCGCGTCGCAGGATAAAGATAGTATAGTTCATTCCGGATCCTGCTCAATTTCAGCGATCGCAACTTCAAAGGGAATTGCTTCGTCATCAGATTCCTTGGCAGCGTCATAGGCACAAATTGCTTCCAACTCTTCTAGCTCTTCCAGAAGTTTTTGGTAATCTGCGATATCCAGAAATACCCCAATGCGATTTCCGTTTTCATCTACCAAATAGCGTTCTTTGTACCGCATCATAAAATTGCCCATTGCTACCTATCTTTAATATATGCGATCGCCAAGGGTTTTTGACTCAGGATCTTAATGCGATCGCATTTCAAAACGGCAAGTCATCCAAATCATCTTTGCTCTCTATTTTTGGCTTATGTTCCTCCGGTAATTCCACCACACCTGCGATCAATTTCCAACAAGGATCGCCTTCTCCTCTCCAATCATCCGGACGCCAAGGCATACTTAAACTAACCGTAACCAAACAATGATTTTCAGGCCGATATCCTAAGTCCAATTTTCTCACAAATACCGGATCTGTGATACTTGTTGTCAATTTTTTACCGCTTTCGGTCACAATTGTCCCTTCCCATTTTTGACTGCCTTCGTATTTCGTTCCCAGGGGTCTAACGGACACTTTTACTGCTTTGATTAATTCCAAAGTCCGTCGCTGAGATACTGGCAAGGATTGCAAATAGGGAACTTCCACATGTCTCAAATCGTTGTGCAAAATGTACTCTTCTTTGCTACAAAATTTGAGCAGGTGTGCGGGTGTAACTTCTCCGACTCGCTCCCATTTTCCCGGCAAAACTGAGAGGTTTTCGGTTTCAAAGCCGTAATCTGGCCCGGTTTTGGCTAAAGGAATGGCTAAAATATCTAATAAGGCGGGTTCTGTCCCGCCAATCTGTCGCATTTCTTTGGTAATTCGACCATCGGGTAAATCGGAAACTACGCGAATCCACTGTCCTTTAATTGTGCTAATTCCAGCGATACACCTGTCGCCATGTTTCCACGAATTGGCGAGACAAATTAATCTAGTTACAGATGGCATATCTTGACATTCCCCCACTTTTCGTTTAGGTATTCTGCAACTAAACGGCGATGGCAATTATGGGGTTTGGCTTCGCTACAGAGGAGACATCCACCCTGTAGAATGTCTGGTGAAATGCGTTCCTCGATTTGGCGATCGCGCATCAGTTGCAAGAACTTCTTCTCATAGGTTTCCCAATCTCCGCCATCTTTTTTATATGCGTCCAAAATATCTTTTGTGGGTGCTAACTCCAGCAGGTGAATGTATTCAATATTCCCAATCTTTCCCAGAAAATACTTAAGGTCTTCTCGTTTGGCAAACCCTGCCAACTGGGATACATTATTCAGTCGGGTATCTACGACTCGTTTAACTCCCGCTTTTACGAGGGTATCGAAGAATTGTTGGGCGCTTTTTTTAGTAAAGCCAATCGTGTATAAATCAAGAGTCTGTTTCATTTGTTTTTTCCTGGTAGGCAATCCTATCGCCTTGTAAATGATAAGCTTCTTTGAGCCTTTCTTCTTTAGGGCGAATAGAGGTATCTGTTGATTGTACCGCATCAAAAAGCGATAGCTGCTTGGGTTTATTTTGTTGGGCGTCGCTTAACCCATGCAAATTTAACATCCTTTCTTCGAGGTGATTGTGGGATTCTAAATTACCATCGTTGAGAATATGATTGATTTCTAATTCAAATTGCCGGAGATTTTGACAAACTAAAATGGCGCGATGACAGGTAATAGGGTCTTTTTCCGCGCACATGAGGGCAATTTTATAAGTTTCTACGCCTTTGAGTAAGCGTTGAATTCCTTCTGAGAATAATTCAGTGGCAGCAATTCTTTCATAAAGTGCTTTACCATCAACATAACAATCGGGATTATTTGGTCTTGCGCCTAACTCTTTTCCCAGAAAAACATAGCGAATTCCGGCATTTAAAAGTGCGGCTTTTAAAGGGGATTGAGTGAAGTGGGGTAAATAGCGACTGTAGGGATGCGATCGCACATCCGCCAGCGCCGTAACTCCATGCTGTTGAAGCAACGCAATAAACGCTTCAATGCTATGATTGGAATGCCCGATGGTGAATAATTCTTTACTGTTATTCATGTTTTTTAGCTTGACATAGAGTTGATGCGATCGCCAATATAATCGATTATATTGACACCGAAATCCTCAAAGCATTATTATAGAAGAACTAAGACTGCGGCTGCTGAACCAAAGTCTCCTATTCTCTCTACAAACATCTTGCACCTACCCTCGAAGGGTAGGACTAGACAAACAAAGCCTGTCTACGCAGGCTAACAAACTCTTGATTTTTCTTCAGTCCGCGAAGGCGGACTTCGTTTGTATAGCCGCACCCTTAAGGGTGACGGTGACTAGGTAACGGCGACTGGTGCAAGATGTGAGTCTACACATAACGCAGGCTACTTATAAACCTGCAACGGAGTTTTCATGCAGCCAAAAAATCTCAATCGATTGCTGCGAGCATTGTCTCGCCAAGGTCTTGATGTCAGTTACGAAAATCGTACATATTCGGTTCGCCTTTCTAATTCACCCGACGCACCAATTGCCGAAGTTTTGCTTCCAGAAAGTTTCCCCGTGGAAGCAAAAGCACTCAAACAATTGGCAAATTTAGCTAACGTGCGACATCCGGCGGGAGGATGCGTTTGTCGTGCTTGTGCGACTCCAGATTTTCATCCAGGAGATGGGGGAGTTGCTATTGGTTCGGTAGTAGAAACAGCCGATCAAATTATACCAGTTGCTGTCGGTTCGGATATTAATTGCGGGATGCGTTTACACGTCGCAGATTTGGGAATTGAAGAATTTTTTAAACGGCGCGATCGCTTTGTACAATTAATGAAAGGCGACTACTTTTTTGGTACTCGCGACGTTACCATGACAGCTCACACTTGTCGCACCTTATTTCAGCATGGAATCCCAGGTTTTCTAGATGCAATGCTGGATAAACCTACTGGTAGCATCACCAAATCTAACCTCGACCAATTAGCAACCGAAATTGACCGCGTTTATTTAAGCGGTTCAATGTCAGGAAATGCGAAATGGGCACCAGAAGAATTAGTCCCAGAAGATGGATTGGTGCGCGATGGCGGACTTGCTACCATCGGTTCGGGTAACCATTTTGTCGAAGTACAAATGGTGGAAAAAGTAGATGATAAAGCAACAGCTTTCGCTTGGGGTGTGCGCGAAGGACAACTTGCCTTTATGATTCATTCTGGTTCCCGCAATGTGGGTAAATATATTGGCGGTATGTGGCGCGATTTTGCCCAGTCTGCATGGCCTAAAAATCTCCCATTTCCTGAATCTCGCCTATTTCCCCTCTCTGTTAAAGCCAACCCAGATTTGGTGACTCAATACTTACAAGCAGAAGCAACTGCGGCAAATTATGCCTTTGTCAACCGACTTTTATTAGCAGAATTGTTGCGCCTGCGTCTGCGAGAAGTTTATGGAGATATCGAAGCACCTTTAGTTTACGATTTGCCCCACAATATCACGCTACCAGAAGGTGCCGGATGGGTAATTCGCAAAGGTGCAACTCCCGCCCATGCAGGACAACCTGTGATTATCCCTGGTTCGATGGGTGCTGCATCTTTTCTGTTAGTTGGTAAAGGAAATCCAGATTTTCTTGCTTCTGCTTCTCATGGTGCGGGAAGGCTGAAATCTCGGTTTGAACTTAGTCGCGAGGGTGCAAATAAAAATGAGGAAGTTTTGGGTTTAGCTGGGGTAGATTGTATTACTTTGCGCGAAGAACGCAGAATCGAAGAAGCACCTGCGGCTTATAAACCGATTCAACCAGTTATTGATGCTCAAGTGGCAGCAAAGATAGTGAGTGTGGTGGCGCGTTTGAAACCGATTTTAACGTTCAAAGCGTAAGTTTTTCTTACAAGTTTGTAGTAAGTACTTTAGTCCTTTAACTTCTTTAATAGAGGACTTACGCAGCGATAATAAATATGGTGGAACGGTGCGTTACGCTAGCGCTAACGCACCCTACTGGCTGTATTGTAGGTTTCATCTCTCAACCCAACCGAAAAACCCAACCCGTTTTAACGGGTTTTAGCTTTCAGCCAGAAATTTATTTCTGGGCATTTATGCAACAGGGATAATAATTGCCCACAAACTAATTGCCAAAATTACTATACCCAAATGTTGCGGTAGCAGTAATCGGAAAGATTGACGGGCAATTTTTTGCGTCAATATCAACGATAACAATACCGATGCAATCAGCGTCGTTCCTTGCAAAAATGCAATCACGGCGGGATGGGCAACTAATATCGGCAATCCTTCACCATTCAAACCAAAGGTTGCAAAAGTAACTGGAATAATTCGTCCAGCTTCCCCTAACCCCAAACGCAAATAGTGCGCCAAAGTTCCCCCCCATACTAAAGGTAAATAGCCATAAGCTAAATCTACAAATGAGCGGGGTTTTAGGGAACCTTGAAACAGCTTTATTACCCCATAAGCTAAAAATGGGATAGTCACTGGAATAATTAAAGCTGCCAGGGAAACGCCAAAATGAGGCCAAAATTGAGTTAAATTCAGGTTCAACCCTAAAATTGATTGGATTTCCGGTAATCTATGCAGAAAAATTCCTCCCAAAAGCAACATTAACAGCGCTACTTCATAAGTACGAGGTACGTGAGTTGTCCACAATTCTATCCCTGGCGGACGTAAATTTAACTCGACGGAACGGTGAGGACAAGCTTTGAGACAAGTCATGCATAAAACGCAGTCTCGGTTATCTTCCAACTGTGCTGGATGAGAATATAACGGACATCCATCTGTTTCCATTCCTTCCCCTTTTTGCGGGCCACCTTTATAACATTGATAGGTGGTGCATTCGGCGGAGCAAGTCCCCTGTTGCGCCCTTAGTTCGGTCATCGATAATTTGGCAAATAGTCCGTTCATTCCTCCAATTGGACATAAATATCTGCACCAAAAGCGCCGTTCAAAAATAGCTGAAAAAATCATCGCTCCTGCTGTAATTAATAGGAGCAAACAGTCAGAAAGGTAGGCGGTGTTTTCTAAATTCCAGAGTTCTTCCCACAGGAATATTAGGGTAAATAAGCCAAATAAAAACCATCCGCCCCATTTTTCTGCGCTTTCTCTAGGCCATCTTTTTAATTGTCTAGGCCATAACCAGAGGGAAAGTTTTTGAGTGATTTCGCCGTAAATCATGAAGGGACAAACGGCACACCAAAGGCGTCCTACAAAAGGAAATCCTAACAATACTAAAGGCCACCACCAAGCCCAAAAAGCGTTCAAAGCAAAATTTTCATTGCGGTTCTGGGGGCCAATAAATAAAATTATCACAACAATGGCGAAAAACCACAAGGTAAAGCCATAATTAATCCGGTCGGGCCACCAAGGACTTCGCAAAAACCGCCGCAACCAAGGATTGGCGTTTAAAAGATTAACCCGAAATAGTTTTTTCTTGGTTTGTGCCGACCAAAAAATTTCTTCGGTTAGTTCTTTGGCGTTGACGCTTTGGACGAGTGCGCGTTCTACTAAACTTTCTAATTCCCTGAGATTATTGGGAAAATCATACGCTTGTAACCGCCGCAATGCTTCGGGTGTTAAATGGGGTTTGGCGATGCCTTTGGCGCGACACAAAAGGGTAATGTAATATTCAACGTGGGCGCTAATATCTGCTTTGCGTACTCGCAGCGGGGGGACTTTGATTAAATGACCGACTTGGCGTTCAATGGTGGGTAGGTATTTTTCTGCGATTGCAATCACCCGCGCCACACAAGAAATAGGCTGTGCTTGCTCTTCTTCGTTGCGACTCACAGGCGTATAAGTGCCAGTTTCTAACAATTGAGCCACCTTGGGGGTCAATTCCTTGGGAAGTTCGTGAATGTTGTTAAGAATTATCGTTCCCGTCCCGATCCATTCCAGCAGTCCCGCTTTACCGTTGGCGCGTCCAAATAGTTCTGAACCGCTCACTTGTAACGTACTGCAATCTACTTTAATAATAGGTTCGCGTCGCTGTGCAGAATTGAAGTGAATTAAAGCAGCAAGGTTATCTTTTTCTAACCCCGGTTCGCCGAAAATTAAAACTGGTTCGCGTCCGCTAGATGCTTCTTTAATTTGCTGTCGCAGGCGCACCGCATAGCGGCTTTTTCCTATCACTCCCCGTTTGGCTTTGGTGACTAAATATGGTCGCAAAACAGTTTGGCGTTCTTGTTCGTAACTCAACTGGGAAGAAAGCTGCGCCAGTTCCATCGCCAGTTGTTGCGAGAACGCTCTTGTAATTTCAGGATATTTCTCTACTAACTCGCGAAATTTATCAGCCGGAATAAACCATAACTGACATTCGCTCAGCGCTACGATCGTTCTTTGAGCGAGTTGTCCAAATAGCAATTCTTGTAAGTGAATAATGGTTCCGGGGAGGAAACTAACCGCCCAAATCGAGCCAGTTTGGTTCTGGCGATCGCCTTCTAACCTCCCCTGTTTTAAAATGTACGCACCCTGGGTTGGTGTATCTTCTAGCACCAGGCGCTGGTTGGGCAGGATAACTTGCTCTTGGATGTTTTGCGCCAAGTCTTCTAATACTTCCGCCCTTAGAATGCTGAATGCCGTTCGCTCTTGCAGCCATATCACTATATCTTTTGATGTCATAGCTGGCTTTCCGATAAAATATATTCTGTATTCTACTATTTAACGCAAGTTGCTAGTTACATCAAGCGATACTGGTAATGGCTAATCGCTAATGGCTAATGGGTAGTTGTCAAGAAGGCAAAAGCCTGTTAACCCAATTAGCAATTAGCAATTAGCAATTAGCAATTACCGCTGTCACAAGTTATAACTAGCAACTTGGGTTATTTATTTTCAAACACTAAAATGATTAACTTGACCGACCTCTGGGTTCCCCTGGTACTATTAGGTTTAATTGTCATGGCGGCGATATTCTTTAGCCGTGCCAGTCGTTGATTTTTGATTATACTTCTTGCCATCTGCCTTTTACAATGATTAATTATAGTTTTTTCCCTGCTATCCCGGAGCAAAAATTCTCATATGCCCTTGGGTGCATTCATTATTTTGGTTTAAGTTTATTGGGATTCATAATTATTTTTTGCATTCTTGGCGAATAAAAAAATCAGCGCTCGCACAAATCAACCCGTTTTCTACGAAAAATACAGTTGGCTACAGCAATAAAAAAGCTTTAGCTGCCTAACTAGATGGGGGGATAGGGGATGAGAGGTTCTGGGAGAGAGGGAGGTTCCACCTCCCTTAATTCGTTCCCAGGTTGAAGCTGGGAACGAGGAAGAGGAAGGAGAATTTTCTTTAGCGGCAGCAGCCGCTAACAGGGATAATGCATTAGAGGGTTTTTGGGTAACGTTGACACTCCTCTGCCTGAAGGCGAGAGGATTCTTTAAAAAGGAGATATCCACCGTTGGACATTGCTCGAACCACAACTCCCAAGACCGTAGTTACTCGAATCGAGCGTGTTGTGCGATACGCGGTGCCAATTGCGACTACTCTCTCCGGTGTTGCCACCATGGAGGCTACTTTTGAGTATGCTGATTGCTTCACTCGCTCAAAGTCTTTGCTTGTGGGGGCTGGGGCATGAGTGCAATGCACCAAACAGACCATTTCGGGCTATCGTCTTTTAACTAGATGTCCCACCACGGGGAGTCTCACCCACCTTTAAGGTCTTTGTGGCAACCTTAATTGTACCTGAAGTCCACAAAATGTAAAGCCGTGCTAGAAGCACGGGGTTTCTACCCAATTTTTCTGATGACTATTGCTACTTTTGTGAAATCTTGGCGGCGTCTGGTTGCCAAATGCCTGTTGATACTGACAATTGGACTGGGTTGTCTGCTGGTAGCGGATACTCAACCCGCTTTAGCAAAGTTCGACAACGATACCTTTGATGGCAATATCTTTGTTCTTTATGCGGGGAACGGTTCCCTAGTACCGCCGAAAGTGACGCTGGCACAGTCTTTGAAGCGAGATAAGCCGACCCTGTTGGTGTTTTATACAGACGACAGCAGCGATTGCAAGCAATACGCGACTGTGGTATCTAGCCTGCAAGCGTTCTATGGTCGGGTGACAGATTTCATCCCCATCAGCGTGGATGCAATTGCTCCTAAATCTACCTATACGCCGGATGAACCAGGTTATTACTACTCTGGCTTTGTGCCGCAAGTGGTTTTGTTCGACCAGTCTGGTAAAATTGTCCTCAACGAAAAGGGACAAGTGCCGTTTGAGCGGGTAGACGATGCTTTCCGCAAAGTGTTTAACTTGCTACCCCGCTCCGCATCGGTAGAGTTGAAGCAGCGACCAGTCAACGAGTTTAATACCGAATTGACGAAGTAGGTGATGGGTAATTGGTAATGGGTAATTGGTCATTGCTAAGATGCCGATGACCGATTACCGATGACCAAATTCCAAAATTTTTCTGGCAGATAGTGCCCAAAACAGACTTCTGTCGCTATCATCTCTCACAAGGCGTACTGCCTTTAAACGCGATCGCTCTCTTGTAGGTGTGCTGATGTCTAAAGTCTACAGCACAGATGAACTGCTCCAAATCTTGGCCTCCGAGCGCCAAGCTTGTCTGACGGGGAAACGCCTGAAACTGACGACAAAGGTTTCCGGCAATCCCGTTATCGATATGTTTCTCAAAGCCGAGGGGTTGCAAAAGTTCACGGCATATCAAGACTTTAAAGCCGCCGTTCACCACTACCAGCGGGAACACCAGGTTTCTGGCATTGTCTGGCGACAGATGACGGTGAAGGGCGTTTCGCTGCACTATCCCGCCGTGGATGACCAGCTAATTGCCATCCCTAGCGATATTGAAACCCTCAAAGCTGCCAAAACTTCCATGCTGGCATTCTGGCACGAAGTGACGGCGGGTATGGATTTATACCTGAGCATGAATAATGGCAGAGATTTCCGGCAGATTATACCCGCCGATGTGGGCAGAATTTCTTTTCGCACTGAATGGGTAAATCTCTGCAAGTGGGAAAATGCCAAAAATTTCCTGGAAATTGTATTGCAACTGGGATGGGGAAAGCCAGAGGACGCATCTTACAAACGGGGATGGCCTAATTCTGGAAGCGAGTACGTTCATGCAGTCAATCCTGGAAATAGACCAATTTGTTAAAGCGATCGCAAAACCCGGTTTCTCAGAGAAACCGGGTTTTTGGGTAAGGAGAGCGATCGCGCAACCTGGGTTTAAAGGTATATTACTTACGAGCTGAATTCTTTACCCGATGAAATACTGGCGCGAAACCCTGGCTGTAGCTCAGCGAATCTTGATTGAACTGTTGCGGCGGCGGCGCAGTTTAATTCTTTGGCTAATTTTTCCCGTTTCTATCCTCACGATCAACGGCTTGGTGATGGCAGACCAGCAAAAACTTTCCAACGCTGACGCTTTTGGCATTATCGCACCTTCAGCTTTGGTGGGAGCGGCGCTGTTTTTTAGCTGTCTAGGGGGTACTGTAGCAACAGTCGTAGCAGAGCGAGAACAACAAACCCTCAAACGTTTATTTCTCTCCCCGCTGAGCGGTACTTCCTACTTTTTAGGAATTTTTATCGCCCACAGCTGGATCGGGATTGGTCAAACCTTAATAGTTTACACCGTCGCAGCTTTTTGGGGCGCCAAGTTCGAGGGGTCGCTTTTATTGGGCGGAGCGATTATCTTGCTGAGTATCATTTCTTACGTTGGATTGGGGTTTATTCTCAGTACTCAACTCGCTCGTCGCACCGAGGACGTAAACTCTTTAGTAGCTGCGTTTGGCGTGCCTTTATTAATTTTAGGCGGGGCATTTTTTCCCACTTCTTTTTTTCCGGATACACTGCTAAAAATTGCTCAATATAATCCCATCTATCATATGAATGAAGCGTTAGTGGGAGTTTCTGCTAATGGAGATAACTTGACAAAGGTAGAGTCCCACTTTTGGTTTTTGTGCGGCTTTGCCGTTTTTGTCGTTTGCGGTGGATGGTTGTCCTATTGGCGAATGTTAGAGTCGGAACGCAGGCTATAACGCCAAGATGTTTACTGAGGACAGAAACCCGGTTTCTTAGTAGATATTGACAAACGGCCAGAAAGGACTTAGAAACCGGGTTTCTTCGTAGAGATCTTATTTTTCAGAGAAACCTGGTTTCTTTGCGTAAGTACTGTCCTATTCGTTTTCCCCAATTCAAAAGAGAACTTATGCTCAAAATCAAAAACCTGCAAAAATCTTACGGAGATCGATTAGTTTTACGAGATTTAACGCTGCATATCCCCTTTGGAGAAATTTACGGTTTACTAGGGCCAAACGGTGCGGGAAAAACTACTACGATTAATATTTTATGCGATTTGCTGAGGGCGGATAGCGGAGAAATAACCATCAATAACGAACCTGTTTCTAAAGCAACAAAAAGGCTGATCGGCGTTGCTCCTCAAGAAAATTTACTGTATAAAACGCTCAGCTGCGAAGAAAACCTGTATTTCTTTGCCAAAATTTACGGATTATCGGGGAAAGAAAGGCGGGAACAAGTGCGGGCAGCTCTCAAAGCTGTAAAATTAGCAGATCGGGCAAAATGTCCCGTGGAAACCCTCAGCGGCGGAATGCAGCGGCGGCTAAACATTGCAGCCGCTTTGGTGCATTATCCCAAGTTATTGATATTAGATGAACCGACAACGGGTTTAGATATTGAAGCGCGTTACGAAATTTGGGAATTGATTCGGCGACTGAAAAATCAAGGCATGACAATTTTGCTGACAACGCACTTATTAGAAGAAGCAGAGCGGCTTTGTCAGCGAATTGGTATTCTTAAAAATGGTAAAATTATTGCAGAAGGCAGTTTAGAACAACTGCGGAAACGCATTCCGGCACAAGAGATTGTAATTCTGCAAACCCCGGAAGAAGACGATGCGATCGCTCGCGCCTCAAAATATGGTTTCACCTACCGACGCTACGGCAACGACATCGCATTTTGGCTCCCCAAACATCTAGAATTAAAAGAAATTATTGCCTGCTTTGATGGCATTCCCCTCGACTCAATTTCCCGTCACCCCGTGCGGTTAGAACATATTTACGTTGAGGTGACCAAATAATTGCATATTTAAGATTTTAGCTCGCAGATTTAATTGAGCAGTCCTGACGCAAATCACCTTTGTTTCTCAGAAAAATCGTCGATTTAGTAACCAGAGATCAAGGTCGAAACAAAGGTGATGACCTCGAGATTTTAGCTCGCAGATTTAATTGAGATTGAAAATCTGCAATCTGAAATCTTAAATCTTAACTTTCAGTAGTCAATGTAGCATCAACCTTTGTTAACTCAGTTTTTCCCCGCTCTGACTCAATTTTTACTTTAGTCACCCCTACTTCTAACTGAGTAGTATCGGTTTTTGCCCGATTGGATTTTGCAGATGAGAATAGGAGGATTAACAAAACAGGGAAAATTAACAACATCCCGTGGAGTTTGCTCAGATGCATTAATTTCTGGGTTATTAAGTACACCAGCTATCTGCAAAGCCGCCGTGACAAGTTCAGAACAAAACAGCCGCGACAGGTCTGCTTTATTAGTTAATCCCAGCACATTATCCCATAAATCTAAGCCAGAACCAAGGGGTTGATAACTGTCGTAGCGTACCTTTTTGTTATTAGTTTGTCTTAACCAAGTTTGCATTCTTTCCAAACTGTCTTTTGCTAGCTTTTCCTTGAGCGGCACTAACCAAACCTCACCATCATACATATCTAGGCGCTTAGATAGCCAATTAATCTGAATCCCTTTGATAACTTCTTTTCCATCAGCATCCGTATAGCCAATAGAAGTGGTAGACTCGACAACTAGAAGACTTTTTCCAAATCCTCCGCCCATTTCAACTTCAAGCACTATGCCGACGTGAGAGTATATAGAGCGCGTCGCCCATTTAATTAAAGAAGAAAATCCTTCTTTACCCGAAAAGGCAATCACATCGCCGCTTTTTATTTGCTGCCGATATTGCTCGTACTCATTGAAGGTACTCGGCTTTCTTTTAACTTGCTTCATAACCTCTTTGGTTGCAGTAAATTTCATCTATAAAAAATATCCACCAGGTGGAACTCAATTGCCATATTTTGTTAATAAAATGTAAAAATTGTGTCAATGGCTCAAGCTTTTGAATTTATTGCACCTTCAGCCTTAGTCGGGAGTGGGCGGTTGTTTAGCTGTCTGTGTAGTGTCAGAACGATTTTTTTCCCCTAAGAGTGGCAATTCCTACTTTTTTGGCATTTGTATCGCCCACAGGTAGATCGGGATTGGTCACGGCAACGATATCGCATTTTGGCTCCCCAAACATCTAGAATTAAAAGAAATTCTTGAATGGCATTTCCCGCCAACCCGTGCTTCTGCTATCTTAAATCTTAAATTTCAGTAGAGGAGTGCTTGTGAACAAATATCGTCTGCCGTTTCTTGGTAGAGTAGGTTTGTCGATTTCGATCCTCGGTTGTGCATCTTTGGGGATAATGCCTGCGATCGCTTTTGATACTTCGCTGACTGAGGACTCTGACCCAATCGGACAAGTCACCTCAGTATCGCAGCTAACTGACGTAGACCCCACACACTAGGCTTTTCAAGCGTTGCACTTCTACGCTTACCAGTTGGATGGCGGGTTGGCATTTCAAAGATGTTTTTGTCAGCGGTAATAGTGCGGGTTTAATTTTTGGACAGCCGCTATTTCGCGTCGCAGCAGATGGGGATGCGAGTCTGAAAGCAAATCCCGATGTTGACAGGACAACTCCCTATCATTTAGAAGCTTACTATCGGATTCAAATCAGCGATAATATCAGCGTTACGCCGGGAGCTTTTGTGTTGTTTAATCCTGAAGGGGATAAACGAAATGACACGACAACAATCGGCGTAATTCGCACAACTTTTAATTTCTAATACTGCAAGTTGCTAGTTATAAACATGCTAATTGCTAATGGCTAATTGCTAATTGCTAATCTGGGATTTTTACTCACATTAGCCATTAGCCATTAGCCATTAGCCATTAGCTGCTATGCATGAGACAACTAGCAACTTGAAATACCGTTTTCCCATGAATGCGCCACACTTGGGGGCGGGTTTAGAGAAATTGTTTGTTTTTCCCTGACGTGATTGGTAAAACCCGCCCCTACCTACCTTTTGAGGTGTAGCACGTATCAAGGGAAATTGGTATAATATCGTTTCCCGTTGCATCGGAATTACTGCACGTAGGGTCAATTAGCAATTAGCAATTAGCAATTAACAAGAAAGGCCGATCATTCCGATGCCACCGGATTTGATATAAAACCTTGACTAGGAACCGGGTTTTTTAGAAAAACCGGGTTGCTTGAAACCCTGTAATTGACGAGAAACCGGGTTTTTTAGAAAAACCGGGTTTCAAGCAACCCTGACAAATTTTGGTAAATTCTCCAGGAGCAAAACTTCTATGAATGGGACGACGTTGTTTGCAGTTATTGTGTAGATAAATATAGTCACAAAGCGATCGTTCAAATTGGGTGTCGCTGTTGATTTTCCAATCTTCTATACAAACTCCAGTTAATATTGCCTGGTTAAAGTTCGTGTTAAGTGCTTGGGTTCGGCTTAAATCGGCGGCAAATAAGTCTGCTTTGCTTAAATCGGCGGCAAATAAGTCGGATCTGGTCAGATATGCGCCTCTGAGGTCTGCTAGTTGCAGGTTGGCTTCGCTTAAGTCTGCTAGATAGAGGTTGGCTTCGCTTAAGTCTGCCATTGTCAGGTTAGCCTGGTTCAGATCTGCTCCCCTCAAATCTGCCATACTTAGGTGTGCGTCGTTGAGGTTAGTTTGGCTGAGGTTGGCACTTCTGAGGTTGGCGCTTCTGAGGTAGGCTTTTCTGAGGTTTGCGCCTCTAAGGTACGCTTGGCTGAGGTTGGTTTGGCTGAGGTTGACTTTGCTGAGGTTGACTCCCCTGAGATATAACCCGCGCAGGTCTGCTATCCTGAGATCCGGCTTGATTTCCGGGTGGGTTTCCCGCCACTCGTTCCAAGTGTCCACTCCTTGCTTGAGCAGAACTAGATGTTCCTTGTTTGCCATGAGCAGTAGCCTGTAATCTTTATACTTGTTTACGTTTACTGGGTGGTTTGACCTGCGTCAGGAAACCGCTTCTGCTGCAAGGAGAGGGGGAAATAGCGGTAAACTGTTTTAGCTGACTAATTTAAGCTTTGGTGTATGGCTAATTTTTTATTGGAAGTTGGTACAGAAGAACTCCCCGCGAATTTTGTCCCTAGCGCGATCGCACAGTGGCAATCTATCATCCCCCAAACTCTTGCGGAACAGTTCTTGACGACGGAGAAAATAGAAGTCTACGGTACTCCCCGCCGCCTCGCCGTCCTAATCCAAGGTCTACCCGCACAGCAACCTCTTCGAGTCGAAGAAATTAAAGGTCCTCCCGCAGCGGCGGCGTTTAAAGATGGTCAACCTACCCAGGCGGCGGCGGGTTTTGCTAAAAAACAAGGGGTAGAATTAGCCAATCTGGAAGTTCGTCCTACGGATAAGGGCGATTTTGTCTTTGTGCGTAAAACGATTCCCGGACGCGCAACGACCGATATTTTGACCGAATTAATTCCCCAGTGGATTGGCAAATTAGAAGGTAAGCGGTTTATGCGCTGGGGGGATGGCGACTTGCGGTTTGCACGTCCAATTGTTTGGTTGGTGGCGTTGTTGGATGATACTGTGCTGCCGATTAAGTTGGAGAATGGTAGCGACGTGGTTTTGAGCGATCGCATCAGTCGAGGTCATCGCGTTTTGCACCCCGAACCCGTTTCAATTCCCTCGGCAACAGATTATGCCAATTGTCTGCAATCTGCCTACATCGCCGTTGACCAAACCCAGCGTCACGACAACATCAAACGTCAAATTCAAACCGTCGCTCAACGGCAAAATGGCTACGCAGAAATCTACCCAGATTTATTAGAAGAAGTTACCTATTTAGTCGAATGGCCTACCGCTGTTGTCGGTAAATTTGAACCAGAATTCTTGAATTTGCCTGTGGAAGTTATTACCACAGTCATGGTAACTCAGCAGCGATATTTCCCCATATTTACCGCAGAAGACGCCAAAGAATTATTACCCTTTTTCATCACAATTTCCAACGGCGATCCAGCTAAATCTGATAACATTGCTGCCGGAAACGAACGGGTGATCCGAGCCAGGTTATCCGATGGACAATATTTTTATCGCGCCGATTTGGCTAAGCCGTTAGAAAGTTACTTGCCCCAATTGGAAAAAGTCACCTTTCAAGAAGAATTGGGTTCAGTGGGTAATAAAGTTGTCCGAATTAAGAATATTGCCGCAAAAATTACCTCACAACTGCAATTAAACGAGTCAGACAGCAACAATATCCAACGCGCAGCCTTGTTGTGTAAAGCCGATCTCGTCACCCAAATGGTGGGAGAATTCCCCGAATTGCAAGGAGTAATGGGACAAAAATACGCTTCAGCCAGCGGCGAAACGGAAGCAGTCGCAACGGCAATTTTTGAACATTATTTACCGCGCGGTGCGGGAGATAAATTACCCCAAACTTTAACAGGTCAAGTTGTTGGATTAGCAGATAGATTGGATACCTTAGTAAGCATCTTCGGGTTGGGAATGCTACCCACAGGTTCTGCGGATCCTTTTGCCTTGCGTCGCGCTGCCAATGGGGTTATTAATATTACCTGGACAGCCGAGTTACCGCTCAACTTGCAACAGTTATTAGAGCAAACAGTAGCAGATTTTATTGCCGCTTATCCCAATAAAGCCAACCGCGACGAACTGTTGCAACAATTGCAGGAATTCTTTATCCAACGCATCCGCACCCTACTGCAAGAAGATCGGCAAATTGACTACGATTTAGTCAATGCAGTTTTGGGAGAAAACGACCCAGAATATACAGAAAGGGCGTTAAAAGATTTATTGGATGTGAGAAATCGGGCGATTTTCCTGCAAGAAATTCGGCATAACGGCAAGCTGGCGGAAATTTACGAAACCGTCAACCGTTCTACCCGTCTCGCCGCCCAAGGAGATTTGGATAAACAACAATTGGAACCCACATCAATAGTGCGTCCGGAATTGTTTCAAAAATCATCCGAACAAGCTTTTTATGATGCTTTGGTGCAGTTAGTACCGCAAACAAAAGCATCAAGAGAACAGCGAAATTATCAACAATTGGTGGAAGCGATTGGTCAAATTACGAGCAAAGTCAGCACCTTTTTTGATGGCGCAGAAAGCGTGTTAGTAATGGATGAGAATTTAGACATCCGGCGCAACCGTTTAAATCTGTTAGGATTGTTGCGAAATCATGCGCGGGTTTTAGCAGATTTTGGGGCGATAGTCAAGAGTTAAATTGGTAATTGCTAATTGCTAATTGCTAATTGGCTCGTTTGGCTCGTTTCGTTGGCTCGTTTCCAGGCATAGCCTGGAAATGCAGTTTGGGAGGCTCTGGCCTCCCGACCTCACCAGAGGCCGCAGCCTCTGGGGTAGCGTTACCAGGCTCTTGCCTGGTAACGAGGCGATACTACTGACATTGAAAGTTTGATGCTTCTGGGAAATATTGTTCGATTAAATTAACAATTTTCTCAGTTTCAAAATCTTCGCTAAGTTCGATTATTCGGTTGGCAAAGATAGTCGCTTCAGGATAGGATTGTTGGATGCGAATCGCTTCCTGCTCAACTAAATCGGTATAACCAACGTAGGCTGATTTATACAGGGTTATCAGTTGCTCAAATGGGGGCATTACCATTTCTATTTCTGTAGGCAATGTTTCAGGGTTTTGAGTTTCTTCCTGGTTTTCAACAATCCACGATAAATTTAAATAATCCTCGATTTTGTGCAACAAATCTTCGGCTTGGATGGGTTTGGGGAGAAAATCGTTGCAGCCAGCTTCTAGACTTTGTTGTCGGTCAACTTCAAATACATTAGCAGAAGCAGCGATGATAACTGTATTTTGAAATTCGGGAATTTGGCGAAGTTTTCGAGTCATTTCTAAGCCATCCATTACGGGCATTACTAGGTCAGTGATAATTAAATCTGGTTTAAAATTAACCGCTTTTTCTAAACCTGATTTTCCATCAGCAGCTTCGCAAATTTCAAATCCGATTGGGTCTAACATATTGACGAGGACGGCGCAATTTTCCCAACGGTCGTCAATTACCATAATTTTGCGTTTTTCGCCTTGGTAGCCGATGATATTATGCGTTAAAACAGGGATTGAATCTATCGATATGGAGCCTTCTGGCAAGTCGAGGTCGAACCAAAATGTGCTGCCAACGCCGGGGGTACTTTTGACAAAAATATTGCTTCCCATTAATGCAACAATTTTCTGACTAATAGCGAGTCCTAATCCAGTTCCTTCGGCGCGACGGGAAATATCTCCTACTTGCTCGAAGGGCAAGAATATTTTTTCCAATTGTTCTGGATTGATGCCGATGCCGGTATCTTCAATTTGGCAGCGGATTTTCGTAAAAGGAATTGGTAATTGGTAATTGCTAATTGGTAATTGGTCTTTTTTTCCCTCGTTCCATAGCGCAGCTTTCCCCTCGTTCCCTGGCGCAGCTTTCCCCTCATTCCCTGGCGCATTCTCCTCGTGGGAATGCAATGGCTCTGCCTGGGAATGCAATGGCTCTGCCTGGGAATGCAATGGCTCTGCCTGGGAATGGAATGACCCATTACCAATTACGCCTACTTTGAAGGTGACGCCGCCGGTGTCGGTGAATTTAACCGCGTTGCTGAGCAAGTTAATTAAGACTTGGCGCAGGCGTTTTTCGTCGGCGATAATGAATTGGGGGAGTTCGTTTAGGGGTTGGTAGGTAAAGTTAATTTCTTTTTCTCTGGCGCGGATTTGGAATATTTCTGTTAACCCATTTAGGAAGGTGGGGAAAATAAATTCTTCGGGATGGAGGTCTAGTTTTTGGGCTTCGATTTTAGACAAATCTAAAATATCGTTAATTAAGGTGAGTAGGTGAGTACCGCACTGGTGAATTATTTCTAAACCGCGCTTTTGATTGGGGTTGCAGTCTTTTGATTTTTGGAGAATTTGAGCGTATCCTAAAATGCCGTTGAGGGGGGTACGAAGTTCGTGGCTCATGTTAGCGAGGAAGGCGCTTTTTGCGGTGTTGGCGACTTCGGCGGCTTCTTTGGCAGCTTGTAGGGCAATTTCTGCGGCTTTACGATCGCTTATATTGCGAATCAAACAGATGACTCGATCTTCCTGGAAGCGAACGAGACGCGCTTCAAATGTCTGCTCTCCTTTTGGCAAGGGCAAGCAATATTCCATACTAATGATGGAGTCGGTTTGAAGTGCGCGTTCAATTGCTCCATAGAATTGTTGATTAACTGGATCGGGTAGAACTTCCTGTACCCGTTTACCCATAAAAGCTTCTGGAGTTACGTATAAGTCTGTAATTTGCCTAGTTTGATATTCCAGAATTGTGCCTTCGGCGGCTACGAGGAAAAACAGATCGGGAAATGCTGCAAAAATTGCTCTGAAGCGGGCTTCACTGGCACGCAAAGCTGCTTCTGTTTGTTGGCGATCGCTTATATCTTGAATTTGACAAATAAAATGAAGCGGCTGTTGCTTTTCATCTCGCACAACTGACACACTCACCAAAGTCCAAATCACTTGCCCATTTTTATGCAGATAACGCTTTTCGAGATGGTAATAGGAAATTTCTTCAGCCAAAATTTTCCGGCGATATTCTTGGCTAACTTCCACGTCTTCTGGATAAGTAAGTTCTTGCCAAGTTAGAGACAGCAACTCAGATTCTGAATAACCAAAAATTTCACAAATTACAGAATTAAAATTTAAAAATTTTCCTTCTAAGGAAACAATGCACATACCAATCGCCGCCGTTTCAAAGAAATTTATAAACCGCTGTTCGCTTTCTCTGAATGCCTTTGTTCGTTCTAAAATTTGCGTTTCTAAAATTTCATTATAGTCTGATAACGCTTTTTCTTTCTCCGACAAAACATCATTCAAATATTGCATATCTTCAAATGAACGCCGCAATTGTAACGCCATAATATTAAAAGAATTTGCCAGTTCTCCTAATTGATCGGCGCGGTCAAGTTTTACTGGAGTATCCCAGTTTCCTTGAGCGATATTATTGGCGGCATTATGCAATATTAAAATGGGTTTTATTACCCAACCAGCGGTGATAATGCCAATGACTGTAGACGCAATTAAAGCGGCGAGACAAAGCAAAATAGTGGTGCGGTTGCTGGCGTTGATTTGCTCCATAAAATCGCTTTCTGGAACCACCACGACAATTAACCAGTCTAGACCAAACTCATCCTTAAAGGGTGTAACCTGTATGAATTGCCGTTCGCCTTTGATTTCAAAATCAAGTTGTTTTGCGGTGTTAATCTTGGTCAATTCCCCAAAGTAAGAGGTCAAATGCTGCGCTGTCAAGCGAATTATCTGCTCCCTACTTTCAGTAGCTTTCAGTCGTTTTATCTCTTGATTATCGGCAGTTTTTAAGAAGGGTGGTTCCGTGGTTGAAGAAGCTACTATTAACCCCGATCTCTCGATAATAAAAGCCTGTCCGCGAGTCCCGATTTTTAAACTTTGCAGGAAGTCACTGATAGCTACAAGGGATAGATCGCTACTTAAAACACCTTGCAGCTTACCCGCCGGATCGTAGAGGGGGTAGCTAGCAGAAATACCTAAGTTTCTAGAATAAGGAATGTAGAGATAAATGGGACTCCATGTAGGTTTGCCTGCTTGCACGGCAATCTGGTAAAAAGGTCGCTTTGTCACATCATAATTTGGCAGATTGACCAACATTTTTTGGCGATTGCCTTGGCTATCTACCCCATACACTCGCAGGACACCCTTTTGGTAATTTTCTGTTAATGTAACTGTCAAACCTCTTTCATCGTTTCCACTTGAAATAAGCCCGCCCTGCGGGTTGCTGAAAGCAATTCTAGTCAGTGAATCGAACGCTTGAATTTGTTTTAAAAAGTGGAGTTCTAAGTTTTTGGGATTTTTTATATCCACCTGACCGAGATCTACAGCATTGACATTGTTTAAATTAATCTGCTGCGGTGTTTTTAGGTAATTTATGATGCGATCGCTCGTGCGATCGCTAATTTCTCTCCGCAATTGTGAAGCAACATCGTTGACTGCTTCCTGTCCGTTTTTAAACGAGAGATACCCCACTAAAGCCACCGTACCAGTAATTTGCAGTACAAATGGGACTATCAGGACAATTCGCAAGGTTGCTTTGCGAGAAACTTTAGCAATAATGTTGCTGATGGGTTGGATAATCATTGAGATAATTGATAATTGAACGTCACGGTAATTTACGAGCGGATGCCCCAATTGCCTTGTTATTCGGCTGCTGCTTGATCCCGAATTGGGCGTTACAGTGAAATTTAGAAGCGATTGTTTTGTATGATCGGTTAACAAAAGTGTTGGTAAGGTAAGAACAACTAAATTTTAGTAAAATAAAAATATTATCCTATCGTACCATAGGTTTTTTCAAGATTCTCTTGTCGAAGGAGCGATCTGCCAGACCGCCCACGCTAGGCGATCTGCCAGACCGCCCACGCTAGGCGATCGCATCCTGAAAAATGAAATATATTTGACAAATTACCCGAAAACTGGTATAAATAGGCCCCGCCGCCCAGAAATAAAAGCCTTAAATTTCTGGCTGTAGGGACACGGCACTATACAACATGGATGGGAAAAGTCAAAATTACTCTCCGCCGTGTCCCTACAAAACTGACAATGGATGGTAAAAGTCAAAATTATTCTACGCCGTGTCCCTACAAAACTGACAACGGACGGTAGGATAAAGGTTGCGTCGATCAGGGGAAACTAAAACACAGTCTATGCCTAACGCTCATATCATTGGTTTGGGGAGATCGGGAATTGCTGCGGCAAAACTGCTAAAACGGGAAGGATACTCAGTGACATTGAGCGATCTCAAAAACTCCCCCGCGTTTCAACAACAGCAACAGCAACTTGTCGATGGTGGAATTACGGTCAAGTTAGGCTATTCTTTTGAACCCGATACTTCTGATAACCTCATCGTAGTTAGTCCCGGCGTTCCTTGGGATATTCCAGCTTTAATTCGCGCCAGAGAATTGGGAATAGAAACTATCGGCGAAATGGAATTAGCGTGGCGATATTTAAATAATATTCCTTGGGTTGGCATTACCGGAACGAACGGAAAAACAACTACCACCGCTTTAATTGCCGCTATTTTTGCAGCCGCTGGATTTTACGCTCCCGCTTGCGGTAACATCGGCTACGCTGCTTGCGAACTAGCCTTAGCAGATAAAAAACCCGATTGGGTAATTGCGGAAATTAGCAGCTATCAAATCGAATCTTCAGCAGCAGTGGCGCCGCGTATTGCTGTTTGGACAACCTTCACGCCGGATCACTTGAGTCGCCACAAAACTTTAGAGAATTATTACAACATCAAAGCGCATTTATTAACGCAAGCCGAGGTACAAATTTTCAACGGCGATGACCCGTATTTGCAAAAAAATGCACCGGCGCGTTTTACCAATGCTTACTGGACGAGTGTCAAAGGGAAAGCGGATTTAATTAACTCAAAAGGCGCTTATATTGAGAATGGTTGGGTAGTATTTGAAGGAGAAGAAATTCTTCCCGCAACCTCCTTGCGGATGGTGGGAGAACACAATCAACAAAACCTGTTAATGGCAGTTGCAGCAGCTTGCTTGGCGGGGATAGGGAAGGATGCGATCGCATCTGCCATTGCCAACTTCCCCGGAGTTTCCCACCGCCTCGAACACATCTGCACTTGGGAAGGAATTGACTTTATTAACGACAGCAAAGCCACCAACTACGACGCCGCCGAAGTCGGGTTAAATTCTGTTTCTGCACCCGCAATTTTAATCGCAGGCGGAGAAGCAAAAGCCGGTGATGATACCAAGTGGCTAGAAAAAATTAAAGCCAAAGCCGCCGCCGTTTTACTCATCGGCGATGCAGCAGCAGCATTTGCCAAAAGATTGGAAGAAGTTGGCTATTCCAATTACGAAATAGTCGAAACAATGGAACGCGCCGTACCCAGAGGAGCAGAATTAGCCAAACAATATCAAGCCAAAGTGGTGTTGCTATCTCCCGCTTGTGCAAGTTTCGATCAATATCAAAGCTTTGAACATCGAGGCGACAATTTTCGGGAAATTTGTCAGAAATTGGCTGGCTAATGGCTAATGGCTAATGGCTAATGGCTAATGGAAGAAACAATTACAGGATTTAGGGGCATATTGCGGGTTTCTATGACAGCTAGGTCGAAACAAAGGTGATGACCCCGTCGTGCGTAAGTCCTAAATTAGCAATTAGCAATTAGCCATTAGCAATTAGCAATTAGCCATTAGCAATTAGCAATTAGCCATTAGCAATTAGCCATTAGCAATTAGCCATTAGCCATTAGCAATTAGCAATTAGCCATTAGCAATTAGCCATTAGCCATTAGCAATTACCTATTCCCTCCGTTCCTCATAATCATCAGAAGACGCCGGATCTAATTCCCACCTGCGATCGTCGCGAGTTTCGTACTTATCAAAACCGTAATAGTCTTCTTTATCGTGCATTTCTGTACCAACAGCTTTGCCCAGATCGTCAACAATATCTTGATCCGGAGTCGCAACTGTTCCACCTACCGCCTCGTCACCTACTGCTTCTGCTTGTTCCCAAGCAGCATCGATATCGCCGCCAGTTAATTCAGGGTTAGTTGAGGTATATTGTTGCATTTCATCCCGCAATCTGCGCCTGCCAATATTGTAACCAGGCTCGTCTTTAACCCCGGTTCCATAAGATTCGGTAATTTCCTGCGGCAGATCGCTAATTTGCGGTTCCTCTTCCGCGTCCTCTGTATCTGGAGGCATTATATTTAAACCGATATTAGATTCCAGTTCGTCGGACAAACCACCAGTTGTAGAAGATTTTGCTTTCTTTGCCATAAAACTTGCTCCTTTCCCCTTTTTTAGCTTAGTTTTTACCGGCCTTGCCTACCTATCTCTTTAGACCGAAACCAAATCTATCACTTTAGAGCGAAGAAGATTTTCCGAGTAATGCCTACGCTTAGAAGCGTATCGGGGACAAGTTAAAGATCATGAAACGCGACGAGTTTCTCAAACAGGTTCAAAGCGTCGCTCAGCTTGATTCGCGTGAAGAAGCTGAGCGTGCTACCCGCGCCACTTTTGAAGTACTTGCCGAACGCATTGTAGGCGATGAAGCCAAAGATTTAGCCTCCCAACTGCCGCAAGAGTTAGGACAGTATTTGCGCGGTAGAGAAGGTGAAAACGGTCAAGCTTTCTCGCTCAAAGAATTCTATCAGCGCGTAGCGGATAAAGAAGGGGTAGAACCAAATGTTGCTGCGATGCATGTCAGGGCAGTATTTACAGTTTTGCAGCAAGGGGTTACTCCCGGTGAATTTGCCGATGTCCGCGCCAATTTTTCACCCGATTACGAAGAGTTGTTTGCTGTAACGAACATATCGTAATTGCTAATTGCTAATGGTTAATTGCTAATTTTATTGTTGGCAATTAGCAATTAGCAATTAGCAATTAGCAATTAGCAATTAGCGAGGAATGAATATGATATCAAACCATCAAGGCTCTCAAAAGCGCGTTGCCATCCTGTTAGAACACGGGGTTGAAGATGCTGAGTTTCAAATTCCTTATAAAGCCCTAAAAATGGCGGGAATCGATGTAGTTGTCCTCGGTTCGCGCAGGAATGAGGATTATAAGGGCAAGCAGGGCAAAGTTTCGCTGAAAGCTGATGCAACGACAACGGAAGCAAGCGCTGAAGAATTCGATGCGGTTATTATTCCTGGCGGAATGGCACCGGATCGGATGCGAGTTAATCCAAATACGGTGCAATTTGTGCGGTCAGCTATGCAGCAAGGAAAATTGATTGCTGCTGTTTGTCACGGACCGCAAGTTTTGATTGAAGGCGATTTACTTAAAGGTAAAAATGCCACCGGATTTCGGGCGATTCGCAAGGATATGCAAAATGCCGGGGCGCATTATATCAACGAGCCTTTGGTAGTAGATGGAAATTTAATTACTTCCAGACAACCGAGCGATTTAGCGATTTTTACCACGGCGATTTTAAGTCGTTTGGGTTACGGCGGCAAAGAAGCTGCACTGCCTGATGAAAGCGATACAAATGCCGAATGGTGGAAACTCGCGGATGCTTGGGGCGGATCGACTAAAGGCGAAATTGTCAGCGCAATTAATACTGCCTTGGCTGGGGAGCGTTATTCCCACGAAGCATTTCAACATTATGCTGAAAAAACCTCGGATTTCGAAGTGCGTCGCCTGCTTCAAGAGATAGTTCAAAATAAACAGCATCACATTCAAATGCTGGAAGATCGGCTCAATGAATTGGGCGAAAAACCCTCTTTACCGGCTCAAGCTGCCGATACTTTGGCGAAGTTGCAAACCTCGCTTCAAGGTAGCGACGACATGGCTATGATGCGTCGCGCACTGGGCGATATTCAAACGGGTGTGGTTGATGTTTATAACCTGATGCTCAAGTTAACCGACCCGGTGACGGTGAGATTATTCACTCAAATTGAAGCAGATTTGTCTGAGTACGAGCGGCGTTTTGCCGAACTTTACCGTCAGCGGTTCGCCGGGGCAATCACCAAGCCAGCTAAACCCTCTACTGGCGCGGCTGTAACGGCTGCGTGAACAATTGCTTAAAGATTGCAGGTGAAAACTTAAGCTCGCGGACAAAAAATTGAAGAATTTAATCTCTGTGCCAGCTTAAATTTAAAATTGAACTGTTTTTTTCATCTGTAATTAATAATGCAATTTAAAGATCGAACCGCAGCGGGGCAAATGTTGGCAAACCAGTTATCTGCTTACGCCAATCGTCGGGATGTTTTGGTGCTGGCATTACCTCGCGGTGGAGTTCCAGTCGCCTATGAAGTGGCAGTTGCGCTGAATGCGCCTTTGGATGTGTTTCTGGTGCAAAAGTTGGGGGTTCCCGGCTGCGAGGATTTGGCGATGGGTGCGATCGCCAGCGGTGGCTTCCGCGTCATCAACTCGGAAGTCGTCGCGGCTCATCGCATCCGATGTGGGATCGTTGAGCGCGTGGCGTACAGAGAACGCTGGGAATTGCAACGCCGCGAGTTGGTGTACCGGGGTAATCGGCGATCGCTCGACGTTTACGACAGTACAATCATTCTCGTCGATGACGGCATCGCCACCGGAGCTACCATGCGCGCAGCGATTTTGGCACTCCGACAGCAGGAAGCTAAGAAGATCGTCATCGCCGTCCCCGTCGCCCCCGCTAAAACTTACGCTCAATTGCGACCCGAAGTGGACGAAATTTTTTGCCTCTTGACACCAGAACGTTTATATGCATTAAGGGCTTGGTACTATAAATTCCCGGCGATCGCAGACCAACAAGTGCAACAAATACTTGAGTTAGCTAACCAAAGTCAACTCGCAGCCTGATTCAAATAAAGGAAAAGAAACAAAATGAAAGCTGTTTGCTGGCATGGTGCGAACGACGTGCGCGTCGAGACGGTTCCCGACCCGAAAATATTAAATCCCCGCGATGCGATGATCAAAATTACCTCAACTGCGATTTGCGGCTCGGATTTGCATATCTACGATGGGTTTATCCCAACGATGCAGAAAGGGGATATTTTGGGTCACGAATTTATGGGAGAGGTGGTCGAAGTTGGGTCGCAAGTGAAGAATTTAAAAATCGGCGATCGCGTCGTCGTTCCCTTCACGATTTCCTGCGGCAATTGCTTTTTCTGCAATCGCGATTTGTGGTCGATCTGCGATAACAGCAACCCCAACGCTTGGATGGCAGAAAAACAAATGGGTCATTCCCCAGCCGGATTATTTGGTTACTCACATTTATTCGGCGGTTATGCAGGCGGACAAGCCGAATATGCCAGAGTCCCCTTTGCCGATGTTGGCTGCCTCAAAATACCCGATGGTTTAACCGACGAGCAAGTATTATTCCTCACCGATATCTTTCCCACCGGCTACATGGCAGCAGAAAATTGCAACATTAAACCAGGGGATACCGTAGCCGTTTGGGGATGCGGCCCGGTAGGACAATTTGCTATTAAAAGTGCCTATATGTTAGGGGCCGAAAGAGTCATTGCCATCGACCGCATTCCCGAACGCCTACAAATGGCAAAAGAACAATGCAAAGCCGAAGTTATTAATTACGAAGAAATCGATCCGGGTGAAGCCGTAAAAGAAATGACCGGCGGCAGAGGTCCCGACGCTTGTATCGACGCCGTTGGCATGGAAGCCCACGGTACAAATAGCGATTACCTCTACGACCGAGTCAAGCAAGCGGTACGTTTAGAAACCGACCGACCCACCGCTTTGCGTCAAGTAATACTCACCTGTCGTAAAGGCGGAAATGTCTCGATCCCAGGCGTTTACGGCGGCTTTTTAGACAAAATTCCCATGGGTGCAGCGTTCAACAAAGGGTTAACTTTCAAAATGGGACAAACCCACGTCCACAGATATTTGAAACCTTTGTTAGAACGGATTCAAAACGGTGAAATTGACCCATCATTTGTGATTACCCATCGCCTGAAATTAGACGAAGCGCCCCACGGCTACGAAATTTTCAAACACAAAAAAGATAACTGCATCAAAGTTGTGTTGAAACCATAATAGCTAATAGCTAATTGCTAATAGCTAATTGACCCATTACCCATTACCCAGGAGGTTTTATGTTACTCAAACACAAAGAATCTGGCACTTTAGTAGAAGTCCTTGATGTTCAAACACTGATTAACCCATCTAAAGAGAAAGTCCCCGGACAAACTCAAGAAGGGCAAGAAGAACAAGATCCAGAGGGCTATTCCAAGCATAATTTGATTTTTCCTTCCGGTGAAGAACTCCCCCGCTGCTGGGTAGATGTCAATTACAACAATGCAGCTTAGGTAATTGCTAATAGTTAACAGTCAAAAATAATCGTTGACTCTTAACTATTAGCAATTAGCAATTAGCAATTAGCAATTAGCATTTTCCCAGGATAAATTTATGACCGATACCAGCGTTAAAAAAGTTGATTCTGCCTATTCTCCAAAAGGAGAAATGGGGCAAAAATATCTCGCATCGGGAAAAAGCTTGTCGATGCGCCTTTGGGAAGATGAGCAACCTGGTGAAGACAAACCACCGACTCAGCGCGAGTATGAAACCGTCGGTTATGTAATTCAAGGTCGCGCTGAATTACATATCGAAAATCAAATGGTTTTGCTTGAACCCGGTTCATCTTGGGTTGTGCCTAAAGGTGCATCCCATACTTACAAAATTCTCGAACCATTTACCGCCGTTGAAGCAACTTCTCCCCCCGCCCAAGTTCACGGGCGCGATGAGTAATACAGAAACCCGGTTTCTCTAATAATACCTTCGCCAATGTTTTGAAACGCCAAGATCCCCCAGGCTAAAGCCTGGGGCTACACAAACAAAGCCCGCCAGAGCGGGCTGAAATTCTAAAAGCCCGCTCTGGCGGGCTTTGTTTGTCTAGCGACACCCTTAAGGGTGTCGGATGCAAGGCGAAGGTATTGTTAAATAAACCGGGTTTTTTAATATCTGCCTCATCCTTAAGTCATATATTTAAACAAAAGATTTAGTAAAAATAATTACAAAATGGCTACTAAAGAAAGATACGGTAACCGCCAATGAAAGTTTATTGTAAATAAGTGTGGAGACAGGGAACCAACATTAGTTGGGCGAAAAAGGAAGATTAAATGCAAAGCAACGTAGTTCAGATGCCGCTGACTAGCTGGAAGGAACAACTGCAAGCGGTTGATTATCATGAAGCTGAGCAGCAATTTGTAACGCTGCTGGAATTGGAAGATTTAGATACGCTGGAAATTCAGCCAGAAATAGCAGAAAATTTTGCCAGAATACTCGATGGTGCTATCCAAGTTGCTTATCAAGAAGCACCCGGAGAAAGCGAAGCAGCACATCGTTTTTTGCAGCGGGTACTTTATCGCATTAACCGACTAAAACTGTTTTGGTACGACGATCTGCGAAACTATACTAACGAAAGGTCTGGTTACTTGCGGATAGTGCGCGATCGCATCGAGTATTTCTGGCAAAAGTGGGAACTGGCACAAATAGACGTAGAAGCACTAAAGCAACTCGATGTCAAGCAAGCATTGATCGAACGCGCCGCATATGATGTCGCTCCGCCGTTGAATGAAAATAGCAGATATATCCGCGCAGAAATGAGCGAAGCGGGGTATCGACATTTGCTGGCGATCGCATCCTTCGACGGGTTAGTTGAAGCAAGTCGTCTTTCCCGCATTTTGGGAGGCGCTGCCAACGAAGTACAATGTACTTTAGTGCGGGTATTATTAGAAGAGTACGGCAGCGGCAAATTAACTCGCAAACACTCTACTTTTTTTGCCAAAATGCTTGCCTAATTAGGACTCAATACCGAACCAGAAGCATATTTTGACATCGTACCCTGGGAAGTATTAGCAAGCATTAATCATAACTTTCTATTAACAGAATGCAAGCGTTATTTCCTGCGTTACAACGGCGGACTGGCGTATTTTGAAGTAGTAGGACCCGCCATCTATAAAAATTATCTCGCCGCAGCGCAACGTTTGGGATTATCAGAAGCAGCGATGGGATATTGGGAACTGCACATTAGGGAAGACTCACGCCACGGACGCTGGATGATCGACGATGTTGCATTACCGTTGGTAGATATGTATCCTAACGACGCATGGCAAATTGTGTTGGGGTACGACCAAGAGAAATTTATGGGCGATCGCGCCGGTGACGCCGTCGTCCGATCGCTCCGCCAAGCAGAACTTCGCTAACTAATGTTTGTAGTAGGGACTTTAGTCCCCAAAAGTCTAATAAACAACGACACAACTGCACTAACTAATGTTTGTAGTAGGGACTTTAGTCCCCAAAAGTCTAATAAACAACGACACAACTGCACTAACTAATGTTTGTAGTAGGGACTTTAGTCCCCAAAAGTCTAATAAACAACGACACAACTGC
>NZ_BLAY01000039.1 GCF_020521235.1 Microseira wollei NIES-4236 | reverse complement strand
CGACGCAGATCCAAGGACGCATACCTAAGCGGTAAGATAGTTCCCACTGACGACCCATGTAGCAGAATACACCGATCAGGAAGTGGAAAATTACCAGCTGGTATGGGCCACCGTTGTACAGCCACTCATCGAGAGAAGCTGCTTCCCAAATGGGGTAGAAGTGAAGACCGATAGCGTTGCTGGAAGGAACAACAGCACCAGAGATGATGTTGTTTCCGTAGAGCAAGGAACCGGCAACGGGTTCGCGGATGCCGTCGATGTCAACTGGAGGAGCTGCTACGAAGGCGATGATGTAGCAGATGGTAGCGGTTAACAGAGTAGGAATCATCAGAACGCCGAACCAGCCTACATAAAGGCGGTTGTCGGTGCTGGTGATCCACTCGCAGAACCGATCCCAAGCGTTAGCATTAGTGCTGCGCTGTAAGGTTGTGGTCATGAGTGTATGATTGCTGGAATGATTTATTTTTCAAGGTTCGCGGTAGTGGAATCTCTACCGTTGTTTCTAGATTAAACCACTTGTAATGTTTTGTAAATATCTGTTGCATTTATTTTTGATAGTTGCTGTTGAGATTTTGTATTAGCGCAGCTTATCATTCTCTTGGGCAGAGGGCACGACGGCGGGGAGGCACGACGGCGGGGAGGCACGACGGCGGGGAGGCAGAGGGGAATTTGAATGTACATTCTCCCCATCTCCCCTGCTCACCTGCTCCCCATCTCCCCATCTCCTCTATTCCCCTGCTCACCTGCCCACCTAACCGGGAGGCCATTTCATCTGCCGTCCGCCGAGAATGTGCAGGTGCAGGTGGTATACGGTTTGTCCGCCATCTGAGCCATTATTAATGACGATGCGATAGCCGTTATCGAGTCCGACTTGCTGGGCGACGCGCTTTGCGGTCAACAGTAGGTGTCCCATCAGGGCGTGGTCTTGAGATTCGGCATCGGATATTTGGGCAATCGGCTGTTTGGGAACAACGAGGATGTGAACAGGCGCTTGGGGATTAACGTCTTTGAAGGCAAGGGCGAGGTCGTCCTCATAGACAATGTCAGCGGGAACTTCCCGACGGATGATTTTGCTGAAAATCGTTTCTTTGGCTTGAGTCATGCTGGATGATGAATTCGGCTAGCAGCATTCTACCTGTTGGGCTGCTTCAGGACTTACGCACGACGAGAAAAGAAACCCGGTTTCTTTGCGTATTCTTGGCGTAAGTCCTGTGTTGGTGGGAGAGACTTCGCGGGAACCCTAAAAACAAACCAAGTCATCGAGAATGCCATGCTAGCCAGAGTTTGGAGTGCAACCATCGTCGGTATCGACGCGGTTAAAGTAGGGGTGGAAGTTGATGTATCGGCGGGAGGTCTGCCGGGAATTGTTGTTTTAGGACTCCCGGATGTAGCAATTCAAGAGTCACGAGAACGGGTAAAGGCGATGCTAAAAAATTCTGGATACGCCTTTCCCTTACGTAAAATTGTCGTTAATTTAACTCCTGCCGATTTACGCAAAGAAGGGCCAAGTTTTGATTTACCTATCAGCGTAGGCATTCTGGCAGCATCGGAACAAGTGAGCGCTCAATTATTGGGGGATTATTTATTCCTGGGTGAGGTTTCCCTCGACGGCACCCTTCGTCCTGTTGCTGGCGTCTTGCCTATTGCTGCTGCTGCCAAACCCATGGGAATTGTGGGATTAGTGGTTCCGGCGGACAATGCACAAGAAGCTGCTGTAGTCAAGGGTTTAGCTGTTTACGGATTCAAACATTTGGAAGATGTGGCTAATTTTTTGAACCAGCCAGAACGTTACCAGCCAGTGCAATTCGATGGTATCAAAGAATTGGCTAAGATTCCGTTTACTGCGCCAGATTTAAAAGATGTGAAAGGGCAAACACACGCCAGACGTGCTTTAGAAATTGCCGCTGCTGGCGGACATAATTTAATTTTTGTCGGGCCTCCAGGTAGCGGTAAAACAATGTTAGCCAGACGCTTACCTGGAATTTTACCGCCTCTGACGTTTGAAGAAGCTTTGGAAGTGACGCAAATTTACTCGGTTGCTGGTTTACTTAAAAATAGAGGAACTTTGGTAAGCGATCGCCCGTTCCGCAGTCCTCACCATTCCGCCTCTGGTCCTTCTCTCGTCGGCGGTGGTAGTTTCCCCCGTCCAGGTGAAATTTCTTTAGCCCATCAAGGTATTCTTTTTATGGATGAGCTTACAGAGTTTAAACGCGATGTTTTAGAATTTTTACGTCAGCCATTAGAAGATGGTTTTGTTACTATTTCTCGCACCAAACAATCTGTTAGCTTCCCCGCTCAGTTTACCTTAGTAGCAAGTACTAATCCCTGTGCTTGCGGTTATTTTGGCGATCCGATTCAACCTTGTACTTGTACTACTAATAAACGCGAGCAATATTGGGCGAAACTTTCTGGCCCTTTGATGGATAGAATAGATTTACAAGTTGCTGTTAATCGTTTAAAAGCCGAGGAAATTACTCAACAACCACAAGGCGAGCCATCTGCACCCGTGCGGCAGAGAGTACAAGCAGCAAGAAATCGCGCCAGATTGCGATTTAAAGATGAACCTGCTGTGCGCTGTAATGCCCAAATGCAAAGCCATCACTTACAAAAATGGTGTCAGTTAGATGATGCTTCTCGGATGTTATTAGAAGCAGCAATTAGGAAATTAGGACTTTCGGCTAGGGCGAGCGATCGCGTCTTAAAAGTCTCTCTAACAATTGCCGATCTCGCTGGTGATGATACTATTAAACCCCACCACGTTGCCGAGGCAATTCAGTATCGCACTATCGATCGAATGCAGTAATTTAACGCGATTTGCTAATTGCTAATTGCTAATTGCTAATTGCTAATTGGGAAAGAGAGAGAGCTTCACACTAATATCTTTCCATTAGCCATTAGCCATTAGCCAGCAACTTGAGTTAATTTAGGTAAATTAGGAGATAGACAAATGTTAGGATTTGACCGCATTACTTTTGACCGCAACATCATGGCTGGACAAGCCTGCATTCGGGGAATGCGAATTACCGTTTCTTTGGTTTTAAATTTGCTAGCACATGGCAAATCAATTGACGATATTATAGCAGATTATCCCGAACTTGAACCGGCAGATATTCAACAATGTCTTGAATATGCGGCTTGGTTAGCTAAAGAACAAGTTTATCCGAGAGGGTGAGCAAATTTGATGAGATTTTTAGCGAATATGGGGATTTCTCCCCGCACCGTTAAGTGGTTGCGATTGCAAGGACACGACGCCATTCGTTTAGTAGAAAAAGGTTGGCAGCATTTAACCGATGAAGAAATTGTCATCCAGGCTCGCGAAGAAGAGCGTATTATCTTAACCAGAGATTTTGGCATTGATTCGCTCATCGTCATGAGCGGTGAACTATCGCCCAGTATCATTTTGTTGCGCCTCAACGATGAAAGACCAGAAATGGTGAATCAAATATTAGCAGAAGTGCTACCACAGTTGGCCAACGAATTGGAATTAGGCGCTATTATTACTGTCAGCGAAACAGCTATCCGCGTGCGAAAGTTGCCGATATGAGATGAGGTGGGCTGGAGTTTACCTAAGATTGCAGCTACAATGAGAATAAATTTGTCAATGACTGGTGGTACTGGTGGTAACTTATGAGTTACACACAAACAAAATTAGCAACCGACGAATGGGTAACGGCGACTTGGGATGAGTACATACAAGTTACTGGCGATCCGCAATTAGAAAACGCCAAATGTTATTATTATAACGGACACTTGCGAATTGAAATGACTCCTCAAGGCTACGACCACTCCTACGATAACTCCACGATTGGATTTGCTGTCCAATTGCTCGGCGGCTTCAGAGCCATTCCTATGAGTGCTTTGACTAACTGTACTTTTCGTCAAGCTAATGAAGCGGAAGCTCAACCAGATTTAGCTTTCTATATCGGCGACAATGCTGAAATTATTCCGCCCGATACATCTGTGGTTGATTTGGATGTTTACCCGCCTCCCGATCTCGTCATTGAAATTGCCAAAACTTCGCTTTCAGATGATATTGGTAGCAAGCGAATGCTCTACGAACGATTAGGAGTCGCTGAATATTGGGTAGTAAACGTGCGCCGATGCTTGTTGATTGCTTTTGCTGTTGCTGATGGTGGTAGCAAGCAGATATTTCAGTCTCAAGTTCTACCGAATTTACCCTTTAGTTTGCTGGAAGAAGCTTTACAACGGAGTCGTCAAACTGGTAGAAGTCAGCTATACGCTTGGTTAATTAATCAAATACAGGCACTTGGTAATTAGCAGCAGCAAAGTAAATGCGATCGCTACGTCAGAGAACCAAAGTAAAAAGTATCGGTTGCGGGATCGAAAGCAAAACGGATTCTTTCTAAAAAACCACCCAAGCCGATAAAAGAAGGAAAATTTCCCCATAATTCTTCTCTATCGGGTACAAAAATAGTTGCTTGTACCTCCAAGTCATCACCTAACTCTGCGACCAGCTTTAGATTCAATCGATAAATATTTCCATCCAGCCACATTCCTCTAATTAGCATTCTATCCCTAGCAAGAGCAAAAGCCGGATTAAGCCCTGCAAGTTGAGCAATCCAAGGCGCTAATATTACATAAGGCGCGCCTGTATCAACGACAGCTTCTATAATATTTCCAGCTACATCTACTTGGAGAAAAATGCGATTAGTGCTTTCACCTTGGGTAGCTGGACGATACTGATAACGAGTAGCACCTGTAGCAAAAGGATTGCCATTGTCAAAAAACAGAACCATTAATAAAGTACAGTAATTAAAGTATCCTTTGTATCATCTATCTGAGCCACTAATTCGTCAAGAGAAGCTGCATCGGCTAACAAGTCACCGTTGCGAACTGCTACCCAACGATTCAGATACTTAAGTCTATTTTCTCTTAACCAATCTTGATTAGCTGCAACCATTTTACGCCGCTCAGGGTTACTCGGAACAACAGTAACTTTGGGAGGTGCGAGAACATGAGCGTAATACTGGATTTGTTCATTTTCAGGATAAAGTTCAACGGCTCGAAAAGCTAGTTGACGTGCTATATGTAAACCACCGCGCTCAAAATCAGATTTAATCGCATTGATAAAATCTTCGGGTGAATTGTAAGTTGTGGGTAAACCTCTTGCTGCCAATTCAATTTGAAATTGTTCCCAAGGGATAATCTCTTCCTGGGTTTTTAGCTTTTGAGGAACTTTTTCATCGTTTTCCAGGTTTTGAACAAGGGTAAATAGTTTCTCCCAAACTTCCATACTGAGAAAGACACCCGATCGCTTTCCCTCGGCGTCTACAATAAACTTTACCTGTTGCAATAGTTCTTGAGTATTCATATTTGCTTCATAAAATTACACTATTCATAAAACGAGTTGCACCATCAAGGATTTCCTGCGACCAATATCGGGTATAAAGTCCAGCCTCAGCAGCAGACAGTAGGGTATCGCGCAGGTACATGGGGAACATAACACAGGAGTCTAAGAGAACAGGAAACTCAGCCATTTTATCAGTTGAATCGCTCCTACTCGTAGAATCCTGCTTCCTGGCTCATCTGGATTAAGCTATCCAACAGTTTACTGCGCTTATTATCCCGCTGTTCCTTGTATGCCATTAAATCTTGGAAACGAATGCGCCGATGTTTTCCTACTTTGATGTGAGGAATTTCTCCCTGCTCTAGTAACTTGATCAGAAAGGGTCTTGACACGTTCAGAATATCAGCTGCTTCCTGGGTTGTCAGTTCGCGATTATGAGGCACTAAGGTAATAGCTTGACCTGATGCCATTGCACGAACGACTTGACGCAGTACGGTGTAAACAGACTCAGGAATTAAAACCTCTTCTCCATTAATGCCTACAAGTTTCCCCTGAGAACCTTCCAAACTCAGTACTCGCTCCAATTGGGCAATCAATTCTGTTTCTTGTGGCTGAATAATTGATTCTAATGGTAATTTTTGCTTCAACATAATGCCAGCATGATGATGTGATGATCTAGGTGCTAGGAGAAGGTTTTCTATAGAAAACCTTCTCCTAGCATGACAAAAAACTGCACAAGCTGAATCAAGACAGTGGAATATTAATACCACTGACTTATGAAAACCTAGCGAATTGACAATTTTAGGCTTTTATACAGCTTTTGCGAACCTTGCTCTAGATACAGCTTCCTGTATCTAGAGCATAACACTCGTTTAGAATAAATGCAACATTCGCAACAAACGAAAGATCCGAAAAGCTTTGGGCGATCGCGGCGAATGTCAACTGCGATCAATAGGTCGCCCAGCCTTAAGTTGTAAAATAAGACGGTTGCACTCTGTGGCGGACTGTCAGCACCCCGCTCTAAAGAGACGGGGCTTCATGCCTCAGACCTTTAGGTAGCTGACCAGCCTCAGTCTTAACTGACTACGTTTTTAGGGTCATGACACCTATAGATGCTTTCCAGTCTTTAGCTCTGTCGTTTGTGGTTAAACATCTTTACGAGGGGTAAGGACGTGCTGCAAGCAGAACTTGCCTTAAAAACATGGGCGAGGAACACATTACCCCAGAAATGGGAGATCCTGCTGCGATGCGTACAGGGCGAACGATTTGAAACGGTAATTGTCCCGTTGAAAGTGCATGACAAAAGCACCCCGAATCTAGTAACCCCAAGGCTCACGCAGCATCAAACAACATTCTTCTCACGGCGGCCGGGGCCGCTTGTATCGCATTTCCTCCCTGCTCTAAAGAGACAGGGCTTCCATGCTCTCAGGAGATTTACGTGATCGAGCGATATACGTTGCCTGAAATGGGCAATCTGTGGACGGAAACCTATAAACTTAAGACTTGGCTCCAGGTAGAAATAGCCGTTTGCGAGGCGCAAGCGGAACTGGGTTATATCCCCGCTGAGGCGGTTGAGGAAATTAAGGCGAAGGCGAATTTTGACCCCCAGCGGGTGCTGGAAATTGAAGCAGAAGTCCGCCACGATATGATCGCCTTTTTAACCAACGTCAACGAATATGTCGGCGATGCGGGACGTTATATCCATTTGGGGTTAACGAGTTCGGATGTGCTGGATACGGCGTTGGCGCTGCAATTGGTAGCGAGTGTAAATGTATTGTTGGAACGGTTGGAAGATTTAATCCAAGCGATTCGCTACCAAGCGCAACAGCATCGGAATACGGTGATGATCGGGCGATCGCATGGTATCCACGCCGAACCGATCACCTTTGGGTTTAAACTAGCAGGATGGCTGGCAGAAGTATTGCGTCACCGCGATCGCTTGGTGCGACTCCGCCAAGATATCGCCGTTGGTAAAATCTCCGGTGCGGTGGGAACTTATGCCAATATTGAACCCCATGTAGAAGCACTTGCTTGTCAAAAACTCGGACTCCAACCCGATAACGCATCTACACAGGTAGTCTCGCGGGATATTCACGCCGATTTTGTCCAAACTTTAGCATTAGTTGCTGCTTCAATCGAACGCTTTGCGGTGGAAATTCGCAACTTGCAACGCACAGATGTTTTAGAAGTTGAAGAATATTTCTCCAAAGGACAAAAAGGCTCTTCCGCCATGCCCCACAAACGCAACCCGATTCGTTCGGAACGACTGACGGGGATGGCAAGAATTATCCGCGGACACGCAGTTGCTGCGATCGAAAATGTCGCGCTTTGGCACGAAAGAGACATCTCTCACAGTTCCGTGGAACGGGTAATCTTTCCCGACGCCTGTATCTTAACCCACTTCATGTTAGTGGAGATTACCGATCTGGTGAAACACCTGTTAGTTTATCCCGAAAACATGGCGCGGAATATGAACGTTTACGGCGGCGTTGTATTCAGTCAGCGGGTGTTATTAACCTTGGTAGAAAAGGGAATAAGTCGCGAAGAAGCATATGCAATTGTACAATCTTGCGCGCATCAAGCTTGGAATAAACCCGATGGTAATTTCCACGATTTGATTGCAAAAGATAGTCGCGTTACCCAGGTATTATCGCCAGAAGAAATAGAAGCTTGCTTCGCTCCCCAGCACCATTTGAAACATTTAGAGCAGGTGTATCAGCGTCTGAGTATCTGAGTCGGGGTAGGCTTTACCTATATCATATCCAGTTACTTACGGTTCGCTCATTTGGGAGGGAGTTAGAGAAATTGGACTCTAGGAACCCTTTATTGGAGGCAGATAGTTTTTCCTAAACGAAAAACTATCTGCCTCCGGTAATCAAACACTTGCTGTGGATGGGGAAATCGCTCTTAACAGTAAATAGACGCCAATAAATTTACATCAAGCCATATTGATGCCTGCTCAAAAAAAGCTGTATATTAAATTTTAATTAATCAAAACTCAACCTTGGTGAGGCGCTTTTTCCCCCGTTTTGGTTGATTTAACTGCGCCAAAGCTGATTGTGCTTTTTCTAATCTCGACAGCAGCGCTTTTTGTGCCCATGCAGCTGCTGATCCTCAAACTCAGGAAACTTCTTGCAACATCCTACGAAGACAGACAAGGCTATCTCCCGTTCCACGCTGGACATCTTCAACTGTTTCGTATTCGATAGTCCAATACCCTTGATAACCAGAGTCTAGAAGCTCCTTGAGAATTGGCTTCCAAACGATTTCTCCCTCGCCAAAGGCACAGTACTCTGTGCCACCGTTGCTCCATCGAACATCTTTCCAATGGCTGTAGTTCACCCACGGCAAGATATAGCGTAGCGCCATTAAGGGATCGACACCTTCTTTCAAGAAGTTTGCTGGATCAAAATTTACACCAACTGCAGGGCTTTTTATACCTTCCATGATCTTTGCTGTCTGTTGACCATTGACTGTAAGCCCTCCATGATTTTCTATAGCTAGCTTAATTCCATGTTCTTGGGCGTAATCTCCTACAAGGTTGAAGGCGTAATGGAGGCGGTTAAAAACTTCTGAGGAAATATTCTCACTTACACTATCACCAGTAAAAATTCTCACTACCTCTGCTTTCAACCGCTTGGCTATGTCCACAAAACGTTGAACTTTCTGAATCTGCTCTGACAAATCTGATTTATCCATCAACGTGAAGTCGTTATTGGCTGCTATGCAGACTACGCGCACACCAATCTCTTCAGCCCAACTTGCAACCCGATCTACTTCCTCGTCACTGCAACTATCAAGCAGATGTTTAGGTGTTGTAGGATCTACATTAACCTCTACTGACTCTATACCTAAATTAGCTGCTAAACGGAAGTATTGTGGGATTTCTAACTCTCTATAACCCCATGCAGCACAGGCAAATTTAACTTGGTTGTTATTAGTATTTGACATCACGTACCTGTACACTACTCAGTACAATGTATCTTTGACTTTAGGACTAACTATTTTCCGATGGGGCAGCACGAAGGACAGTTTTGGCTAGTACTGTAATTATTGCGTTTAGGATGACGATAATACCTAAAGCACCTCGGAGGTCAATCAAATCGGCAGCGAACCCGATCAGGGGTGGACCGCACAGAAATCCAAAGTAGCCTGCAGTTGTTATTGCCGCGAGGGCAAGACCGGGGGCTATTCCTGGAGTGAGTCCTGCCGCACTCAGCACAATCGGACCAATGGAGGCTAAGCCCATACCAACGCAGGCGAAGCCGATGAGCGCTGTAACAGGCTGGGCAATTACTAAAGACAACGCCAATCCACCACCAGCCACAATACTGCCGAGGCGTATCATCCATACTGGACCCAGATGTTGGGTGAGCCAATCTCCTAGGAAGCGACCCACGGCCATCGTCATTGAAAAGACTGCGTATCCAGCAGCAGCCAGTCCAGGTCCAGTGTTAAGTGTATTCTGGAGATAGATCGCGCTCCAGTCAGCCATCGCACCTTCTCCCAGCAGACCACAAAACGCCACTACCGCCAACCCCAGGAGTAATCCCGTCGGTGGAGCAAAAACTGGCTCTTCATGGCTATCGGTTTTAATATCGGCTGACAATAACCAATTTGATGCTGCGATCGCAACTATTCCCAGCAAGATTCCAGCGCCGAGCAAGTGTAGAACGGGATCAACCCCTAAATAGGCCAACCAACCACTGCCAGCTGCACAACTCATACCGCCCACACTGAACATACCGTGAAATGACGACATGATCGGTCTGCCGTAACGTTTCTCGACATCAACGCCTTGGCTGTTGATGCTGACATCGGTGGCTCCGTTAAAAGCTCCGAATAGCACTAATGACACTTCCAGTATTGGTTCATTAGGAGCTAACGCTAGTAGGGGCAGCACCATGCAGTAGCCCAGCACTGCTATTGTGGTTACCAAGCGGCTGTCAAAGCGAGCAAGTAACCACCCCGTTGCTGGCATAGTTACTACCGCACCAATCGCCATACCCAGTAACACACGTCCGAGCTCACCATTACTCAACTCAAGTTTCTGTTGTACAGTTGGGATGCGTGCAACCCAGTTGGCAAACACTGCACCCTGAATGTAAAACAGTGCTGCTACAGCAAGGCGAGCAGCACTTGGCACTTCCTTTTGTATCTGTTCATTCAGCCGCTCTTCAAACATCTCCTCCTTTCATTCCTCCTTTCATGGGTAATATCATGTCCAGTAGCAACGGTTGTGTAACTGCTAATAGCTAATCGCTAATGGCTGCTCTGGAGGCAATTGACAAGCTTGCAATTAGCAATTAGCAATTAGCCATCCATACACTACCGATACCTCAGGACATGATATAACAGGTTAAGATAGCGCGAACAAAGTCAATAAGCAATTATGCTGAATATCATGAGTTGATCACACGCTCTAGCCACGCTCGATCAATCGCTTCCAGTGAATCCAGCACAATATCTGCGGCTGCAAATTCAGGATTCTCTCGTTCCTCTGCTGCTGGAATTACGATACATCGCATACCCGCATTTTTGGCACTCATCATCCCACGAATAGAATCTTCAACCGCAACACATTTGCTTGGATGTACGCCAAGAAGACGTGCAGTCGTCAAATAAACTGCTGGATGGGGTTTGCCAAATTCCTCGGTTTCCGCCGAATTTAAAACATCGAATGCGTCTTGCAAACCTAGCCTCTTGAGTACCAAGTGGACTAAAGACATGGGCGATGAAGTTGCTAACGCCAGGGGTAACTGCATCCTCCGACAAAGTTGTACGGCTTCGACTGCACCGGGCATTGGCTTCCCCTCTGTCGCCACAAGTTCGCCAACCCGATTGAGGATGCGTTCGGCAACTGCGGACTGGTTAACACCTGTCCAAGGGAACCGTGCGTACCAATAACTAACGACTTCATCGGTACGCAAGCCCATTGTTTGAGAACACATGCTCTGTGTAAGCGGCACTCCTAGGTTGTTGAATACCTCTATTTCCGCTCTGCACCATAGCGGTTCGCTGTCTATTAATACACCGTCCATATCAAAGATCGCAGCTACGTCCAGCATGACAACTTTCCTCAAGCGTTCATCTCCACAACGGTGCGCGTACCTGGTTGGGGACTCCAGGCGGTTAGTTCGGTTGGAAGCTTCTCTAGAGGTATCATCCGACCCAGCAGTTGCTCAAAAAATTTTTCGTCGCGTTTAATGTAAGCGATCGCTGCCTCCATAGTCTGGTCTGTGGCACCTGCAAAGGATGAGATCACAGTAATTTCCCGCATAAATAGCTCGTGTGGGGATACTGGTAAGGAAATCCCTTGCTTGGGAACACCATAAATGCATACTATACCAGCCTTCCTTACCAGACGCAGGGCAGTGGCAAGACCATCTGGCGAACCCGAACACTCGACGATTAAGTGCGCCCGATCGGGTTCTGGCACCTCGACCCGTTGAATTCCCAATCTATCTACCCAAGGAAGCGACGCTTTAGTGATGTCGTACAGGTAGATTTCCCCATCGAAGTTGGGGGAATGAGTTAGCAGGTAGGAAATCAGAACACCAGAAAGTCCTCCACCGATAATCAGGGTTTTTGGTCGGGATACCGACAACAGATTGGTAGCAGCCAGAATGCGACCAGCTCCCCTCACCGCACAACTTAGAGGCTCGATCAGAACCCCCAATGCTGGATTGTCCAATTCAAAGGGATGCAAGGACTTCCTGGGTGCGCGAATTTTCTGGGCATATCCACCGTCCTGGTTGACACCGAGTTCCTGCAAATTGAGGCAGTGACTGGTAAGTTGCTCTTGGCAATAGGTGCATTGACCACAGGAAATCTCGTTATTCAGGGCAAAATAACCTTTTTCCTGAGGTAGCCGACAAACTACCTCATGACCCAAGATGCGCTCTTCATCTAAGCCCGCCATTGTCAACTGTTGGTCTGTCTTGCATACTCCAACAAATTCCACATCGGCAATGACCAAAAAAATGGGTTTCAAGCCCCGCCCTTATAGGGCGGCTTTCGAGCCAAGAGAATCAACTTAAAATATTCAATTGGCGCCATCTTCTAGAAAACTGGCACTTAACAGAAGCAGAATACAATGATTGGAATGAAAGATGCTATAATTGTCAGATGAAATTACGCTATCGTTACCGAATTTATCCAACAGACTCTCAAAAAATCGCACTGGCTAAACTGTTCGGTTGCGTGAGAGTCGTGTGGAACGATGCGTTAGCTTTTTGTCAAGCAGCCTATCGCCAAGGAGAGAAATACAAAGGAGAATCTTTCCTGCAAAAACAATTTATTACTCAAGCAAAGCAGACTCAGGAAAGACAGTGGTTGTCAGAGGTTTCTAATATTCCCTTGCAGCAATCTATCCGCGATTTAGGACAGGCGTACAAAAACTTTTTTAATTCTTGCACTGGTAAGCGCCAAGGGAAAAAAGTTAAACCGCCTAAATTCAAAAAGAGAAAATCAACACAAGCAGCAAAGTTTAGAGCAGGCGGCTTTAAAATAAAACAACATCATGTCTATTTAGCTAAGATCGGGTTGATTAAAGTTGAATGGAGTCGGGCATTACCTGATGAACCTTCAAGCGTTACAGTACTCAAAGATGCTGCTGATAGATATTTCTTGAGTTGCGTGGTGGAGGTGTTTCCCCAGAAGTTACAATCCAATGACCAAGCGATTGGAATTGATTTAGGAATCATCGAATTTGCCACTTTCAACAATGGCGACAAAGTTAAAGCACCCAAGCCACTTAAGAAAAAGCTCCATCGATTAAGAAAACTTCAAAGGCATTTGTCTAGAAAACAGAAAGGAAGTAAACGGCGCGAGGTGGCTAGGAGAAATATAGCAAGGCTGCACGCTAAAATATCTGATACCAGAACCGACTTTCTGCATAAATTATCAACTAAAGTTATTCGCGAGAATCAAACAATAGCTTTAGAAGATTTAAACGTCAGCGGGATGCTGAAAAACCGTAAATTAGCTCGTGCTATTTCCGATTTAGGCTGGCGCAGTTTTCGGACTATGTTAGAGGCTAAAGCCGCCATGTATGGGCGAGATTTACGGATAATTAGCCGTTGGGAAGCTACCTCTCAAACCTGCTCTTGTTGTGGTGAAAAAGGTGGTAAAAAAGAACTTGATGTCAGGGAGTGGACTTGTCTATTTTGTGGGACAACTCACGACCGAGACATTAACGCCGCCACCAATATTTTAAAAGTCGCGTCAGGGCATTCCGAGACTAAAAACGGACGCGGAGGAAGGCATAAGACTACTATTAAAGTAGCAGCATCCTGTGAAACGTCAACCCACCAAAAGTACGAGCAATTCAGCTTGTTCTAGTAGGAATCCCCGTCCGTTCCACGGCGGGGAGGATGTCAATTCTCCATCCTGGACATTTGTTGGCGTGCTGACTTCACGGATTTCTATCTGATTAACTCCGTATAGAACTGCGGCTTTCAATTGACACCTCCTTCAGGTACAGATTCGGTTGAAAGCATCCGACCGAGCTTTTGCAGCACCTGATCGAGAACCCCAATGGTACGGTCAATTTCCTCGTAGCTGATGTCGAGATAGGGGGCGAACTTCAGGACGTTAAGGTCATATCCCCCTGTTTGCAGGATCATTCGCCAAGTCTTGCCAAGCCATGTAAAGTCGTTGTCTTGGGCGATCGCCGCTGCCAGTTGGGCAGAATTGCGATACGGTACACCCCTTTCATCCGCAAAAACCATATTCAGGAGCAGTCCCAAGCCATCAACGCTGTAGACAAAGCGATGACGCTCTGATTCGATCTCTGGATTTCGATAGCCGAAGTTACAACTTGAATGCCACATTCCTGTATCAATGTAGGTGTTGGCATCGTTGTCGAAAACTAACCCTCCCTGACAACTACTGACGAAGATGGGGTTCTCTTGATAGTGAACAGTATCTCCCCAGGAAAGACATTCCCGATCGATTTTCCGCAGCTCCTCAACGCTTGCTTTTGGTAGTGTCTTTAGGTTGTCACCAGATCTTACCGCTTGTGAATCAACTCCTTTCCCCAAGAGCATTTCCGTACTTGCTTCACTTATCAATTCTGTGTTTATGTTCAACAACTCCTTCTCCCTCCAAAATACTTTCTCTTGTTTCTAACCTGACTATTTCTACTAACTAGCCAACAATTTTGCTCCGAGTTACTAATGCTCGGTCAATTCCTTGTAATTCGCGGTAAAACCTTGAAGAACTCTGTTTAGTTTTCGACTTTGAATCCTTCAAACGTCGTTGGGAAGCCCTGACCAGTTGGGGAGGCACACATAACCCCCACACTCACAGTCTCAATTGATGTCAGATGGGCCAATCTGAGCAGGGTGTATTTCTCCCCCTCTAGAGAGTAGAGTACCTGCAAGGCTGACCCCTGTCGAATCACACGCATCCAAATCGAAGAGAGGTTTTGTGGTATAGAGACAAAAGATGCGTCTGAGTAATCGTGGGTAACTACAACAATAACTTCCAGCACGCCATCAATAAGTTCAATCCCACACTTCAGCCAATTGGCTTCATCCAAACGCACCATCAATCCTGCCTGGTCGTATTGCTCCTGATACTGACCACTAATTTTCACCTCAGCAATAAAATCACCCGTGACTTGTTTGTAATAGAAGTGTGCATTATCGCTGATGAAGTCGTAGTGGGTCTGGCGCCAGAAATCTGTCTTGTGAGTTGAGGTAATTTTAATGGTCTCATTTTGAGAGTCCCAGATCAGAGGCTCATTGTGCCAGTTCATCACAGTTGTCTTCCTAGAGATAATTTCTTGTTCATTACTTTTCATTTACCAAACCATGTGTTTTTTCTACACAATTTCCAACACAATATACCCGCTCGGTAGCGGTAAAGTAGATAAGCCAGTAAGGTGATTTTTTACTGTATGGTATAGCCGCCATCAACTGTCAAGGATTGTCCAGTAACAAACGAAGCCCCGTCTGAACATAGCCACACGACTGCTTCGGCAACTTCTTCCGGCTCACCGATCCGCCCCAATGGATGCTTTGCTATCATTTGTCCTTTGGCTTCATCGCTATTGCCAAGGAAGGGGTTACTGCTGAGGAAACGGTTTAGCATTGCAGTTTCGATCGAGCCAGGAGACACTGCATTGATTCGGATGCCGGATTTAGCATACTCCAATGCTGCTGATTTCGTCATTCCTAAAACACCATGCTTGCTGGCAGCATAAATAGAGGAAGCAGGCATACCAACCAGTCCAGATATCGAAGAAGTATTAACAATAGTACCACCACCAAGCTTAAGCATCTCTAAGATTTCATATTTCATCGACAACCACAACCCTTTAAGATTAATGTCAATGATGGAATCAAATTCCTCCTCAGTCTGCTCAACGAGCGTTTTTATTGGTCCCTCAATACCTGCATTGTTGAAGGCGATATCTAGACTACCATAAGTTGCCACGGTTTTGTTAACCAATGCCTCAACTTCTACCGCTTTTGAAACGTCGGTTTTAACGAAAAAAGCTTCACCGCCTATATCTTTAATCAACTGTGCGGTTTCTTCACCCTCTAGGGTTCGCCGACTGGCAACGACAACTTTAGCTCCTTCTTTGGCAAAAGCCAGTGCCGTAGCCCTACCAATCCCGGAGCTACCACCAGTTATCAAAGCTACTTTACCTACCAGTCTTTCCATTTTAAAAATATCCTCCTAGGTTTGGCGCTCATGTCATGTTTTTTGTGACCTACAAAATTAAAACATATATTTAGCACACTTGCACAGCATTTTTGGCTCTCCCATAGTTGAAGTGATAATAAAAATTTCTAAATCATTGTGAGAAGCTCAGAGCATAAAGGTTGTAGGTTGGGTTCTTGGAACGAAAAGGTAGAAATAGCCGTTTGCGAGGCGCAAGCGGAACTGGGTTATATCCCCGCCCAAGCAGTCGAGGAAATTAAGGCGAAGGCGAATTTTGACCCCCAGCGGGTGCTGGAAATTGAAGCAGAAGTCCGCCACGATATGATCGCCTTTTTAACCAACGTCAACGAATATGTCGGCGATGCGGGACGTTATATCCATTTGGGGTTAACGAGTTCGGATGTGCTGGATACGGCGTTGGCGCTGCAATTGGTAGCGAGTGTAAATGTATTGTTGGAACGGTTGGAAGATTTAATCCAAGCGATTCGCTACCAAGCGCAACAGCATCGGAATACGGTGATGATCGGGCGATCGCATGGTATCCACGCCGAACCGATCACCTTTGGGTTTAAACTAGCAGGATGGCTGGCAGAAGTATTGCGTCACCGCGATCGCTTGGTGCGCCTCCGCCACGATATCGCCGTTGGTAAAATATCCGGTGCGGTGGGAACTTATGCCAATATCGAACCGCGTGTCGAAGCACTCACTTGTCAAAAACTGGGACTTCAACCTGATACTGCATCTACTCAAGTAGTATCGCGCGATCGCCACGCCGATTTTGTCCAAACTTTAGCATTAGTTGCTGCTTCAATCGAACGCTTTGCGGTGGAAATTCGCAACCTACAACGCACAGATGTTTTAGAAGTCGAAGAATTCTTCTCCAAAGGACAAAAAGGCTCTTCCGCCATGCCCCACAAACGCAACCCGATTCGTTCGGAACGACTGACGGGAATGGCAAGAATTATCCGCGGACACGCAGTTGCTGCGATCGAAAATGTTGCGCTTTGGCACGAAAGAGATATCTCTCACAGTTCTGTAGAACGGGTCATTTTACCCGACGCTTGTATCTTAATGCACTTCATGTTAGTGGATCTTACTGATTCGGTGAAACACCTATTAGTTTATCCGGAAAACATGGAACGAAATATGAACGTTTACGGCGGCGTTGTATTCAGTCAGCGGGTGTTATTAACCTTGGTAGAAAAGGGAATAAGTCGCGAAGAAGCGTATGCAATCGTACAATCTTGCGCGCATCAAGCTTGGAATAAACCCGATGGTAATTTCCACGATTTGATTGCAAAAGATAGTCGCGTTACCCAGGTATTATCGCCAGAAGAAATAGAAGCTTGCTTCGCTCCGCAGCACCATTTGAAACATTTGGATTGGGTGTATCAGCGCCTGAGTATCTGAGTCGGGGTAGGCTTTACCTATCTCATGTCCGGTTAGAGTTGTTGTAGGGGCAGGTTTTACCAATAAAATTTGCCTCCTACAGATATCCGATCAAAACCCGTCCCTACCGATGCGATCGCGAAGCGGCTAATGGCTAATGTCAGGAAAAAAGCAATTAGCAATTAGCAATTAGCAATGTCTACTTATTTAAAACCTGATCGATTAATTTCACCCATGTATGAAACTCGTTCAAAGGTCTTACCTCAACCGCTCTTACTGCAAAAGGATCTTGGTATAAGTTGAGCTTTTGCTTAATAAGCAACCAGAAGAAGGGGAGATCGTCTACTAAATATCTTTTCCACAAACGCTTTGGTTCAGACAGAAGTCGATACAACCACTCTAGTCCTACCTGACTCACCCATTTAGGCGCTCGTGGTTTGGCACCAGCTTCAAAGTCAATGGTTGCACCAATTGCTAAAAATATTTTGATATTTTTTAACTGGTCTTTGTATTTAAAAATCCATTTTTCTTGTTTAGGACATCCTACACCTATTGCCAGAACTGTGGCTCCCGATTCCTCGATCAAACCAACTATTTTTTGGCATTCACTTTCATTTTTTTCAAAACCAAAAGAGGGAGAATACGCACCAACAACTATTTCCCTGCCTACCTTTTGATTGATTCTTTCCCCAGCTTTTTTCGCGATTCCTTCAGCGGCTCCCAACAAAAAAATTCTAGTTGATTTATTATTTTTTAAAAAATAATAAAAATCAGCAAGAAAATCAGATCCGGAAATCTTTTCTTTGAGGGGAGAACCCAAAAATTTTGAAGCCCAAAATATAATCTGACTATCACAAACACGATAATTACATAGTTGGTAAATCTGATAAAACTCTCGATCTTTTTGGAGTTTAATCAAATGATATACATTGGGTGTTATTAAAATTACACCCGGCTGAGTCAGTTTTTCTAGCAACTCTTGTTTCGAGATGTTGTCGATAGATACATTGAGTATATTAACCTTGTTCATGATTCTTGCTCCTCCATGGGAAAAATTATTGACGAATTCGATTCCATTCAGGTAACTTGAAAGAGCTATTTTTCAATATTTACGCCATTGATGGTTAGCCTTGAAAAATAGCTGCAACGTATAGCTCAGTACCCCAAAGATCGCTGTAGTCCAAATCCCGATTATCAAACATTCCGACGACCTGGAAACCATTTTTGGCTAGAAGAAGTTCCAATTCCTTAGAGGAAAACAAACGATATCTACAGTAATCTTCTATCGGTTTTTCTCCCGGAAGGTTCCAAATTCGCTGGCGATCCAGAAAATGTTGGCGCTGTCGGAAAATAGACTTGGCGATTGCTTCCCCATAAAATCTTTCTGAAACGCTCTTCAATGGCTTTTTATTCAACCTGTTTTCAGGCATATAACCGTCACCATTCAAAGCTTCTAGGATCAGCAAGGTTCCCGTTTTTGCGTGGTCGGCATAGGTCTGTAACCTCCGATCAAGATCCCGATTGGTCAGTGCATAATTGATTGCCCATCTTAAGGATAAGATCCCATCGAAGCGCTGCTGCAAGCGGAACGAACTTGTATCGCCTACTTTAAACGTCAAGTTTGGATATCTAAACTGAGCAGAGCGAACAATTTGCAGTCTATCGTCGATACCCACACAGTTTGGACAGATGCGGGACAAAGCATTCAGTTCCCGACCCAGACCGCATCGAATATCCAAGATGGAGGAAGGAACGCGCTGCAAGTAACGGACAAACATCCGCTGACACATTTTGGACAGTTCAATGTCTAAGGCAGAATAAATCTGTTCGTGAAGTTCAATTTGAGAATACAGTGACCGATCTAGTTGCTGAGTTATTAACATGAAGTACCTCTGTGAATATTTTTCAAATCACCCTGATGATTAGATTTTTTAGTTTTTATCAATTACCAAGAGCGTACAACTCAACATCGTCAATTAAGCACGCCACTTAAATTAGATAGATGCGAGCGCAATTGTTTTACTTCCCATACTTTTAACCCCATACAACATCCTCAAGTTTGTCTGCTACTTAAGCAAATATTTGTGTAAACTTTGTGGAAATTAAGCGCTGCTTTGCCGAAATTAATATTTCTTTACATTAAAAACGGGATCGCATCCCATAAGTCTGGTTGCAGCACTGGGCAGATATATTCCTATACTTGCCCCTGTTGTAAAATTGCTTCCGACCTAGACAAAGATTTGTTTATTTTTTTAGCGAATATTCGGCTCGTTTTCGGGCGAGAATTTCTTGTCTCAATTTGGCATTTTTTTTAGCCAGTTGAGTTGGCAATTTTTTGATGGTCAGCTGATAATTAACCCGAACTAAAACCTCTTCGACCTTAAGGGGTTCAGTGATATAATCGGCTGCGCCTACAGAAAAAATTTTGACAACATCATCGAACTGAGTAGGAACATCCATGAAAATGATTGGAATTGAGCAAGTCCCTGGATTTGCTTTCAGAGCAGCACAGACTTCATAACCACTCATATCTCGCAGATACATCTTGAGCAAAATTAAATCTGGTAGCTTTGTTTGTACGGTTTTGATTGCCGTTGCTCCAGTTAATGCCTTGCGAAGTTTATAACCTTGTTTTATCAGTAATGTGGATAAAAAGAGCAGGTTATGTGGACGGTCATCAATAATTAACAGCGTGCTTCCAGTTACGCTGACTAAATTTTCCTTCATGTTTGATTAAGCACTGGTTACATTTGCTACTGACATAACCCCAGAGAGTACAGGGAGTCATTTGCGTCTCCAACTTGGCTGGAATCGATCTGAAAAATGCGTAGATGCTTTTCTGATGGCTGTATAAATAGTTTCCATCCAAATGCCAGACTCGTGCAACTCAAGATCGCAAGTTAAGCACGCAACTTAAGATTATTTCTCTCTATAGAGCGATGCGATCGCACTTGCTTGAGTTCCAATACTTGCACCCGCAGACATAATCCTCAAGTTTGTCGGATGCTTAGCCAGGATTTGTGTAAAATTTGTGCAAATTAAGCTTTACTTGACAAAAATTTAGATTTTTTTTAGATTTAAAAGGCCAGCAACCGGGTTTCGACCTAGACTCACAGAAACCCGGTTTCTTTGCGTAAGTCTTGGCATTTTTTCTATCCTGGGACAGAGGCCAAGGGTAAACTGTTATTGTAGAAGCAATAAAATTGTTGGTTAAAAAGTTGAGACCAACATGCTTGCCTTGTAGGGCTAACGATTAGAAAACCCAACTATAGCACTTGGGAGGCTTTATTTTGGTGTCCCCAGCAGATCAGCCACCAAAGCGTAAGCGAGGTGTTATCCTAACTCCTCAAGGTTGGCAGCGCTTGCAAGCAGCAAAGCGGCAGTCAGAAATTGAAGAAAATTCTCGTAACCCCTACACTTTGGAACAATTGAGCGCTCGCACTTCTTTGAGTACCAATACCCTCGTCAGAATACACAACCGCAAAATTGCAGTAGATCGGCAAAGTCTGGAATATTATTTTGCCGCGTTTAATTTAAATTTGAATGAGATGGATTGTAGCAAACTTTCCCCTGAAAGTCTAGAGAGTCCGCCAAAAATCTTGCTCAAAGGTCAAGTACCGCTCAATTCCCCTTTTTATGTAGAGCGTCCCCCGATCGAACCGCTGTGTGACGAAACTATTTTGCAACCTGGGGCGTTAATTCGGATCAAAGCACCCAAACAGATGGGTAAAACCTCTCTGATGGCGAGGATTCTCCAGCAAGCGAGAGCGAAAAATCTCAAAACAGTGACTTTAAGCTTCCAACTGGCGGATGCTACGGTTTTTACCGATTTAAATCGCTTTCTCCAGTGGTTTTGTGCGATTGTGACTCGAAGTTTGGGACTCCCCAATCAAATTGCTGACTATTGGGATGAGATTTTTGGCGCTAATTACAACTGTACGGATTACTTCGAGAATTATTTGTTGGCAAACATTGAAAGTCCGCTGGTTTTGGCATTAGATGAACTGGACGTAGTGTTTAATTACCCGGAAATTGCCACCGATTTTTTCGGCTTGCTGCGAGCTTGGTATGAAAAGAGCAAGTATGGCGATTCGGGTAGCGATGTTTGGCAAAAACTGCGGTTAATAGTGGTACATTCTACCGAAGTTTATATCCCGCTCAATCTCAATCAATCGCCTTTTAATGTGGGGTTATCGATTGATCTGCCAGAGTTTACCAGCGAACAGGTGCTTTATTTAGCCAGTCTGTACCAATTGAATTGGCAGCGGGAGGAAGTAGAAAGTTTAATGGGTTTGATTGGGGGGAATCCTTATTTAGTGCAGGTGGCACTCCATGGCATTAGCTGTGAAGAGATGACGCTGGAACAGTTATTAAAAACCGCAGTTGCAGAAACCGGAATTTATAGCAATTATCTGCGAGGAATCTTGTGGAATCTCAAACATTATCCAGAACTGATGAAGGCGCTGACGCGAGTGGTGCTGTCACCCAATCCGCTGGAATTGGATCCGGTGCAGGGGTTTAAATTGCAAAGTATGGGACTGGTGCGGGAACAAGATCGGGGATTCGTCCCCAGCTGCGATTTGTATCGTCAGTATTTTCGAGAATGCTTCAGCAGATCCCAGTTGAACGCCATCGAAGAAAGTCGCTTCGCCACGATTGTTGTCACCGATGCGGTCAATTTTGCGGCGCTGGTAAAAGCCGATTCAGAACGAACGCAGAATCAACTTTATCAAGACTTAGAGTTGATCTCCCAGCTATCTATGCAGTTTGAAGGTCAGGTAATTAAATCGATTGAAACTGGGTTAGCGATCTACTTTCCGAATGCGACCAATGCAGTAAAATGCGCCCGAGAGATTCAACGGACATTCAATCAGGCGGCGGAACTCGCGAAAGAACCCGTGCTAATTCATCGCATTGGTATTCATATAGGAGAGGTGATTTTCAATTGCAGCGATATTACCGGAACTGGGGTCAAGATTGCGGAGCGCTTGCAAGGGGAAGCTCCCTCTGGAGGGATTTGTATTTCCCACGCAGTTTATGAAGCGGTCAAACCTTATCTTCCCCTGGAATTGCTCGACTTGGGGGAACAGGAATTTGAGGGAATTGAACAACCGATATGGCTGTATCAAATTGAGCTGGATTTTGAATTCAATAACTTGCAAGTGCCAACGTAAGGTGCGTTACTATACCAGCCATTAGCGATTAGCAATTAGCGCTATAACTACCTAAGTTGTCTTCTGAAATGCTGACTGGACAAAGGAACTCTTACGAATATAAGGTTGGTGGAAGTTTACCGCTCAACGCCCCTAGTTATGTAAGGCGTCAGGCAGATGAGGAGTTGTACCGATCGCTGAAAAACAGTGAGTTTTGCTACGTCCTCAATTCGCGACAGATGGGCAAGTCGAGTTTGAGGGTGCAAACGATGCACCGCTTGCGTCAGATAGGGATTCGCTGCGAGTCGATCGATTTGACATTAATTGGTAGCCAACAGGTGACGCCAGAACAGTGGTATGCCTCGTTGGTGGCTTTTTTAGCCCACAGTTTTCGCCTCAAGGTGAACGTGCGAACGTGGTGGCGCGATCGCAATCATCTTTCCTTAGTCAACCGCTTGAGCGAATTTCTGGAAACGGTGTTGCTGGGTGAAATTGAGCAAAATATCGTCATTTTTATGGATGAAATCGATAGCGTCCTGGGTTTAAACTTCCCGATGGATGATTTTTTTGCCCTGATTCGCGCTTGTTACAACAAACGGGCGGAAAACTCAGCCTATGAGCGCCTTACTTTTGCGCTGTTGGGAGTTGCTACACCCGCAGATTTAATTGCGGACAAAAACCGCACCCCATTTAATATCGGACGGGCGATTGAACTCAAGGGGTTTGATATAGAGGAAGCGATGCCTCTGTTGCCGGGATTAGTTGAATCTCTATTACCCCACAGCCCTATAGATAATAACGCATTCGGCGATGCTAGCCAGCCTGTGGCGGTTTTGCAGCAAATCTTATACTGGACTGGCGGACAGCCATTTCTGACGCAAAAGCTTTGCCAGATCGTTGTTAATTCTTGTCGAGGTAGGGGCGAGGAAGTTGGGGAAATTTCTCCAGGAACAGAGGCACTTTGGGTGGAGGAATTAGTGCGAGCGCACATCATCGAAAACTGGGAAAGTAAAGATGAACCAGAGCATTTAAAAACCATCCGCGAACGCCTCCTCAAAAACCAGCAACATGCAGGGCATCTGTTAGGACTTTATCAGCAAATTCTGCTTGCCTGTGAAGCTGGGGAAATCGGCATCGCCGCTGATGACAGTGCCGCAAAAATCGAATTGCTGCTATCGGGATTGGTAGTAAAGCATGAGGGTTTTCTTCAGATTCGCAACCCCATTTATCAAGCTGTATTCAATCTCAATTGGGTAGGCAAGCAGTTAGAAAAACTGCGTCCCTATGCCCCCATGCTAAGTGCTTGGCTAGCTTCTGCGGGTGAAGATGATTCGCGACTGTTGCGAGGCAAAGCATTACGAGAGGCGCTGGAGTGGTCAGCATCTCGTAAATTGAGCAATGAGGATTATCAGTTCTTAGCCAAAAGCCAAGAATGGGAACGCCAAGAAGTGCAAAAGACGCTAGAGGCAGAACGAGCAAAGGCAATTGAAGCGCAACTGATAGAGGAACAAAAAAGACTGGCACAAGAGCAAAAAACTGCTAAATTGCAGCGGATATTGCTGGGTGTTGGCAGTTTAGCCTTAGGGATTACTGCCGGATTCGGGGTGATGGCATTTTTACAGTACCGCAAAGCAGCACTGAGTGAAATTCAAGCATTAGCTTCATCGTCTCACGGCAGTTTTGACTCCCAGCGCCGCTTGGATGCACTGATCGAAGCGATGAAAGCTAAGCGCCAACTGCAAAATCTAGGCACAGTCAACACACAAATCGCAGCAGAAGTTGACGCGATATTGCGACAAGCAATTTACGGTGCCGATGAGTTTAACCGCTTACTGGGACATCAAGGTGGCGTGTTAGGAGTTGCCTTCAGTCCGGATGGTAAGATAATAGCAACATCGAGTAATGATAGAACGGTTAAACTATGGAAACGGGACGGAACTTTACTCAAAAGCCTAACTCATAACGCCACAGTTTATCGAGTCAAATTCAGTCCGGATGGTTCTCTAATTGCCTCAGCAAATTTAGATGGTACGGTTAAACTTTGGCGACGAGATGGCAGATTAGTTAAAAGTTGGCAAGCTCATCGGGCGGCTGTTTGGGATGTGGCGTTTAGTCCCCAAGGTAATAGAATAGTCTCGGCTAGCGATGATAATACCCTGAAAGTATGGCAGCTAAATGGCACTTTAGTGGCTACCTTGAAAGGTCATCAAACCACTGTTTGGGGGGTTGCCTTCAGTTTCCAGGGAAATCTGATTGCTTCCGCCGGTTTTGATGATACGATTCGGCTGTGGCAACCGGATGGTATCCTAGTACGAACCATCAAGGCTAATAGTCTGCTGGTCAGAGGAGTTGCCTTTAGTCCCCAAGGCAATCTCCTCGCCTCATCCAATGACGATGGTACGGTTAAACTCTGGAAATTAGACGGGACTTTAGTTAACACCCTGCAAGGACATAAAGGTCAAGTCGAAAGAGTTGTTTTCAGTCCCAATGGCAAGCAAATCGCTTCCGTCGGCGCCGATCAAACCGTCAAACTTTGGCAATCTGACGGCACGTTAATCAAAACATTTCAAGGACATGAGAGTAGTATTTGGAATGTAACTTTTAGTCCCGATGGTGATATTATCGCTACCGCCAGTATGGATAATACCGTCAAACTTTGGCGCCTAGAGCAAAAATTAGTCAAACCTCTCAATCCGATTAAGGCACAAGTGTGGAACATTGCTTATGCACCCGATGGAAATCCGATCGCTTTGGCAGGTCGAGAGAAAACAATTAAACTGTTCGATCCTCAAGGAAATCTGCTGTTAACTCTCAAAGGACATAAATCTACAGTGCGAGGTGTTGCCTTCAGTCCCGATCGTAAATTCATCGCTTCCGCCAGTGCGGACAAAACTGTGAAACTGTGGCGCACCGATGGCACGTTAGTTAAAACTTTTACAGGACATAGCGCTCCAGTTTGGCGTTTAGCTTTCAGTCCTGATGGTCAGGCGATCGCTTCCACCAGCGATGATAATACAATTAAACTTTGGCAATTGGACGGAAAGTTAATTACCACCTTCAAAGGACATAGTGCCAGAGTTTATCAAGTTTGTTTTACCCCAGATGGCAATCAGCTTGCCTCAGTTAGTGAAGATGGCAATCTCATTCTTTGGCAACGAAATGGAACTTTGTTACACCGCATCAAAGCACATAATAATGCAGTTTGGGGTTTGTCAATTAGTCCCGATGGTCAACTCATTGCTACCTCAAGTATGGATAGTACCATCAAACTGTGGCGACCTGATGGCACTTTAGTGCGGACTCTCAAGGGTCATAAAATCCAAGCGCCTACGGTTGAGTTTAGTCCTGATGGGAAGATGCTAGCTTCTGGCAGTTTGGATAATACAGTTAAATTGTGGCAGCTCGATGGTACTGAGTTGATTACTCTGTTAGGACAGGGGGGTGTTTGGGATGTTAAGTTTAGTCCTGATGGGAAGTATCTGGTGTCAGCGAGCGATGAACCCAGCGTCTTTGTCTGGAATTTGCAGCAAATTCTCCATCTCGATGAAATGGCATACGCTTGCAATTGGGTGCGGGATTATTTGCGAACGAATGCAGAAGTTAAACAGAGAGATCGCGCGGCGAGCTATTTGTGCGATCGCATCAAAAATTAGCCAAACTTTTAGAAATGATTTTTGACCAATCCGAGTTTGATTTGCGTTGCGAGTGGGGAGAATGGGGAGTTGCTAAACTTGCCCCCATCAGCGATGTGGTAATTATTGTCGATGTCTTGTCTTTTTCAACCTGTGTAGAAATTGCTACAAACAACAAAGCAATTGTCTTTCCTTATCCCTGGCGCGATCAGTCAGCTGCCGAGTATGCTAAATCTGTGCAGGCAGAATTGGCAAGTTGCGATCGCAAGCTTGGTTATTCGCTTTCCCCGGCATCCCTGCTCAATATTCCTGCCGGAACTAGGTTAGTTTTACCATCTCCCAACGGTTCAAAGCTAACATTGCGGACTCTTAACACACCTACTTTGGCGGGGTGTCTTCGCAATTGTGGTGCGCTCGCGCGAAATGCCCCTGACTACGGTGCTAAAATTGCCGTCATACCAGCAGGAGAGCGATGGGAAGATGGCAGTTTGCGTCCAGCGTGGGAAGATTTGATTGGAGCGGGTGCTATTCTTAGTTATTTGCAGGGAAAACTTTCACCCGAAGCGGCAGCTGCTGTAGCAGTATTTCAAAAGTGGCGTGACTGCCTTGATGACGCTTTGAAACAATGTAGTTCTGGTAAAGAGTTAATCGCCAGAGGATTTACACTAGACGTGGAAATTGCCGCAGCTTTAAATGTTAGCAATTGCGTACCCGTATTCTCGAATCGAGCTTATATAAATTCCGGTTGCATCTGAATCATATCATGTCCGTTGAATTGCCCATAATCAAAAAACCTCACAGAGTCGTTGCGTAGGGACACGGCATCAGAGATATCTCGGACAAACAGATAACGTTTATCGTGCCGTGTCCCGGCTCCCGAGCGTGGGTAATCGACCGGAAATGATATCATTAGTAGGAACACAGCGTTAGCAAGTTTTATCGCCAGCGCCAAGGTTTTCGGATGCCGTATCCCTACAACTATATTATTTCGTTTCCTGGCATATTTTTTTCACATAACTAATAATTTCTGGGAAGAAACTTAAAAAATCAGACTCTATTCCAGAGTAATTATTCATCAGTTCATCGATTGCTGTCGCCAAAGTATTTTCTCTTTTCAACCGTCGGGATATCCGCGCAAAGGCTAAACTAATGCCTGACGGCGTTCTGTAAGATACTAGCCAATCTTCAGCCATCATTCTGGGTAGTGCTTTCTGTAAATTAATTGGCAAAATATTTTGATAATTTTGTAATTCTGTATAAGTATTACTGACAAAGTTATCTAAACTTTCATCAGAAAACCTAGCCCAATGCTTTGCTAGAAAATGGTCGTAGCAAACATCGATAATAATGCCGGAAAATCTTTTATTATAAACGATTCGCTTTTTACTAATAATAAAAATTCGGTGCGTATCTGTAAATTCATCAACTTTTCGATGTAGCTTTATACCCTTGATAATTTCTGCACTATATTGGTTTTTATATTTTTCTAAATCTCCCTTGACAAAATCGCCCATTATGTTTAGCGGGATTCAGGATGGTTTTCTGCTAATAATAAATGAGCGAGATAGTTCATAGATGATAGGTTTTTTAGACAATACCTTTGCCAAAAAGCCGATACCCTAAAGGGTATCGCTATACAAACAAAGCCCGCCTTCGCGGGCTAAAATTTTTACAGCCCGCGAAGGCGGGCTTTGTTTGTGTAGCCCCAGGTTTTAACCTGGGGGCTGGGGGCGTTTGAGAAAATTGGCGAGGGTATTGTTAGAAAAACCCGGTTTCTGGGCAACTTTAATTTTCAGACTTTTCTGCTTTGAGGAGGGGGAAAGCGATCGCATCCCGAATACTGGCACAATCAGTCAGCAACATCACCAAGCGATCGATGCCAATTCCCAATCCACCCGTCGGCGGCATTCCGTATTCCAACGCGGTGAGGAAATCTTCATCCACGCCTTGCGCTTCCAAATCTCCCGCCGCCTTCCTTTCCGCTTGCGCTTCCAATCGCAGTCGCTGATCGATGGGATCGGTTAATTCAGAAAAGCTATTCGCAGTTTCTCGTCCTACTATAAATAGCTCAAATCGCTCGACCAAACCCGGTTTTTCCCGGTGAGGTTTCGCCAGGGGAGAAATTTCCACCGGATAATCAATGACAAAGGTAGGTTGAATCAGATGGGATTCCACGGTTTGCTCAAACATTTCATTCAGCAGGTGTCCCATCGTTTCGCAGTCTTCCAAACCTGCAACGCCAAACTCGTGGGCAGCTTTTCTTGCTTCGTGAACCGTTTGGAAACGAGTCAAATCTAAGCCAGTTTTTTCTAGTACTAACTCGTGCATCGTAGCGCGACGCCAAGGCGTTGTTAAATCAACTTCTTGCCCTTGATAAGTAATTTTCAGCGTACCTAACACTTCTTGGGCGACGGTAGTAATCAAATTTTCCGTCAGCGCCATCATGTCGTTGTAGTCGGCATAAGCTTGGTAGACTTCAATCGAGGTGAATTCGGGATTGTGGCGCGTGGAGATGCCTTCGTTGCGGAAAATACGCCCCAATTCGTACACTTTTTCCAACCCACCTACAATTAATCGCTTCAGGTGCAATTCTGTCGCTATTCGCAGGTACAATTGCATGTCCAGGGTATTGTGGTAGGTGATAAAAGGACGCGCATCTGCACCGCCTGCTTCTGATTGAAGTACCGGCGTTTCTATTTCTAAGAAACCCCTTTCGTCTAAATAGCGGCGAATTCCGGCGGTAATTTGAGCGCGACGGCGGAAGGTTTCGCGCACTTGGGGATTTACAATTAAGTCAACGTATCGCTGGCGGTAGCGTTTAGCAACGTCGGTGAGTCCGTGCCACTTATCGGGTAAAGGTAATAAGGATTTAGTTAAAATCGCGTATTGCTTGACATAAACCGATAGTTCGCCTTTTTCAGTGCGTTTAATCGTCCCTTTAACGCCGATAATATCGCCGACATCGGTGAGTTGCTTCAAGTGGTTAAAAGCTTCCCCATCGATATCTGCCATGCTTTCGGAGATTCTTTTCTTATCCAGATATAGCTGAATCGTGTCAGTTTCGTCTTGCAAGCTAAAGAAGGCGAGTTTGCCGAAGACGCGACGTGCTAAGATACGTCCTGCGATCGCAACTTCTAGGTCAACTTCTTCACCGCTGGGTAACTCGGCGTATTTCTCCTGAAGTTCCGCTGCGTGGTGGGTAGACTCCCAACGGTAGGCATAGGGGTTAAAACCCAGTTGCTTAATCTGTTCGACTTTCTGGAGTCGCGTAGCGCGGATTTCTTCTAGGGTTGATTCGTGTTCTTTTGGGGACTGATCGGAGGACATGGTGATATTTTTTATAAGCGATCGCTTTGCGCCCTGATGCTGAATTTAATTTAAGCATAGGCCGATGGCAAGTTTCTATTATAAAGGTTCTGGCAAAAATTGACGGAAAGAAAGCGGGTTTTTCTAAACCCGCTTTCTGGCGCAGCTTTTTACAGCATGGCACGATTAAATTTGCCTATTTCTTCAGCTTTTAATTACGATGGAATAAAGAAGCGAAGTCTTCCATCCTCACCCCAAAAAACCTATGAACCCCATCCTCTTAAATTTCACAGAAATTGACGAAATGCAAGAACTCTTGCACGATTATCCCCCCGCTGACGAAGCAATGGAACTGCTCAAAAAACACAACGGCAGACTCGACACGACTTTCGAGGAGTTGTGGACCCAAGCAAACGGAATCGAACCACTCGAAGCTCAAAAATCTATCTGGCAAGTGACGCTGAAAGTTATGCGGGATGAACTTTGCGGTCACGAGGGTTTTCGGGCGATTCTCAACGAATATCTTAAAAATCCAGGAAACGCGGCTTTATTGACTACGTTGGTCGTGAGTTTGTCTCAGATTACAACGTTGCCGATTAATCCAGCGATCGCTACTATTATCATTTTATATATTCTCAAAGTCGGGCTCGGCATTTTTTGCGAATATACCGAACCAACTTCGCCAACAAGTGCAAGCTAAATGTTATTCCCTATTCACCTTGCCGCCAAATCTATCGCTCGCTCAGATCCTTCATAAAATTCAGGGTAATTGGGTGGCAAATCTGGCAAGGTAAAGTAGAAAGTACTGCCTCCACCCAGACTACTTTCAACCCAAATTTTTCCGCCATACTGCTCAATGATACTGCGGCAGATCGCTAAACCAAGCCCATAACCGCCTTTCTGGTGTGCGTCGGAAGGATAGACTTGCTTGAAGCGACCAAAAATTGATTCGAGTTTATCCGATGGAATGCCCCGTCCTCGATCTTTTACTTTGATTAGTAAGCTTTGTAACTGGGGATTAGATCCCGCTTCCACATCCCCAGTTTCTGGCAATTCCGCTGTTAGCCAGACTGTACTACCTGGGGTTGAAAATTTAATCGCATTACTGAGTAAATTGGTTAGCACTTGGATGATATGGTCTGGGTTGACGTATCGCTTTACGGGGATGGTGGAAAGCGATACCTTCACCTCAGCTTGTTCAGACATTGCTTGCAAACTATCTGCCGCCTGCTCCATCAAATCGGCAATATTGCAGTTTTCTCTGGATGTCAAATCTATGCCTGCTTCGATGCGTTCCAAGTCCAGAAGGTCGTTGAGCAGGCGTAACAAGCGATCGCTATTCGTCAGCGCAATGTCTATAAATTGATGTCCCTTCGCTTCCAGAACGCCATAATGCCCCGTACTCAAAAGCTCTAACGCAGTCTTTATACAAGCCAAAGGTGTGCGTAATTCGTGGCTGACGATGGAAATCAGTTCATCTTTTTTGTGTTCTGCCTGCTTGCGGGCTTCTATTTCCCGTTGCAAGCGATCGTTTTGTTTCTGGAGTTTATTTTGCAGGTTCCTGATCGTTAGTTGATTCTCAATCCTCGCTAATACTTCTTCGACTTGAAATGGTTTAGTAATGTAATCTACTCCACCTAATTCAAATGCTTTGACTTTATCGGTTGTTTGGTCTAAAGCGCTCAGAAAAATTACGGGTATTTCTCGAGTATTATCTATTGATTTTAATTGCTTACAAACTTCATACCCATTAATTTTTGGCATGATGATATCGAGCAAAATCAAATCGGGGGGAGACGCGAGCGCTGCCTTTAAAGCCAGGTTGCCGCAAATGGCTTTTTGGACTTTGTAACCCCGTTTATTCAATATTGTGGATAGAACCCGCAGGTTATTGGGTTCATCATCTACCACTAGGATTGTCGTGTTTCTAGTATCCATCTTTTACCATTTATTTTTTGATGAACGATTTGAGGGCCAATAGATTCTTCTCTAATAGTAATTTAACTCACATAATACAGCAGTATCCTGGTTTGGACCCCCAGCCGCTAATGTTTTTATGTTATCTTTACAAACAACGGCTAAATATCCAAACTTACCACAGTTAAATCGGCGGGATGCTCAACGGTAAACTGATAGTATAGTTCCCGTTTATGCTTGCCTCTGGATTGACGTTGCAGCGCCAGCAACCATTCTAACTGACCCATCTGACCCAGCCCAATTGGGGGATTGGTGGATTTGAGGTGGACTTTAATTTGCTCGTTGCGGCTCACGGGCAATTGTTCGATTAGTCTTATGGTAGTCGCGCGAGCGCGTAAATTGGTAACTGCCAATCTATAACCATAGGTGGTGCGGCGATAATTCCCCATCAGTTCTACCTCCCGTTCAACTAATTCGCGCTCAACTTTCAAACCCTCATCCACTCCTAAATTCAGCTTAAACTCTTCTCCTGGTGCAACTTTCTCTAGCTGGGTCGTCCCTACCAGGGTATTATTGCGGAAAATATTCGCCTTACCCGGTAGCAGCGTCACCCCCAGCACGTTATTCTTTACCGTAGCTTCAAGATAGGCAAAGCTAAATAATCGCGGCACCGCGACGTACTCGGTGCGACAAGGATAATCTTGGCTAAAAATGACGACTTTATGCGCCGCCGCATCGGCAGGAATATTGCACCCCCCATCAACGCAGAATGTCACAACGCTACCCGATGAACTGACGACTTTCTGCGTTTCTACTACATTTTGTTTCTTAACCGCATCGGTTTCATCTGCCAACAGCGCTTCTAACTCGGCGAAATCTGTATCCTCTCTCAAATCCAGCGCCGGTGCTGGAGTCGCATCCAAGCTGTCAATATACCAGGGTTTCAGCTTGGGAGGCAGCGTTGTCAGCGCTGGTTTGGCGGTAGAAAGTTTCAAAGCAACACCCATCCAATCTTCCCCCGTTTTTTGCCTAACTTCGGCTAAATATCTTAAATTTACCCGTTTACTGCCGCTGCTAGTCCGCAAATCGTATACGGGAGTCCAAATGGCTCGATTGACTAGGTAAGATACTTCTAACTCGAAATCAAGAGCATTAGCAGGCTCTACAGTAACAACGATCTTGTAACTGCTCAAGGTGTCCTTATAAGCAGGTTGCACCATTTGCTGTCGCTGCTGGCGCAATGCTTCTAATTGTCTGTCGATTTCTTGTTGTTCCCTTTCCCGCTGGGCAATTGTTTTAGCATATTCCCCGTGCTGCTGTCCCAAAAAGTTTAGGAACTCCTCAATCTCATTCAAACTAATTTTTTCTGGGCTATTTAATCCCGAATAACGTTCGACCGACTTTTCCCCCAAACCTCGGACAAAATCCCGTTGCAGTCCCACCGATGTCAGTATATCCCGCAGGTGGCGCTGTTGTTCTTCTAACTGCCGAATTTGCTGGCTTATCTGGACGACGCGCTTGGCAAAGGTTTCAGAAGCAAAAACTTTTTCGGTTCGCACGCCCAATAATTTCACCGGGACGCTACCGCTAACTTTGGCGCGTACCGAGTCCGTCTGGAGGGTTAACGGCAATTCAGAAACGATTAATTCGCGCTCATAACCAGTCAGCGACACCATACCGCGCCGAGTTACTAAGGCTTGATTTGTATAAACCGTCACTTCTGCTATGGGAGCGACTATCGACTGACTGGCTGGAAAAGAGGTTTCTGGGTTCATGGGATATGCCGACCGCACGCGAAGCTCTCGCAGTTACTAATTTTCTCCCTCTCATTACTGTTTCACAGCATAGTTCGTTAATTAACCCAAGTTGCTAGTTATCTCGCAAACAGCGGCTAATGGCTAATCGCTAATGGCTAATGTCAGTAAAAATCTTATATTAGCAATTAGCAATTAGCAATTAGCAATGCCGAATTTTATCACTAGCAACTTACGTTAATTGGATTTATTCTTTTTAATTCTGTCAATTTCTTGTTGCAATTCTTCAATTTGTCGTCGCAAATCGTTAACTTGGTTGTTGGGGGTTTTAGCTTCAACTTCAACCGATCCCTCTGCGGCGGAGCGTTTATAATTACCGTTGCGAATTTGGCGGTATGCTTCTGAAGTTGACCACTGACGCAAGTGACCAATGCGTTCGACTAAAAAAGGATGGCTGAGAAATACACCTTGAGCCAAGTTATTATAGAGCAGAAATTTATAAACTTGATTGAGTTCTTCTCGGTCGAGTTCTTGATACCTTTCCGATTGACGGATAAATTCTTCTAAGCTGCATTCGTTGGCATATTTACTGCTACCGCCCGCTAATTTCATCATCCCACTCATGACGGGATTGATGTCATCCAAGACTAATAAAGCCGCCCGATCCGCAGATAATTCGGCTTTGCGCTTCCACTCATAAAAGGCAAAAACTAAACCGCTGCCGATGACATTTCCCAATCCCAGAGTCAGTTCACCAATTAAAGAAGCGGTACTAATCGCCCAAATTGCCATTTGAGTTAAAGTTGTGTGACCGCATTTGATGTGGCCTAATTCGTGGGCAATTACCGAACGCAGTTCTCTTTCATCCATTAAGTCTAATAAGCCAGAATTGAGAACGATCGAAGGTTGTTCTTGACCCAAAGCATAAGCGTTTGAGATGGGATATTGACTGACAAATAAAGACGGTTCCGGGTAGATATCTAAATCCCGCACGCATTCGCGAAACATTTGATAAAGGGTAGAATATTGACGCGGCCCCACTTGAATGCTGTTGCCCATGTGAAAGACAAATTGGGGACGTTCGTAGAGAAATTCGACAAATTTGCGCGTGACGAGATCGAAGCCGGGTAAGTTGCGTAAGCTTTGTTCGGCTTCCAAATCTAGGGGGTGACGAAAGGCGTTGCTGGCGATTCCGGTGTAGGTGGGCATGGTGACAATGATTGAATGGGATGGGGGCGATCGCAAGACCTACCCTTGAAGGGTAGGGCTATACAAACAAAGCCTGCCTACGCAGGCTTTAAAGCCGTTGATTTTATAGTCCGCGCAGGCGGACTTGGTTTGTATAGCCGCACCCTTGAGGGTGACGGCTTGAGGGTGACGGAGACTGGTGACAGGTGTGCGAGAGCTTCGCGTGCGGTCGGCATATCGCATAACTTCATGGTATCTTAATCTCCCTTGGACGCACTTTGATCAGGGGTGACAGCCAACAAATGCTAGCGCGGCATAATCTAGAAGCAGAGCGAATTGAGAAATATTATGGGCAATAGTTGATGAAGCGGGTAACTTAGCGATCGCCTCCCCCGTTAACATCCCACCCGGAGAAGTGGAAATCATCGTTTTGCAGGTAGTTGAGACAGTTGATAACGATACAGCCGCGAAAAGTGACGCAGAAGATGCCACACCTAAAAGACAACCTCGCACCAGAATCAAAGCTTTCCAAGATTTGTTTGAGAAAACACAGCCAGCCCCACCTAATTTTGACCCAGACGAGGCTAAATGGGAATACTTAAAGCAGAAACATAATCTGTGAAAGTCTTGCTAGATACTAATGTCTTTGTATATCAAGGCATTATTGGATTTTCAGACCAATGTACCCAATAATTATCTTTCCTAGAGCTTGTTCTGCAAAAAAATGAAGCCGCCAAGCTCCCGGTGTCATGCGGACGTGTAAACTAAAGAGCCGTTCTTGACCATCAGGACATAGAAACGTTAGTTGTTCTTTGAACTGTTTTAGCCTTGAATCACTCTCTGGAGATGCTTTGCTAGGAATACTGTCTAAATCCAATGCTCCCTCTGTCCAAGTTTTACAGTAGTCCTCAAGTTCAAACAAGCGTTTCACCACCTGTCTTAGCATCGGATTGCCCCTGCCAAGACTTTGCATTTGCTTGCAAACCCCATCGCAGAATTCCAGGTTGGGGAATAACACTTCTTTGCGATCCCATAGTTCCAATCCATCGCGAACTCCTGTGCGAATACGGTTTTTTATCCAATCAGCATGTGCTTGCACATGAGCGGTACAACTAGCGTGTACAATTTCTACAATTTCATCAATGACTTCTCCACTTTCATCAATTTGTCTGAGTGCCAAATTTAGGCGATCGCAATCCCAGCATTGCTCCGATGCCAAACTCAGCGCCAATGTTTCTAGCAGATAAGCAATACCCAGACCTTCACTTAATTCCTGTTCATAGTAAAATTCAGAAAGTAGGTTTCTATTTTCAATCTCAGAATTTTGAACATCGGCGAGGAAAGGAGTCTTTGCTGCTGTGAGAATAAATCGTTGTTCGTCCCGATCTACACTTCGATCTACAACCCAATTAGACAAAGAATAATTATCTGCAAGTAAAGTAGCGTAAAACTGACTATGGGTACGAATTATTGGCTTTACACCCAGTTCTGCTGCATATCGCGCTGTAGCAATTAAATCAGACATCCTTTGTCTTGCTGTTTGAATATTATTAGCAACAGCTCGCAAAGACAGTTCATTCAATACCATCTCCAAGTCCATGTGCTACACATCCCTTGGTTTGAGTAAGGTAATTAAACTCTTTTCCCACTGATCAAAGAAGCCATCAGGCCATTCATCAATTCTCCCATTGCGATCGATGCGTGGTGACACTACTTCTGTGAATACTTGCCCTTGTTTTTCATAGCGCTGGAAGTAGTGTAACTGAACATCTTTATGGTCAAGTTTACCGCCATGAACAGCAAGACGAATCCCATTCAAAACATGGTCGCTATGGGTTTCTATGACAACTTGAACACCACAGCTAGCTGCAAGTGCCAACAACTCTCCCATTTTTGCTTGCCCTTTGGGGTGGAGATGGGCTTCTGGATTTTCAATGAGAATCATTGTACCTGGTTCGGATGCTAGTACTGCAACAATAATCGGCAAAGTGTATGTAATTCCAAAGCCAACATTTGTGGCACGGTAGGGATTGCTGTCTCCGTAAAAGTATTGCAAACTTATCAAATCCATACTTGAATTTGGTGTAATTTTTAGGCGCGTACCAGGGCTAATTTCTCTCATCCACGCTTCAACTTGGTCTATCAAATCCATTGATTTTGCCTGCGGGTAGCGGAGGTTTGCATTGGGAATAACTTTACGCCCATGTACTAAAAGAAAGTGTGCTGTATACTCACCTCTAGTGCCGATTTCCCCAAGTCTTCGCACTTGATAATCTGACATTTCATTAAATGGACGAGAGCCAATCCGTTCGGCTTGAAGGTAATGAAACTTTTGGCTAAAAATATTTGATTTATATACATCATAATTAGTTGGCTCTGCATCAATATTTAATACATCTACATCCAGTAAACCCACCGTTTCACGAACATCTACATCCAGGTTGTACGTGAAACGCCATTTCGCCTCTATGTTATTTTCACTCCATGCAATATCAAAACCAAGATATTCTTTTGTTGTTCCCTCGTGAAACGCATCTTGAGCAGTACCAATGCGAATCAAATCTCCATTCAATGCCAATCCTGTATTTGGCAATAATCCCTGTTGGTAAGATTGACGCAGCAGGAGTAGCGACTGTAGCACTGAAGATTTACCAGTGCTGTTAAGACCAGAAAGCAAAGTTAGCGGTCTAAATTGAAGTACCTGATTTGTAAAAGGTTTAAAATTTATCAAGCGCAAATAACCCATCATATTATAACTTCCTGGATAATTTTTTCAATTGTTATAAATCGATATTCTACTTTGTTGGCAGCCTGAGATATCGAGGCTAAAAATTCTTTGTCGCTATCTACATATTTTTGAAAAATATCAATCAATTTTTGCCGGTTGCTTTTCAATATTTCAAGTTCTTGTTCGGTAAGCTGACTGAGATTTACTGACCAAGATTCAAATAGTGCTTTATTTACCGGGTATTTTTTCTTTCTTTTTTTAGATTGTTTGCGAAACGCATCATCACCAAATATATCAAACGCAGCAATCATAGCTTTTTTAAAGTTATTACCAATCTGGTCTAATTCGGCTTCAGACAGACGATTAGCCTTAAATAAGGCTTGACTTAAAAATGAATCTCTATTGCCATCATAATCTTTGTAAGAGGTAAGTGTAAAAGCTAAGAAACCAAGTATAAATTCTCGGTCATCCATCCGCTTCTTTTTAGAATCACTAAGATTGACAACTTGCTGAAATTCTTGAGATTTAGCAAGCTTAGCTAAAAATTGGGATGCTTTACCAGGATTGAGGGCATGGCGTAACTCTTGGGGGGATAGAGGTGTTCCACCAGTGTTAATTCGTTTAAAAATATTGTATTTTACCTCATCAGGTGTGCCTTTTTCAATCAGATAAACTGTCACCTGAGTCTCTTCAATACGACGCTGGTATCTGCGCTCCAGCTGATCGTAAGTTTTCCCTTCAAGGTCTGTAAGATACTCTAGTCCACTTAGTCTAAGCCTCTTGTCGCTGCGATCGCTAATAAAGTGTTTGAGGGCAGATAGCCGCTGCAATCCATCTACAACTAACCATTTATCTTCATTAGTTGCATCGATGTAAAAGGCTGGTAGGGGAATGCGAATGAGAATAGATTCAATTAATCGGCTTTTAACATCAGGCTTCCAGATATCTGCCTGACGCTGAAAATCAGGTGCTAAATCAAGCGCTTCCTCATCAATTCGTCTCAGTAATTGTTCAATAGTTGGTTCCCTGGTAACAATGTTAATTTTATCCGGGTCATACCGGAACGTAGCTTTTTCGTATTGCTCTTGATCGTTCTCTTCTTCGTCTAAAATGTCTTCGTCTGGTAATTCTGTGGCATCGTTCTTTAACTGTGTCATAGCAAATACTCCTTGACCTCATCACCCATTGTGTAACCTGCTGGGAATGCCTGTAGCGGCTACATCAGTAAATCAGGGTATTCTGAGATGGCATAGTTGCATTGTAATATTTTGTGGGGCTAATCAGATCTACTCGTCAGGCTGCGATCGCTCCCACCCCTAGCGATCGCCGAACTTACCCAACATCTCCACATGTACTGCCAACCACGAAGCGATTGGGATTTCCCGTAGTTGAAGCGATCGTCAAATCTAATAAATCATTCTGACAGCTTGTAGGTTGGGTTGAGCCAAGGTCAACCTAACCTACGAATGATTAAATAAATTTATCACCCTAAGTACGGAAGAGGCTCTACCGCAAAGGGAGTAAAATTGGCTCCTATTTTATTTTCCGCTTTTAGGTTTGAGCGCTAGCAACATTTCCATCTCACTGGTAGATGCATCGGGTTGCATAGCGGTGACACCAATACCCCGAATCGAGTTGAGGATAGCGTTTGCTTCTGGCGGTACGGAATTCTTTTGTTGCGCCGGTAAAGTGCGCTCAATTGCAGACATGGCTTTCTCTACATCTAGGTAAAAGTAGCCGGCGTTTGGTTTGGGTAAAGTACCCGCGATCGCTTTAAACGAATCGCTACTTTCCAAACTGTTGGAATTGCTGGCGATCGCCTCAAAAATTGGGCTACCAATGGCGATTAAAAGCGAATTACCATCTAGCCAACCATACCCTAACCAAGCTCCTTGTTGCGGTATTGTCCATTCTGTTACGGTTTTACCCCCAACGTTTCTTTGATTGATGGTAATAGAATTACCCTGAGTGGCGAGAGCGTTTAGTTTATTTAAAGTTGCTTCTGCGGTTGTGCGATCGCTGGTTTTTAACACTACCGCTCCACCTGCACCAATCGGCGCTAAAATTCCTTCGTTAGATGCGATTGCTCCCACCGCAAATTCACCATCCATCCAACCAAAAATATCTCGATCCAGGTCAAGTTCGGTAGCGGTTTTTACTTGCAGCCGCATTTGCTCTAATTGTTGCTGAAGTTGAGGATTCTTGTTTGACTGTTCTGCTACGGTTGACCAAACTTTGTTAATCCCATGTCCGCTGATTAAAGCAATGGTTTCTCTAGGAAATTGAGCGACTACCTTGCCGGGACTGGGTTTGTATTCGACTTGAGTTGCAGATGGGTTTAATGTCCCAATTGCTTTCATCCTTACACCTACATTATCAATCCCCACCCCCATGACAAAAGACTTTAATTGGTTGAGAGATTCGGGGGGCAATTGGGAAAATTCCCGATTGGTTGTCATGTATTGCCGTACCAAATTACCGTAATCTGGAATATAAATTTGGGCAATCGAGTTCGGCAGATTCACGCCCTTGTCAAGCATTGCTTTCGCTTCGGTTTTATTGGCAAATGAAGGTTCGCCTTTGAAGGTATCAATGGCAAGTTCAACAGATTTTCGTTGCGGAGACAATACTAAATGGTCATTTAAAATAGCCGTGTAGGTTTTTTCAGTATTGCCTGTATCTTCCTGAATTTTGACGCCTTTGTAGTCGCTTTCTTTGATTTTTACGCCTGATTGAGACTTCAACTTATTAGCAAAGTTAAAGGCGCTAATCTTGTCCTTAATTCCTATGACAACCAGGAGATTGGGTTGCGATGGCGCTGCAGGCGTACTGGGTGGCAAAACCGCGAACATGATACTGCCGAGCCAAGGCTGCACATCTTTGGCATAATCAATTTTGGAGTTGGTAAAGGCTTGTTGATTGAAGTTGGCAAGACCTTTAGCGATCGCATTTTCAGCCTCAGGCGTACCAAAGTGCTGCAATTTTGACCAAGTTTGCGGATCTGTGGAGATATAACCCGTCATTAATGCTTCATCTGGAACCACTTTAGCACTCGCTAGCGGAGTCGTCGCATCGCTAAAACCACCTCTCAAGTAAAGGTAGCCCGCCGCACCTCCGGCGAGCAGAAGAGTAGCACCAATACCAACAGGAATTAGCAGATTTGATTTTTTTGCAGACATCGTTGATTGCCTCAAGTTTCTCAGGAACTAGCGGTTGATAAACTGAACAAAAAAGTTAACCTTAACAGTAACTTTCCTCCTTGATGCAACCTTTGGAGTTAGGAAAAGGTTAAGCTTCGCGTTTGGCAAACCGTCGCTGGTACATCCGCGCAGAAAATTTTCTTGTAACAAACTTGGAACTAATGGAAAACTTCTGCTATAATCCTCTAACCGATCGCTACAAAAAAAGCGCCCGCAATTCCAGACGCTGCTCATGCAAGCAATAAATCAAGCGATCGCTCCCCACCCACCCCCTACCGCCAAAATCCCCTATTATCTGCCACATGGTATATAAGACCACCAAACATATGCGTCCGCAGAATGACGAGATTGCTCCCCCAAGCTTTTTAGGATGTGATTAACAAATCAAATACTTTGAGGATGGGAGTTTAGTTATGTCAGAGAAAAGCAAGCCCGAGAAAAGCAAGCGCGGCTTTGCGTCAATGGATGAAGAAAAGCAACGGGAAATCGCCAGCAAGGGTGGTAAAGCCGCCCACGAAAAAGGCACCGCCCACGAGTTCACCCCTGAAGAAGCTAGGGAAGCTGGTCGCAAGGGTGGCGAAGCGGTAAGCCAAGACCGCGAACACATGTCTGAAATTGGTCGCAAAGGTGGCGAAAGCAGCCGCAAAAAAAGCGAATAGCCAATTCGGTAATGGGTAATATCATGTCCTTAGGTATCGGTAGTGTATCGATGGGTAATTGCTAATTGCTCATTGCTAATTGTCAATTGCCTCCAGAGCAGCCATTAGCGATTAGCTATTAGCAGTTACACAACCCTTGGGAAGGGACATGATATAATAGGTAATTGGTAATTTGTTTTTTTACCCATTACTTAGAGCTTTCACGCCTGTGCCTTGAAATAAATTTCAGACTGTAGGGGCAAGGCATTGTATAAATTTTTGCTCAAAATCAAAAGTTATGCGGCGCCGTGCCCCTACAAAATCTATTAAAAGTGGCACCAAGAAATATCTCCAGGACTTAAGCAAAGTTTCTATATGTAGGGTGCGTTAGCGGCAGAGTACGGCACCATATACCATATTTAGTGTTTTAGTGTCGTTGCGTAAGTCCTAATCTCCTTAAACCCGCCCTTACCTAAAATATCACGGGAGCATGAAAGCCACCACGATTTATCCGGTGGATGAAATGCGACAAGGGCTTATTTATTCGCCGTCAAATTACCCATGGGAGTAAGACATGCTAAAATAATAGCATGAGTTGTGTAACTATCACGCTAAAACTCAAGTTTGTTAACCTCAATCAAGCCAAAGCAAAAATATTTGGCGAGATGACCCAGGAGAACACCCGTTTAGCTAATTGGCTGTTAACCATCCCCCTTTCAGAAAGGAGAAAGTTAACCACCGCCAAGGTAGATACTTCACTCATGTCTGCTCTAGCAAATCAGACAATTCGGCATACTACATCAGGAGTTGGCAAGAAAGTTAAACAATACAAATCCTTGCCACCAGAAATTAATAAGCAGAATTGGTCAATCCATAAAGTGGGAGAAACTTATAGTGTAAGTTTCCCCACCATTAAAGGAACAAAAAGAGTTCCTGTAGCAGTGGCATCAAAGCATTGGCAACCAATTCTAGATAGGTTGTTACTTGGCGACACTTTGATTGACAAAGGTTCGGCAAAAATCATCAAGCATCGAAATAAGTGGTATGCCTATATCTCCGTCACCTTGGAAGTTCCAGAGGTAGAGGGGACGACCAGAATTGGCTGTGACAGGGGCAGAACAATTTAGCAGTGGTAGCAACCGCCAAAGGGTTCGGCAAGTTCTTTAACGGCAAAGAGGTAAAACATCGTCGTCGTCCTAATCAAAAACGCCGTCATTCTTGGCAAACTGCGTCTAAGTTTCGGGCGTTAAAAAAGTGGAACAAAAAAGAACGTCGCTGGATGGATGCTGTTAACCACACTATCAGCAGAAGGATTGTTAGATTCGCTGAATTTCTAAACGCTGATGTTGTGGTTGAGGATTTAGATGGGTGTCGAGATACCATGAAACAGACGAAAAAAAAATCGCGCTGATAGCGGTGAATCAAGACACTCTTGGGCGTACTATTCTTTAGAGCAAAAACTGGATTATAAGTTAGCTCTTAAGGGATTGAAATTGATGAAGCGTCCGGCTCCATACACCAGTAAATCTTGCTCAACTTGCGGGACTCTTGGTGCGAGAAAAAAGCATGATTTTAATTGCCCATTAGGACAATACCACAACGCTGATTTGAACGCATCGAGAAACTTAGCCCAATCGGATGGTTTCTCATGTTCTTTAGACCTAAAGAGAGATGCTGCTGTAATGGTTTCATCTGGTAAGCGAGAATGAGCCGCAAGGCAGCTGCTCCCAACTTGATGAAGGACATTCTGTGAACTACCCAACACCGACCCTATCGGGTACGGTGTGGGCTTCTGACTTCATTGACCGTTGCCCCTTACTCAGACCGTGCAGGTGGTCTTACACAGCCTCCATCAGCAAGAGCGGGGTTCCCTCCGCCCATAGATAATATCCGAATTCCTTCATTCCTGATATTCAGTGCTGCATTACCATCACGGTCATGATGAGTACCACACGATGGACAATTCCATTCACGAATATCGAGTGTTAACTCATCAAGGACGTGACCACAGCATGAACAAGTTTTGGAACTGGGGAAGAATCTTTCTATTTCTATAAGTTGACCATCTTTGCGCTTCAACTTGTAGTCTAGAAAGTTAACAAACATTCCCCATCCCACATCGGATATCGACTTTGATAGCTTGCGGTTTCGTACCATTCCCTTGACGTGAAGATTCTCCACGACAATGATTTGGCTTTTATCTACCAGGAACCTGCTTAGTTTGTGTAGGAAGTCCTGACGGGAATTTGATACTCGTTCATGAACCTTGGCTACGATTTTTCTGTATTTATTTCTAGAATTACTTCCTTTTAACTTACGATCCAGCTTTTTCTGCTTCCTAACTAGGTTTTTCTGGTGGCGTTTCAGGTACTTTGGATTTGAGTGTTTGGTAACTTCTTCCCCATCATGAACAATGGCGAAATCTTTTAATCCCAAATCAATACCTAATGTTTTACCACCAGCTGATTGATTTGCACCATCCTCTATTTCACACAAGATGGAAGCGAAGTACTTATCTGTGGGTGTTTTACTGATGGTGACAGTCTTAACCTTGCCTTCAATTGGACGGTGAAAGACTGCCTTAACAACACCAATCTTGGGAACTTCCAAACAATTCCCCACAACTTTAACGTTTTGGGGATATTGAATTGATTGCTTATGATGCTTTGATTTGAACTTAGGAAACTTAGCTCTCCCCTCAAAAAAGTTAGTGTAAGCCTTGTTTAAATTGATTGCTACGCACTGTAGAACAGCCGAATAACAATCTTCTTTCAACCAAGGATGCTCTACTTTTAGCTGAGGTAGATAAGCCTTGTAGACACTCATTTTTATTGTTTTGCCTGTTTTTTCATAGTGTTGAATGCAAGCATTAAGGGCATAATTCCAATACCATCTTGCACAACCAAACGCCTTGGCTATATCTACTTGTTGTTCGGTTGTTGGGTATAGTCTGACCTTAACTGCTTTCAACACTTTAAATCACCTCCTTGTTATACCTATGTTAGCATATATGTAACGGCGTTGTACTGGCATATGAAAAATAAAACATTGAACTTACGAATATCAGAACGCAGATTAAATAAGTTGCGGCTATACTCAGCTTGGAAAGATAAAACGATGACTCAAATACTTGAAGATTTTATTGACTCGTTGCCAACTCCAGAGATTGGCAATCAGGTCGCTGTCCCCGCTCCCGCGTTTACCGGGAAACATAGGTCGGGGGACGCAACCTGATTGCCCCAAAATTCATCCCACGCCTCACTTCGTGTAGGACGTGGGATGAATTTTGGATTTAGCTAAGCGTGGAGAGTGTCTGTAGACGCAAGAATCCGCCGTCATTTATGCGGCGGAGTGTCAACTAACCCAAAGCTTCCGCACCCGCTACCACTTCCAGGAGTTCCTGAGTGATAGCAGCTTGTCGAGCTTTGTTATAAGACAGAGTCAGCGTACCAATTAGTTCCTTAGCATTATCGCTGGCGTTGTTCATCGCTGTCATCCGCGCCGCAAGTTCGCTAGCTGCAGATTCTTGCAATGCTCGTAGTAACTGGTTATTCAGATACAGCGGTAACAGCGCATCCAGAATTTGCACCGGGTTTTGCTCGAACAGCATGTCTTGCGGTAAACTACGCACTTGACTGGTAACTTTTTCCCGCTCTACTTGAAAATTACCGCCTCTTGTGGTAAGGCGGAAAATTTCATCATCTGTATTCAAACCTTGCGGATCGAGGGGTAGCAGGGTTTGAATTACGGGGCGAGAACTAATCAGCGAGACAAACTTGGTATAAACTAACTCAACCCGATCCACGCTTTCCGAGAGGAACAAAGACAGCAGTTCGTCGGCAATTTTGGAAGCTTCCCCGGCTGTGGGAATTTGTTCTAGCCCCGTGAAGCTGGCATCGATCGGTTGCTCGCGACGTTGGAAGTATTGTGAGGCTTTGCGCCCGACAATGACGAATTTGTAGTCAATGCCTTCGGCTTTGAGTTCCTTGGCGCGGCTTTCGGCACGACGGATAACGTTACTGTTATAACCGCCGCACAAACCGCGATCCCCTGAAATTACCAGTATTCCCACTGACTTGACTTCGCGCTGTTTCAGCAAAGGCAAGTTGGCTTCTTCAAACCGCAGACGGGTTTGCAAACCGTACAATACTTGAGCCAAAGCATCGGCAAACGGGCGCGTGGCGATGACTTGCTCTTGGGCGCGACGCACTTTAGCCGCCGCCACTAGGCGCATCGCTTCGGTGATTTTTTTGGTGTTTTTGACCGACTTGATGCGATCGCGAATTGTTTTTAAATTAGCCATAATTCTTTGTTAATTGCTAATTGCTAATGGGTAATTGGTAATTGCAGATTTCAGATTGCAGATTTCAGATTTTCATTCAATCAAATCTAAAATCTAAAATCTGCAATCTAAAATTCCCCTTTACCCATCACCTAAACGGTTGCCAAGAATGTCTTCTTGTATTCCGTTATCGCTTCCTTGAGCAAGGTTTCAGCTTCGGGGGTGAGGTCTTTCTTCTCCCGAATGGTACTAACGTAGTCTGCCTTGCTGGTCTTCAAATACTCGCGCAGACCTTTGGTAAACTTGGTGATTTTGTCAACTGGAATATCATCCAGGTAGCCATTCAACCCGGCGTATACCAATGCGACTTGCTCGTAAACCCCTAGCGGCGAGTATTGCGGCTGTTTCAGCAGTTCCCGCAAGCGCTGACCCCGTGCCAACTGGTCTTGGGTAGTTTTATCCAAGTCAGAAGCGAACTGAGCGAATGCTGCCAAGTCGTCAAACTGTGCCAATTCCAGCTTCAACTTACCAGCTACTTTCTTCATCGCTTTGGTTTGCGCTGCCGAACCCACGCGGGATACCGAGATACCGGGGTTGATCGCCGGACGCAAGCCAGAGTTGAATAAGTCGGTGGTCAAGAAGATCTGACCGTCAGTGATCGAAATCACGTTAGTGGGAATATACGCCGAAACGTCACCCGCTTGGGTTTCAATTACCGGCAGTGCGGTCATGCTACCGCTACCCAGTTCGTCGCTTAATTTAGCGGCGCGTTCCAACAAACGCGAGTGGATGTAGAACACGTCCCCAGGATACGCTTCCCGTCCGGGAGGACGACGCAGCAGCAAGGACATTTGGCGATACGCAGCGGCTTGCTTGGACAAGTCGTCGTAAATTACCAGGGTGTGGCGACCTTTGTACATGAAGTACTCAGCCATCGTCGCACCAGTGTAAGGCGCGAAGAACTGGAGGGTTGCTGGGTCGTTAGCGTTTGCTGCTACCACAATGGTGTAAGCCATTGCGCCGCCTTGTTCGAGTTTGTTGACTACGTTGGCGACGGTAGAAGCTTTTTGACCGATGGCGACGTAGACGCAGATGACGTTTTCTTCTTTTTGATTGAGGATGGTGTCAATTGCGATCGAGGTTTTGCCGGTTTGACGGTCACCGATGATCAATTCCCGCTGACCCCGTCCGATGGGGATCATCGCGTCGATAGCGGTAATCCCGGTTTGCATCGGTTCGCAAACCGATTTGCGTGCCACAATACCGGGTGCCATCGATTCCAGCAAACGGGTTTCCCCTGTGTTGATATCTCCTTTACCATCAATCGGGCGACCCAGCGCATCTACTACCCGACCGATTAATGCATCCCCTACGGGTACTTGAGCAATTTTACCCGTGGCTTTAACGCTACTGCCTTCTTGAATGGTGCGACCGTCGCCCATCAACACGGCACCGACGTTGTCTTGTTCCAGGTTCAGCACCATGCCAACTGTGCCGTCTTCAAAATCCAGCAGTTCCCCTGACATGGCTTTATCGAGGCCGTAAATCCGGGCAATGCCGTCGCCGACTTGCAGTACGGTACCAACGTTAGATACTTCTACTTTTTGGTCGTATTGCTCGATTTGCTGGCGAATAATGCTGCTAATTTCGTCTGGTCTGATGCTGATCATGTTAGTAGTCAGTAGTCAGTGGTTAATGGTTATTAGTTATTAGTTATTAGTCATTTAGCAACGTACTAAGACGCGATCGCTAATAACTACTAACTCAAGCGCAAAGAAATGCGGCGCAGTTGTCCCCGCAAACTAGCATCTACAATTTGGGAGCCTACTTTGATGATGACGCCCCCAATTAAGTCGGGGTCGGTTTTGAGATCCAAGTCTACCGATCTAGCACCCGTCATCGCGATTACTTTTTCCCGCACTGCGTTTTGTTGCTCTTCGCTCAACGCAACTGCTGAGATTACTTCTGCCAAAACCGCCTGATTCAGTTTTCTCAACAGCGCTAAGTAATGCTTGGCAATTCCTTCTAGAAACAGAATGCGACGCCGGTCTACAAGCAGCCTTAAAAAGTTGACCATGAGTGGGTTTACACCGCTCACTATTTGCTCTAATACTGCTTTTTTGTTTTCTGCTGCTATTAGGGGACTGGCTAGAAAATCGCGCAATTCTGGCGAATTTTCTAATAAATTCAGCAAGTCGCGCATATCATTGCCAAACGCTTCGGCAAGGTTGTGTGCTTGCGCTACAGACATCAGCGCTTCTGCATATGGCTCGACAATTTCCGCCATTACTGCACTATCTTTCACGATTAACCTCCTAATAGCGCGATGCTGCGGTCAACTAACTGTTGTTGGCGACCTTCGTCGAGTTCGCTTCTCAGTTGGGACTCGACTTGCTGCAATGCCATTGCAGTGACTCGCGATCGCAGTTCGGCGATCGCTCGCTCTCTTGCCGTTTCCATATCTTGTCCAGCTGACTCGCGCAAGCGTTCGATATCTTTAGTTGCTTGCGCTAAAATTGCTTCCCTGGCTGCTTTAGCGTCTTCTTCTGCCCTGCGGCGAATCTTATCTGCTTCTGCTTGCGCTTGAGCTAATTTCTGTTGCCAATCCGCTAAAGATTCTTGTGCTGTTTTCAGGCGTTGCTCAGCTTCTGTTATGGCTTCTTCAATTTTGCTTCGGCGATCGCTTAGAACGTTTCCTAAAAACCCTCGCCCAAAGTAAACTACCACGCCGATTACAATTGACAGGTTAATCAGGTTGGTTTCTAAAATATCGAAGTTTATACCGAAACCACCTTCCGCTGCTTCTGCCGCCGCCTCTGCCGTTCCCAGCAAAATAAAAGTGAGCATCCTACTGTTCCATCACGCGCGATTGATGCAGTTGTCAGCGTTCAATGGTAATTGGTCAAGTGCAACCCTCGCAAACCTTTGCCGGTTGCCCATCACCCATTACCAAAAAACTCTTGACAACTAACTAACTTACTTGAAGAAGTTTGTCTAAAATCTGGCGACTGAGGGCATCTACTTGCTGCTCTAACTGTTGCAGAGCTTGTTGCTTTTGCTCCTCGATTTCTCTTGCCGCCTTTTCTCTTTCTGCCTGAGCCTCTTGTTGAGCTTGAGCGATTTGCCCTGCACCAATTTTCTGTGCATCCGCCTGAGCATCCACAATTACTTTTTGAGCTTGTCGGCGGGCTGCCGCTAGTTCTTCTTCGTATTGCTTCGCTAACCTTTCGGCTTTTGACAGGCGTTCGCTAGCATCTAGTTGATTGTTGCGGATGTAATTATCGCGCTCGTCGAGTGCCTTGGTCAGCGGTTTGTAAAATACTACATTCAACACCGCTGCCAATATCAGAAACTGCACTGCCATTAATGGCAAGGTTGCATCAAAATCAAACATTTTTTTTCTCTCCCCTTGCTCTTTTCGCTATGTAGAGACGATACATGTATCGTCTCTACATGACCGAACAATCCTATGAAAAGGGGTTAGCAAACAGCAGTACTAGAGCAATAACCAGGCCGTAAATGGTGAGGGATTCCATGAACGCCAGAGTTAACAGCAGCGTACCGCGAATTTTACCTTCTGCTTCGGGCTGACGGGCAATACCTTCTACTGCTTGACCTGCGGCGTTACCTTGACCGATACCAGGGCCAATTGCAGCCAAACCAATTGCTAGAGCAGCAGCTAAAACTGAAGCAGCAGCGATCAATGGATCCATGATGATTCTCTTCCCTTTCGTACTAGATGAACTACTTAGAATTCTGAGGTTATCTATTTTAGATTTTAGATTCAAACGTGCATCTAAAATCTAAATTCCTCAAATTAATCGTGATGTTCGTCGCCACCGTGTCCTTCCATCGCCTCGTGTATGTAGGCTGCTGCGAGGGTAGCAAATACCAACGCTTGAATTGCACTGGTAAATAAACCTAGCAGCATCACTGGCAAAGGCACGAATAGGGGGACTAACAGCACTAATACTGCGACCACCAATTCATCTGCCAGAATGTTCCCAAATAAACGGAAGCTCAGGGATAGGGGCTTGGTGAAATCTTCTAAAATCGCGATGGGTAATAAAACTGGCGTTGGTTCGACATACTTAGCGAAGTAGCCTAAACCCCGCTTGCTAAATCCGGCATAAAAATAGGCTAAGGACGTTAGCAAAGCCAGCGCGACTGTGGTATTGATGTCATTGGTTGGTGCTGCTAATTCCCCTTCTGGCAGTTTGATTAACTTCCAGGGAATCAACGCACCCGACCAATTAGAAACGAAGATGAACAAAAACAAAGTGCCAATAAACGGCACCCAGGGGCGATATTCTTTCTCCCCGAGTTGGTTTCTTGCCAAATCTCGGATAAATTCCAGGGCGTATTCCATCAAATTTTGGATGCCCCCAGGAATTCTCTGGATACTCCGAGTCGCTGCTAATGAAGCAATTATCAGCAATCCGGCAACAAACCACGTGGTGAGAAAAACTTGCCCGTGGACTTTGAGATTTCCCAGATGCCAATAGAAGTGTTTACCCACTTCCAAGCTGGCAAGAGGAAGAGAATTGAAGGCGTTTAAAACACTGAGCATTTTTCCGATGTGGTTGTTTACTCAGAGAGCTAGGTTTTGGAGGCGTCGAAAGATCGCCTAACCCAAATTAATCGGGCTAGGACTGAAGTGTTCTCAGCATGTAGACGATGATCGCGGCTTTATATGTCAGAAAACCCAAAAAAATTGGCATAATCTGTAGCTGATTCCACTGGGATGCTACTATAATCAACCCAATGAAGAGAGCAAAGCGCGTTTTACTCAGCTTCGCACTTTGGTTGCTCAGCCGCTCCACATCTTTCCCCAACATTCTCAAGTAAACCACACCTGTGCACGCCCCAATCAAATAATTCAGGGCAATGTTAAGGTTGTAAAACATCCAGACAGAGAAAAAAATTATCCCTGTCAAGGCCAGGGTGGCTGTAAACAACTCTTTTTGCAGGCCATAGAATTCCTGCATCGATTGGCTAGTTGGCGATTCGGGCGCATCGGTTTGAGAACCCTGCTCCGATCCACGGGTGGGTTCCTGAGATTCGGATGACTGAGTCACGTGACGATAGTACAAGTCCTGCTTGAGGGCTTGGCTTTTCTATGCCAAATTAATCATATCACGGTTGAGTAACAATACTTAAAAAATAATTAAACCTGTTAGGGGTATGGGGCATTCTTAACGAATTCCGCTTTTATTCCCCATCCGCCATGGGGTGGGGATTGTGCTTCGGGCTAAAACTGGGGGTACCGCTTCGCTCAAGCAAGCTACGATGCCCCCAGTTTTAGCAAATACTCTCTAACAGCTTCACGAACCAATTCATTGATAGAGCGTTCCAATTGCTGGCTCGCTGTTTGCAAGTCTTTGTGTTCTTTGTCAGAAAACCGAACGTTGAGTGCCTTCATGTTGACCATAGTACTATTTTGGTATTATTATAGTACTGGTGGCGACGCACCCACTCGACTCATAACAAACGGTCACAGTAGCGGTTATACGCTTACCAAGAATAAGAGCGAGAGAAAGGGGGAAAAGGATTTGCCGCTGGAGCGCTTCTGCACACTCCATGTGAATTCTCGAACATCAATCAATAACTGCCTGCGGGAGGCGGGCGGCTGCCTGTGGACGCTGTGTAAGACCATCATCGGATGCATGTTCCGAACAATCCCTTCGGGGATGTCCCTAACGTGGCAACGGCGGTTGAGACGGGAAACTCCGAAAACGAATAAGACCGTTCCTGAGTTGATCTGAGATTGGCAGCCGCAACCTCAGCTTGAGCAGGTTGGGGTACTTCACTCAATAGATCTGTGGCATAAGTAGGGGCACGGCATGATACGATTTTTTGCTTTTTACCAAAATTTCTTCGACGCCGTGCCCCTACATTGAATGGGAATCGATAAATTTTTTCAGTGCCAAAGACAAAGCATAAAGGCTGAATCTTGGCAAGGGGAGAATGCTGTTTAAGAGGCTGGAATTAAGCTGGAGTTAGCAAGATTAGCTGTTGATTGACGAGACTTCGCACGCCTTCGACTCCTATCTCTACCTCAGCTAAAATCTCGTTAACCGTTCGCTGCATAGCCGAGTTACCATCGCAAGCTTGGAGAAACTTAAATTCTGTTTCCGATAGCTTGACGATCTGGTAATCATGGTTAAACAAGGATTGGCTAGGCCATCCTTCCATACAAGGGTTACGTGAGGGAATTGCGGCGAGAAGCGCCTCATCCGATGACCAGTCTGCTTTAGGCAAGGGAGGGCGACTGAGGAAAAACTCGTAATGGCTGAAGTTTTCTGGGTCTAATAATTCAATTAAACGATAGACTTGGCGAGCGCTCAACTTTTGGGCCCGTGCCATTAATTCCGGATTTTTCCCCAAAAGTCGGTCTAATTGCCAATTTTTCGGATTAGAAAACCCGACAAAATCCAACCCCGACGCATCAATTAATTCAAACAGCGTGTCAATGTTGTAGTCAATTTCCTGGGGATGAACGTACATATCGGCAAAACATTCATCCCGGTGGTTTTCCCACGACCAACGCTCTTTTTCGCGCTTGACAATTCTATTGTTTTCTGGTAATGCAGCAAAGATTTGTCTTCCGACTTGGACGCCATCGCGATAATCGCCCAGTTGGGTGTTTTGCAGGAGAGCGATCGCTTTTTGCATCAGTTGAATTTCCCAGCGTCCCAACTCTCCATAGACAAAGATATGCATCAATCCCCCAGGCGCTAACTTACTCGCCAGCGCTTGAATTCCCCGTTTCGGGTCGGCTAGGTGATGCAGCACCCCGACGCAGTTAATTAAATCGAACTCACCCGACAACTGTCCCGCGTCGTACAAGCTGAGGTGATGGAACTCGACGCGATTTGCCCCCGACATCTGACAGCGCTGTTTTGCTACATCCAACGCCCCCGAACTTAGATCGATGGCTACAACTTGAGCATGGGGATTGAGGTGAACCAGGTATTCAGTGCCGACACCCGTGCCGCACCCAGCATCCAAAATGCGGATATCCTGCTTTTGGGGCGAAAGCCCGGTGCAGAAACTATAAGCCGTCTGCCAATTCCAGCGCCAATTGTAGCCCGGAGGCGGACTATCGAGTAGCGGTTCTGGGGGAAACGGATAAGTATCGTAAAGCCGCTGAACGGCGGCACTTATATCTCGATCGGGTTTCATCGCGGATTCAGGCTAATGGCTAATGGCTAATGGCTAATGGGTTATCAGAGAGATGGGTCAAAAACCCCGTCCTTCTAGGACGGCTTTTCCAGGAACTTTGGTGAAAATAGCACGTCTTACGGTTTAGATGTTAGAATGTAAGGATGACACTAAAAGCTTTCAGCTACCGATTTTACCCAACGTCAGAACAGGAAAACCTGTTGCGGCGTACACTGGGTTGCACCCGTTTGGTCTATAACCGTGCCTTAGCCGCAAGGACCCAGGGATGGTACGCAGACCAAAAACGTATCGGCTATGCTGAGACTTCTAGTATGCTGACTCAGTGGAAGAAAACCGAAGAACTCGATTTTCTCAATCAAGTTTCTTCAGTACCATTGCAGCAGTGCTTACGGCATTTGCAAACCGCTTACAACAACTTCTTTGACGGGCGGGCGAAATACCCCAACTTTAAGAAGAAACGGAATGGCGGTAGCGCTGAGTTCACCAAAGCGGCGTTTAAATTCAAAAATGGACAGGTGTTTCTGGCAAAGTGCGCCCAAGCCTTGCCAATTCGGTGGAGTCGAATGTTGCCAGAAGGGGTAGAGCCTTCGACTGTCACGGTCAAGCTTTCCCCGTCTGGTAGGTGGTCAGTCTCCCTGTTGGTGGATGTCCAGATTGAAGCACTACCGAAAACAGATAGTCAAGTCGGCATTGACTTGGGTATCACAAGCTTGCTTACGCTCAGCACTGGTGAAAAGATTGCCAATCCCAAAGGATTCAAGGCAAAGTATCGCCAGCTCAGGAGAGTGCAAAAAGCTCTAAGTCGGAAGCAGAAGGGGTCAAATAATCGCCATAAAGCACGGCTCAAAGTTGCTCGCGTGCATCAGGAAATCGCTGATGCAAGATCGGATTTTCTGCACAAGTTGACGACTCGATTGGTTCGTGAAAACCAAACGATTGCTGTCGAGGAGTTGGCTGTGAAGAATATGGTGAAGAATCGGCAACTGGCACTGTCTATCAGCGATGCCAGTTGGGGTGAATTGGTCAGACAACTTGAGTACAAGTGCGATTGGTATGGTCGCACGCTGGTCAAGATTGACCGATGGTTTCCGAGTTCTAAGCGATGTGGCAAGTGCGGTCACATTGTAGAAAAGTTGCCACTTGATATCCGGGAATGGGATTGCCCCCAGTGTGGAACGCACCACGATCGAGATATCAATGCGGCAAAGAACATTTTGGCGGCAGGGCTTGCCGTGTCAGTCTGTGGAGCGACCGTAAGACCCGAACAGAGTAAATCTGTTAAGGCTGGTGCGAAACCCCGTCAGGGACAGAAGCAGAAACCTAAGTCGTGAGTCTTAGGAATCCCCGTGCGTTTACGCCGGGGTGGATGTCAACGTGGATGTTTGCCGACCAGAGGGATGCCCCATGACCCATGACCTATTACCCCAGAAAGTTACAAAACTTATCAAGATTCTCAGGTAAATAGTCGCCATCCAGTATGATTACATACGGAAGAGCCAATCAGGTTTCGACACACTTTTTAACAAATGAGTGTGAAGATCCCGAAAAGTTTTAATCTATAAGCTGAGCTGATAAACCCAAAGGTGGCTCGCGCTCGCTGGCTGTTACAAGCTGCTCTTCAGGCAAACCAACCCTTGGGTTTGGAATCTCAGTCATACCCCGCTCAAGCTTAAGGCAGAAACGATTCTATAAGGGAGCTTTAGGAATTCAATGAGTGTTAAGGCAAGTGGTGGAAGCTCAGTTGCGCGCCCGCAACTATATCAAACTGTAGCCGTAGCTACCATTTCCCAAGCAGAACAACAAGACCGCTTCTTGGAAAGCGGGGAACTGAAAGAACTGGAAAGCTATTTCCGTTCCGGGGCTAAGCGCATAGAAATCGCTGAAACCCTCACCAAAAATTCGGAAATCATCGTATCCCGTGCTGCCAACCGGATTTTCGTCGGTGGGTCGCCGATGGCATTCTTAGAAAAGCCAGCGGAACAACCCGTCATGACGATGGCGGGAACAACCCTAGACACGAGAGAAGGGATGAAGCTGGGAACCGTTACCTACGTCGATACGCGGGGCGGTTTCCTAGAAGGATTGCGAGGTTTATTTGCATCGACAGGTGGCGGCGGCCCTGCGCCTGCTGGTTTTAGGCCGATTAACGTAGCGCGGTACGGCCCAGCCAACATGACCAAATCCCTACGGGATTTAAGCTGGTTTTTGCGCTACGCAACCTATGCGATCGTGGCAGGGGACCCGAACATTATCGCCGTCAACACGCGCGGTTTGCGGGAAATTATTGAAAATGCTTGCTCTGGCGAAGCTACCATCGTGGCGCTGCAAGAAATGAAAGCCGCAGCATTGTCCTATTTCCGTCAAGATGCGGCAGGGGCAGCCGTTGTCACCGAGTACATGGACTTGCTGATTACCGAATTTAAAGGCCCAACGCCCGCGAACAAAGTGCGGCAGCGTCCTAGCAGGGACCAACAAGGTCTGGAACTGCCTCAAATTTACTTCAACGCGGCAGAGCGGCGGCCTAAGTTTGTGATGAAACCCGGACTTTCTGCCAAAGAAAAGCAAGAAGTCGTTAAAGCAGCTTACCGGCAAGTATTTGAACGGGACATCACCCGCGCCTACAGCCTGGGTATTTCTGACCTAGAAAGTAAGGTGAAAAACTGCGATATCTCGATGAAGGAATTTATCCGCCGCTTGGGTAAATCTCCGCTTTATCGCAAAAACTTCTTTGAACCATACATTAACAGTCGCGCCCTAGAACTGGCTTTCCGTCACTTCCTGGGACGCGGCCCCAGCAGCCGCGAAGAAGTACAAAAATACTTCTCGATCGTTTCTAATGGCGGTTTAGCAGCTCTGGTAGATGCCTTGGTTGATTCCCAAGAATACTCGGATTACTTTGGGGAAGAAACCGTACCCTATATCCGGGGTCTGGGTCAAGAAGCCCAAGAATGCCGCAACTGGGGTCCGCAACAAGACCTGTTTAACTACAGCGCTCCCTTCCGGAAAGTACCGCAGTTCATCACCACATTTGCCGCCTACGATCGCCCGCTACCCGACCAACACCCCTACGGTTCCGGCAACGACCCGTTGGAAATTCAATTTGGGGCGATTTTCCCGAAAGAAACCCGCAATCCCAGCGCGCGCCCCGCTCCTTTTGGCAAGGATACCCGCCGCATTTTAATCGCGCGGGGCGCAGGTATTAACAGCCAAGTTAGCAATCCGGGGGCGCGGGGTGTAGCACCCGGTACTCTCGGCGCAAAAGTGTTCAAACTGGATCAGCTGCCCAGCTTCAGCATGGAAGTGAAGGGAAGCGGGTTTTTATCAGGAGGACGCCGTACCGTATCTAACAAGGGTCTAAGCGTTAAATACGGGGAAAGCTCGACCCAAGCGATTATCCGAGCCGCTTATCTGCAAGTATTCGGGCGGGATGTTTATGAAGGTCAGCGCCTCTCGGTACCAGAAATCAAGCTGGAAAACGGCGATATCACCATGCGCGAATTTATCCGCGCTTTGGCGAAGTCGGATACTTTCCGCAAAATGTACTGGACGCCGCTATACGTTTGTAAAGCAATCGAATACATCCACCGGCGGTTGTTGGGACGTCCTACCTATGGGCGGCAAGAAATTAACGCCTACTTTGATATCTGTGCCAAGAAAGGCTTATATGCCTTAATTGACGCCATCATCGACAGCGTGGAATACGCTGAGGCGTTTGGGGAAGATACAGTTCCCTACGAGCGCTATCTAACTCCAGGTGGGGTGGCACTGCGTAATCTCCGCGTTGGCAGCATCGCCGAAAAGGGAGCCAAGGTCGAGAAACAAGAAACACCGCGCTTTGTCGAACTGGGTACACCTTCAGAAACGCGGACAGAACCAGATGTTCAGTTCCGCATCGGTCAAGGGGTGAGCAAGCAGCGCGAACAAACCAAGACGTTCAAGCTGACTACGAACAGCGATAAGGTAGCCGTACAAAATCTAATTCGGGCAGCTTACCGGCAAATCTTCGAGCGGGATATTGAACCCTACATCATCAAGAACGAATTCAGCGCCCTGGAAAGTAAGCTGAGCAACGGTGAAATTAACCTGAAAGAATTCATCGAAGCTTTGGGTGGATCGAACCTTTATATTAAGGAGTTCTACACTCCCTACCCCAACACCAAGGTGATCGAACTCGGTACCAAACACTTCTTGGGTCGGGCGCCAAAAGACCAGGCAGAAATCCGCAAGTACAACCAGATTCTGGCTTCTGGCGGTATCCGCGCCTTTGTCAACGCGATGGTCAACAGCGTGGAATATGCCCAGTTGTTTGGGGAAGATACGGTTCCCTATCGTCGCTTCCCGACGCTGCCAGCTGCTAACTTCCCGAATAGTGAAAAGCTGTATAACCAGCTAACCAAGCAGAATGCTGACTTGGTAGTACCCAGCTTCGAGCCAGTTTCGTCGCGCATGGATAACACCAAGATGCCCATGATGGCGAAAACAATGGCAGACATGGCGGCGCACGCAAAGGCTGCTAATGGCAATGGGTCGCTGGTGGATCTGGGTCGTTCCTCCAGCAGTGGAGTGTATGCGGAAGCGCCTGTAGCAGGACGCCATAAGCCTGCTCGCATTTATCGGCTAACTTCAGGTGCAAATCTGGTGGAAACCGAACAGGCGATCGCAGCAATCTACTGTCAGGTGTTGGATATCTATAGCAGCGAAATTCCCCAAGAGTTCCGTCGCTTAGATCTGGAGGGCCAACTCCAGCGCGAAGAAATCTCGGTGCGGGAATTTGTCCGCGGTTTAGCCAGTTCGGAGATCTATACCCAGCGCTTCTTTACCGCTTATCCCAACACCAAGACGGTAGAATTCCTGTTCCGCCATCTCCTGGGACGCGCACCCGCAACCCAAACCGAGATCCGGCAATACAATCAGATCCTGAGCCAGTATGGGCTAAAAGCGGCTGTAGACGCGATGATCGATAGCCCTGAGTATGCTCACTACTTTGGTGATGATGTAGTGCCTTACAACCGCTTCCCGTCGCTACCAACGGGTAACTACCTGGGCAGCGTGAAACAGTAAGCGATCCCTCGTAGGGGCACGGCAGGAATAAACTTTGGCGCTCGCATCGCAGGTTGTTGTTGCCTTAGCCCCTACAGTAAACCCTGGCGCTCGCGGTAACAATCTTTACAGCCTTATCTCCTAGTTTGGGGATAAGGCAATTTCTGTTGCTATATCAATTCAACGACGCTCGTAGGGGCACGGCATCAATAAACTGTGGCGCTAACTCCAAGGTTGTTGTTGCCTTAGCCCCTACACCCAACCCTACTGCACTTGTGTTCAATTCTTTACAGCCCGCTCTCCTCGTTTGGGGATAAGGCAACGACGCTCGTAGGGGCACGGCATCAATAAACTGTGGCGCTAACTCCAAGGTTGTAGGACGCCGTGCCGCTACACCGAACTGTACTTTGCCCAACAATCCCGGCGATACATAACCATTCTGGTTAATTCGCTTGCCAATCTGAGTCGTTTTGTTACAAACTATTACAGACACAGTAAAAATGTGAACCTAATACCGCAAAATATTTGCGGAAGATAGCTGTGTTTTAGACCGGAGCGACTTCTAATTTCCGCAAAAAGTTGAAGAATACTGAAGCAAACTCATAATAGTTTGGCTTCGGTATTGATTCGATTTGGGAGTTGGAACGCTTGAGGATACAAACTCAGTAACCCTCGTTGCAAGCAGCCAGTTTACAAATCCTGGTTTATTTTTTTGGAGGAATCCTTTAATGAGTATCGTCACGAAGTCCATCGTGAATGCCGATGCTGAAGCCCGCTACCTCAGCCCCGGTGAATTAGATCGGATCAAAAACTTCGTTACCTCTGGCGACCGCCGCGTTCGCATTGCCCAAGTTCTGACCGAATCTCGGGAACGCATCGTCAAGCAAGCTGGCGACCAATTGTTCCAAAAGCGTCCCGATGTAGTTTCTCCTGGTGGAAACGCTTACGGTGAAGAAATGACCGCCACCTGCCTGCGCGACTTGGATTACTACCTGCGCCTGATCACCTACGGAGTTGTTTCTGGTGACGTAACTCCCATCGAAGAAATCGGTATCGTGGGCGTGCGCGAAATGTACAAGTCCCTGGGTACCCCCATCGAAGCCGTTGCTGAAGGCGTCCGCGCCATGAAGAACGTCGCTACCTCGCTGCTGTCTGCTGATGACGCTGGTGAAGCTGGCGCTTACTTCGACTACGTGATCGGCGCTATGTCATAGTCTGGGACGAAATATTCCCAAATTTAGCTGACATTAAGACTGGTGAAATAAGGAAACAAGAATCATGCAAGACGCCATTACCGCTGTTATTAACTCCTCCGACGTTCAAGGCAAGTACTTGGACAGCTCTGCACTCGACAAGCTGAAAGCTTACTTCTCCACCGGCGAACTGCGCGTACGCGCCGCTACCGCAATTAGCGCCAACGCAGCTGCAATCGTTAAGGAAGCTGTTGCTAAGTCCCTGTTGTACTCTGACATCACCCGTCCCGGTGGTAACATGTACACCACCCGTCGCTATGCTGCTTGCATCCGCGACTTGGACTACTACCTGCGCTATGCTACCTACGCTATGCTGGCTGGCGACCCCTCCATCCTCGATGAGCGCGTTCTCAACGGTTTGAAGGAAACCTACAACTCCTTGGGCGTACCCGTTGCTGCTACCGTGCAAGCAATCCAAGCAATGAAGGAAGTTACCGCTAGCCTCGTAGGCGCTGATGCCGGTAAGGAAATGGGCGTTTACTTCGACTACATCTGCTCTGGCTTGAGCTAGACAGTCACTACTGAGTGGTGAGTCCTGAGTTGAACTCAAAACTCAAAACTCAAGATTCAAAACTCTCTAAAAGGCATGGTCTGGGAAGTCTAGAGTCAGTGCTAGAGCGTTAAATGCTTGTCTAACTTATCGGATAAGTTTTAGCGGCTGGTATTGACTTTAGACTCCCAGACCTTGGTCTATCAAGGTAAGAAGATATTATTCAATTCGGGAGGAATTAAACCATGCGGATGTTTAAGGTAACGGCCTGCGTTCCTAGCCAAACTCGGATTCGGACTCAGCGCGAGTTGCAAAACACCTATTTTACCAAACTGGTTCCCTACGACAACTGGTTTCGCGAACAGCAACGCATTATGAAAATGGGTGGCAAAATCATCAAGGTTGAACTGGCTACCGGCAAGAAGGACGTAAATACCGGCTTGCTATAATTCCAGAACATAAGCACAACAAAATGCCGTCTTTCACCTTGGGGCTTTTCGGTCACGAGGTGAAAGGCGGCAAAGTTTTGGTACACTCAGGACTGACGCAAATCACCTTTGTTTCTAGGCTCCTGCGTAAGTCCTAAAACTGCTACACAGAACTTAGCTAATGAATTTACGCTCCTTTATTCCTTTTTTCGATCCCTCGGTTCAGGAATGGTCGCTAGAAGCGCGTTTGTTGCGGTGGCTGACATTACTGTGGCTATTTGTGGGATTGGTGGTTTTGTTCTCGGCTTCTTATCCCGTCGCCGATACCAATTTTGCCGATGGTCTGTACTACTTTAAGCGCCAAGTTCTTTGGGGCATAGTTGGACTGCTGGCATTTAGCATTATTGTGAATACCCCTTTGCGCTTTATGTTGGGGACGGCGCATTGGTGGGTAATGATACTTTTATGCTTAATTTTAGCTACCCTCGTTCCCGGCTTGGGAACGACGGCGGGTGGCGCGACTCGTTGGTTATCTATAGGGCCGATTCCGATTCAACCTTCTGAGTTAATTAAACCTTTCCTGGTGCTGCAAAGTGCAAAAGTTTTCGGTCACTGGGATAGATTAAGTTGGTCAGTCCGCTTCAGCTGGCTGGGTGTTTTTGGGCTGATGTTGGTGGGTATTCTGCTGCAACCAAATTTGAGTACGACGGCATTCTGCGGCATGACGATTTGGCTGATAGCGCTAGCAGCTGGATTACCTTATTTATACTTGGGAGGAACGGCTTTTGCTGGGATACTTCTAGCCACTATTAGTATCAGCTTGCAAAGCTATCAGCGGCGGCGGATTATGTCTTTTACGAACCCCTGGGCTGATGCGATGGGTGATGGTTACCAGTTGGTTCAAAGTTTGCTGGCAATTGGTTCTGGTGGGACTTGGGGTAGTGGATTTGGGCTATCTCAACAAAAGTTATTTTACCTGCCAATTCAGTATACGGATTTTATTTTTGCTGTATTTGCAGAAGAATTTGGCTTTGTAGGCAGCTTGCTGTTGCTGTTGCTGTTAATGACCTACGGGACTCTGGCATTAATTGTTTCGATGAAGGCGCAAAATATTTTGCACCGACTTGTGGCAATTGGTGTGATGATTTTGATGGTGGGACAGTCGCTGTTGAATATTGGCGTGGCAGCTGGTGTGCTTCCGACAACGGGTTTACCGCTACCGTTGTTTAGTTATGGTGGCAATTCGATGATTGCTTGTTTAGTAGCTGCTGGGTTATTGATTCGGGTGGCGAGAGAAAGTAGCGAAGCTGAGGTGTTGCCTTTGCAGGATGCTAAACCTAAGACACAACGAAGACGCAGGGGTGCGACTCGCTCTTATCCTTGAAGGGGAACTAATATTTCTGATATCATCTCAGTTTGCTGCGGCATCCCACCGACGGGGCGGGTTGATAAAGACAATTAGCTTAAAATCACAGGTTTCTGGTATAACCCGCCCCTACAACACCATTAAATATGCCAATCATCTGCTATCGATAGCTTTCCTGACTAAATGGATAGCTAGTTTGAGGTTTTGAGTTTTTCGATGGGGTTGGCTGGAATTTGGGTTGAATAAATTGGAAAAAGAACCAAGCATTCCAGAGCAAAATTGCAGCGATCGCAAAAACCCTGAAGCCGATCCCTGTGGTTTGCTGTTTCAGCGGTTCTCCTTGAATTATCTGTATTAATTCCCGGCGGCTGCGATTTGCCTCGTACCAAAACGAACACCAGAATGCAAATAATACTACAATCGGCAGTCCTAAAAACAACAAAGGTTCAAATTTCACATCCCCAGACATAGCCCCAGATAGAAAAATCGGGATCGTGGCGCCGTACCATACCAAGAACCAAAAAATTAAAAAAGCGGTGACAAAAGGATGCAACCTCATCGTTACCCTAATGACTGTTCCATTCGGTAATGACTCAAATCGCCCCCGGATATTGGGTAAAAACGAGTTGCGGTATTGAGCCACTCTCCGATCTAAAGATGCGGAGATTCAGGCCAGGAATTAAAGTTAACTTTTCGCTCCTCAATAGCTATCTGGTTAACATTTCCTGACTCTGCCCTTGACCGCTCCAAGGGAGAATGAGACTGCCTACGTTCGGACTCGCCTAATTGTTCGCGGTTTATTTGAAAATCCTTCCATGCCTCGTGCAAGTAAGGCTCCGACCTCTCCCACTGTTCGACAGCGAGATGCAATAGAAGGACACCTTCCTCATTAACGAATCTACCCAAATAGGCACTAAAAAGATCGCGGTGCATCGCAAATCCAGTTTGGTCGTAATGAACGCGCTCGGATAATTTCTTTTTGATGCGTTCACCAGTTAAATGAGTTTGCGACAGTGCCGTTTTTTGGGTAGAAAACTTTATGAATGACCCGCCAGCGCTCTCAGCTAATGCGTGCCAATTCAGATTGGACAAATCCAGGAGATTTAGCCGAAATAGCCTTACCGTATCGTTTCTGCCATGACCTCACCGATACATTTTCGGTTTTGATCTGCTTACCATGCCTCAAAATCTCGTTAACAATTCTACGGTTTTGAGACTTGGCATAGGCACTCTTGCGTCGTTCTAGCTCTCTCTTCTTCCTGGCTATCTTTTGATATGTTTTAGACTTTTTCCATTGCCGAAGTCCTTTTTTGTGCTTACCTTTCTTGATAACAAATTTACGTCCTATACGAGAGGTGCAGTCAGTTTCATAGTTTTCTGGATTTAAACAACGTTGAGAACGTTGCATTTGACGCTGTAAGGCTTTAGTTTCACGGGAGTATGTTGGTACTTTATCCGCGAATGGGAGTATTCCAGCTTTGTTATCTCCAACGAAGGCAATATTGGAAATATTCAAATCTAAACCAATGACTCCATCAGCTACATAGTTTTTTTCTTTCTGATATGGCATTCCTGAGTTAATTAGTTGAATGTACCAACGTCGTTTGCCATTCAACTCTC
>NZ_BLAY01000038.1 GCF_020521235.1 Microseira wollei NIES-4236 | reverse complement strand
CGGCATCAGTAATATTTCGTTGTGGGGCCAAAAATATCTATGCCGTGCCCCTACATCCCACCCAACACCTGTATGGGCACGGCATCAGTAATATTTCGTTGTGGGGCCAAAAATATCTATGCCGTGCCCCTACATCCCACCCAAGACCTGTATGGGCACGGCATCAGTAATATTTCGTTGTGGGGCCAAAAATATCTATGCCGTGCCCCTACATCCCACCCAACACCTGTATGGGCACGGCATCAGTAATATTTCGTTGTGGGGCTAAAAATATCTATGCCGTGCCCCTACATCCCACCCAACACCTGTATGGGCACGGCATCAGTAATATTTCGTTGTGGGGCCAAAAATATCTATGCCGTGCCCCTACATCCCACCCAACACCTGTATGGGCACGGCATCAGTAATATTTCGTTGTGGGGCCAAAAATATCTATGCCGTGCCCCTACATCCAACCCAACACAACAGCATAAATCATTAAAATTAGAGGATTTGACGTGGAACCTATAGCAATTATTGGCATTGGTTGTCGCTTTCCTGGAGCCAAAAATCCCGAATCATTTTGGCAGATTTTGCGTGGTGTAGATGCCATTAGCGAGATGCCAAAAGAGCGATGGGATATCGATCAATTCTATGACCCAGAGCCAGGAAAACCGGGAAAAATTAGTACCCGTTGGGGTGGATTTTTAGAGCAAGTGGATCGATTTGATGCGAGCTTTTTTGGGATTTCACCTCGCGAAGTTGAGCGCACAGACCCCCAACAAAGATTAGTTTTGGAAGTAGCTTGGGAAGCTTTAGAAAATGCCGGAATCGTACCATCAAAGCTGAGTGGCAGTCAGACGGGGGTTTTTATAGGCATTGGTAACTATGATTATTGCCGATTGCTAGCCCAGGATTTATCCCATGTAAATGCTTATGATGGCACTGGTAATACTCTCAGTATTGCTGCCAATCGTTTATCGTATATTTTGAATTTGCGGGGGCCAAGTGTAGTAGTAGAAACTGCTTGTTCTTCTTCTTTGGTGGCTTTACATTTTGGCTGCCGAAGTTTGCAGAATGGGGAGTCTAATTTATGCTTGGTGGGTGGAGTTAGTTTGATGCTGTCTCCAGAACCATTTATTACTTATTCTCATGGGCGGATGATGGCTTCTGATGGTCGTTGCAAGACTTTTGATGCTAGTGCGGATGGTTATGTGCGGGGCGAAGGATGCGGTGTAATTGTTCTTAAACGCCTTGAGGATGCGCTGAGAGATGGCGATAATATTCAAGCGGTTGTTAAAGGTACGGCAGTCAATCAAGATGGTTTAAGTAATGGATTGACAGCCCCCAATGGCGCTTCTCAACAGGCAGTTATTCGTCAAGCTTTGAAAAATGCGCGGGTGACGCCGGAGAAAATTAGTTATGTTGAGACTCATGGGACTGGAACTGCTTTAGGAGATCCGATTGAATTTAAGTCTTTAAAAGCTGTGTTAATGGAAAATCGTCAGCCAGATCAACCTTGTTGGCTTGGTTCGGTTAAGACTAATATAGGCCATTTGGAAGCGGCTTCTGGAATTGCGAGTGTTATTAAGGTGGTACTGGCACTGCAACATCGAGAAATTCCGCCTCACTTGCACTTAAAACAGTTGAATCCTTATATTTCTTTTGAGGGGACAACGTTTGCAATTCCAACTCAATGTCAGCCTTGGTTGGCGGGTAGAGAAAGCCGCTTGGCTGGCATTAGTGCGTTTGGCTTCGGCGGTACTAATTGTCATGCAATTTTAGAGGAAGCACCAGGCGATTGTAGATTGCAGATTTTAGATTTGGGATTGGAAGATATAGAGCCAAGTCCAAAATACTTAGAACGCTTTCTTCACTTGCTGACTCTTTCGGCAAAAAGCGATGAGGCTTTGAGGGATTTAGCAGCATCTTATCGGGATCTTTTGGTAACTCATTCTGAAGCATCTTTAGGGGATATTTGTTTTAGTGCGAATACGATGCGATCGCATTTCAACCACCGCCTCGCTGTTGTCGCTGCATCTACGGAACAATTGCGCCAGCAGTTAGAAGCTTTTGCCGCTGGAAAAGAAACTACCGGACTAATAAGCGGTCAAGTTACTAGCAAGAAAACTCCTAAAATAGCCTTCTTGTTTACAGGTCAAGGTTCCCAGTATGCGGGTATGGGACGCCAAATTTACGAAACCCAACCGATTTTCCGCCAAACTCTAGAACAATGCGATAAAATTCTGCGTTCCTATCTCGAAATACCCCTACTGGAAATTCTCTATCCGGACAGTCAATCATCTAATAGACCTCTGCAAAAATTCAGGCCAAAGACAGGCGAGACGCCTATCCCACAAGAGATATGGTCGAAGTCTAATGCCAAATCCAAAATTGACGAAACAGCTTATACTCAACCCGCTTTATTTGCCCTAGAATATGCGCTGTTTCAGTTATGGAAATCTTGGGGAATAGAACCAACAGCCGTAATGGGTCATAGTGTGGGTGAATATGTTGCCGCTTGTGTAGCAGGAGTATTCAGCCTCGAAGATGGTTTGAAATTAATTGCCGAAAGGGCGCGTTTAATGCAAGCTTTGCCCCAAGATGGTGAAATGGTCGCGGTGTTTGCTAACGAGGCGAAAGTAAATGCCGCGATTCAACCTGATGCGAAAGAAGTTTCAATTGCAGCGATTAATGGGGTACATAGTATTGTGATTTCCGGGAAACGTGAAGGGGTTAGGGATGCGATTGCTACCTGACAAGCTGAAGGCATCAAAGCCAAAAAATTGAACGTTTCCCATGCTTTTCACTCTCGCTTAATGGAGCCAATGCTGGCATATTTTCAGCGGTTAGCAGCAGAAATCACCTACTCATTGCCACAAATCAAGTTAATTTCTAACCAGACGGGAGAAATTGCAACAGCAGAAATCGCAACGCCCGAATATTGGTGTCGTCACGTGGGACAAGCCGTGAAATTTGCCCAAAGCATGGAAACCCTTTTTCAACAGGGGTATGAAGTGTTTTTGGAAATTGGCCCGAAACCAACTTTATCGGGCATGGGTCGAGGCAATTTTGAATTGCCAATTTCGGGTTCTCAATTAAAGGATAATGGTAAATCTGCACAATTGCTTTGGCTTGTCAGTCTGTATCCAGGGCGAGAAGATTGGCAACAAATGCTGCACAGTTTGGCAACGCTGTATGTGCGTGGAGTACCTGTAGACTGGTCTGGCTTCGATCGAGATTATCCCCGTCGCCGCTTGCAACTGCCAACTTATCCGTTTCAACGACAGCGCTATTGGGCGAAGTTGCCTGAAAACGGTCATTTAAAAGTAGATAATACTTTTAACATTCTAATTCACCAGTTGGAAACAACAGCCAAACTCTCAGAAGATGAGTTGAAATTACTGCCTAAGTTGCTGGAATTATTAGCTGAGCAAAATCAACAACAGCAAACGGCAGCAACGATTAAAGATTGGCTCTATGAAATAGAATGGCAGCCCAAACCGCGTAACTTGACTAATAACGGGTTTGATAAACAGGGTAGTTGGCTAATTTTTGCTGACAGGGGAGGTGTGGGAAAAACCTTAGCTAAAGTTTTGCAAGAAAGGGGTGATAACTGTATTTTGGTTTATGCTGGGGACACCTATCAAACCCAAGAAACCGGAACTTGGAGCATCAAACCTTTTTCTGCCGCAGATTTTGAGCGTTTATTTCCAGAAGCTTTAGCAACTATTGCTCAACCTTTACAGGGAGTCATCCACCTGTGGAGTTTAGACGCGAAATCAACAGATGAGTTAAAAATTTCCGCGCTGGAACAAGCTCAAATTCTTGGAGTTGTTAGCGTCTTGCATTTAATCAATAAACTCGATAAACATATCTGCAATTACCAATTTTCACCTCGGTTATGGTTAGTGACGCAGGGTGCAGTAACCGTTGGTTCTTCGGTTCCTAAAGTGGCTCAAGCTCCTTTGTGGGGATTGGGTAAAGTGGTGGCTTTGGAGTATCCCGAATTGTGGGGAGGAACGATCGATTTAGACAACCAAATAACTGAGGATGAAACAACAAATTTATTAGCAGAAATTGCATATTCTCCAGGGGAAGATCATCTCGCTTTTCGGGATGGACAGCGTTACGTCGCCCGTTTAGTCAGGAAGCAATTGCCAGAGTCTCAAAAATTAACCTTCCAGTCAGATGGTACTTATTTGATTACCGGAGGTTTGGGAGCTTTGGGACTAACAGTTGCTCAGTGGATGGTGGAACGGGGAGCCAAAAAATTGGTGTTAATTGGGCGTCGCGGGGCTTCCGATCGAGTGCAAAAAACTCTTAGCAGCATGGAACAATTGGGAGCTAAAATTTTCGTTGCTCAAGCGGATGTGGCTAATGAAGCGGACATGCGCGGGGTGCTGGATCAAATTAAAATATCGATGCCACCCCTGCGAGGAATTGTACACGCGGCGGGGGTTCCTGGATATGAAGCGATCGCAGACATGACCCCTACTACCCTAGAGTCTGTGCTGCGTCCCAAAGTAATAGGAAGCTGGATTTTGCATCAACTTACCCAGGAAATAAAGTTAGACTTTTTTGTTAGTTTTTCCTCAATTTCTTCGGTCTGGGGTTCTAAAGGACAAGCGCATTATGCGGCGGCAAATTATTTTCTCGATCTGTTGGCTTATTACCGCCAAAAACTCGGATTGCCCGCTTTAAGCATCAATTGGGGGCCTTGGACTGGCGGTGGTATGGCGGTAGAAGAATTTCAGACATGGATGTCTAGAATGGGGATTGAAGGATTGCAACCAACGCAAGCGATCGCATCTCTAGAATACCTGTTGGGGACAAACTGCGTGCAAACAACTGTCGCCAATATTGACTGGAGTTTGTTCAAAGGATTGTATGAGGCGCGCGGGAAGCGATCGCTCCTAGAACAAATTACCGCACAGCCACAAAAAACCGTCGTTCAACCATCGAATCAAAGGTCAGAAATTATACAACAATTAGAAGCGGCAGCGGTATCGCAACGCCACAATCTTTTAATTACTTTCCGGCAAAACGAAGTCGCCAAAGCACTAAAATTATCTCAATTACCAGACTCGCAGCAAGGTCTTTTTGACCTGGGTATGGATTCGATTGTAGCCATTGAACTGGTCAAGGCAATCCAGTCTCAATTACAGGTAGAATTACCCGTCGCCGATTTTCTACAAGCCTCCAATATCGCCGCGCTGGCAATGCTATTGCTGAAGCAATTTAACCCCGATAATTCCACTTTAGAGGTAAATGCAAATGTCTTGGATCTCAATCAAGAAGCTGTTTTAGAAGATTCCATTTATCCTGAGACTGCTGACACCGAATCAGAGCAACCCGCTGCCATTCTGTTAACAGGTGCAACCGGATTTTTAGGAGCCTTTTTACTCAAAGAACTTTGGCATCAGACTGAAGCAGATATTTATTGCCTAGTTCGCGCAGAGGATGCCGAATCGGGTAAGATGAAAATCCAAAACAACCTGAAATATTACAGCCTTTGGGAGGAAGAAAGCAGTTCTAGAATTATTCCAATTATCGGTAACTTATCTCAACCCAAATTGGGTCTGTCAGCCGAAAATTTTGACAAATTGGCTCGTGAAATTGATGTCATTTATCACAATGGAGCCGTTTTAAACTTTGTCTATCCTTACTCGGCATTAAAACCAACAAACGTTTTGGGTACGCAGGAAATTCTCAGGTTAGCCTGCCAATTCAAAGTAAAACCCCTCCATTATGTTTCAACCGATGCAGTTTTTGATTCATCGGGTTATTACGATAAAGAGGTAACAGAATCCGAGCCAATTATTCATACCGAGGGAATAGACCTTGGTTATACCCAAACTAAATGGGTAGCAGAAAAATTAGTAACCATCGCCCGCACGCGAGGACTGCCAGTTTCTATTTACAGACCCCCCTTAATTGCAGGAGATAGCCGCACAGGATTCTGGAATACAGACGATTTTACCTGCCGATTTCTTAAAGGCTGCATTCAAATGGGAAGTATGCCCAATATGAATTGTGGCATCCCGATTGTTCCTGTAGATTATGTCAGCCAAGCGATTGTTTATCTATCCCAACAAAAGCAGTCATTAGGAAAAGCATTCCACTTAAACAATCCCCATTATTCCAGTTGGAATCAAGTAGCAAATTGGATTGATGAATTCGGCTATCCAGTCCGACAGATTTCCTATGAATCCTGGGAAGCAGAACTAATCGAAACCCTTGCTTATAAAGACAATGCTTTAAACGGTTTGTTACCTTTCTTCCTGCGAAGATGGTCTGAAGAACAACTCACCTTTGCCGGATTAGGACAAAGAAGAGTCAAGCTCAATTGCCAGCAAACAGTCGCCAGTCTAGCAGGTACATCTATTATCTGCCCTCCCGTAGACTCTAAATTGCTCAATACCTATTTCTCCCACTTCATTCAAAGCGGTTTCTTGCAAAGTCGAAAGGTGGGAATGGGTAATCGATAATTGTTTTTGCCATTAGCAATTAGCAATTAGCAATTCGCAAATTTTGAACACTTATTAGGGAGAAAATTAATGAAATCCAACAAAACTTATACCCTAGCTTTTCTGGTAACCGGCTTTCCTCCCGATGTCAGCGGTGTTTCTCATTTTAATTGGGAACGCGCCCAATGGTTTGCCAAACAAGGGAACTATCGCGTAGTTGTATTTGCGCCAGATTGGCAACAAAAATCAGATTCTACATTGGCGCGAGAGCAAAACGAAAACTTGATTATCGAACGCTATCCCTCAAAACCTTGGCTGCCTTATAAACTCACCCACGTTCCCAAATTTATCGCCGCCAGCTACATTAGGAAAAAGCTACAATATTATCATCCCGATCTAATTATTGTCACCGATGTAGAACGCTTTTTCTTACTAGGAACATGGCAATTACCAGGTCTGCGTTATGCCAAAAAACATCGGATTCCTTACATAGCCGAATATCATACGGATCTGTACAACTTCTCAGCCGCTTATCCGGGTTGGCAATGGTTGCGAAATCTTGCCCGTAGTTCTCAATTAGCCAGTTATTTATATCGTCAAATCGATACAACCATCTGTGCCAGCACCGCCGCCAGCCAAAGTTGTAAAGAATTAGGCATTCCTAACGTCAAAACAATCCCATTTTTAGGAATTGATGTTTCTATCTATAGTCCCAGTCGTCGCAACCGTAAATGGTTAGAACCTTGGTTAACTGCCGAAGAAAAACATAACAAAGTTTTGCTCTTTTTGGGTCGTCTTGGCTTCGAGAAACGAGTTGATTTACTCATCGAAGCCTTTACAAAATTAAAACGCAGACAACCCAATTATTCCTTAATAATAGCTGGAGATGGCCCTGTTGAGGTCGTCGATCGCTTGAAACTTCTTGCCGAAAAAGTGCCTCACATCCACTTTACCGGGTTTATTCTGGGAGAAATGAAGGCCAATTTACTAGCATCATGCGATGTATTTTGTAGCCCTTCCCCTTACGAAACCTTTGGGCGAACGGTAGTAGAGGCGATGGCTTCAGGGATTCCAGTTTTAACTGTCGATAGCGGTGCGGTATCTGAGTATATACTCGATGGTATAAATGGCTATCTCGTCCCACCTAATGATGTGGAAAGATTAGCCAATTGCATTGAAAAAGTGTTATTAAATAACAATACAGACCTGATTCAGCAAGCCTTGAAAGATTCCCAGCAGTTATCGATCGATCAAGGATGTCAAAATCTGAATCATTTCTATCAGAAACTAATCGGTGTGAGTCAGGATCATAAACCTGTTGCAAAAGTCGATTCCCGCCCGGAAATAAATTTCCGGGCTAATAGCTCAAGTCGGTTAAAACCGACTAAATCTCATAAAAGCAGTCCGTTAAAACGGACTTTCGCTAAAAGCCCTTGGATTTTAATCCCTGGCGGGTGTCAATATTTTAGCCAGAGGTTTAATCAAGAGTTAATCCGGCTAAGTAAAACGGGAGCGAACTCCAATGTCACTTAAATTAAAGCGAGTCGTCGTTACAGGTTTGGGAGCCATTACCCCTCTGGGAAACACAGTCGCAAAATACTGGCAGGGACTGATTGATGGGCGCAGTGGTATCGGGCCAATTACTTTATTTGATGCCTGTTGTTTGCCTTGTCAAATTGCCGGAGAAGTCAAAGGTTTTGAACCAGGCGATTATTTAAATCGCAAAGATATTAAACGGATGGATCGCTTTGCTCAGTTTGGGGTTTGTGCGAGTCTGCAAGCGATCGCAGATGCCAAACTGGAAATTAACGACCGCAATGCAACTGAAATCGGTGTCTTAATTGGCAGTGGTGTAGGTGGTCTTAAGGTAATGGAAGACCAAGAAGAAGTTTACCTCACTCGCGGCCCGGAACGCTGTAGTCCGTTTATGATTCCGATGATGATTGCTAATATGGCTTCTGGACTTACAGCCATTTATACAGGAGCAAAAGGCCCTAATTCTTGTACAGTTACTGCTTGTGCTGCGGGAGCGAATGCGGTAGGAGAAGCGTTTCGATTAATTCAACGAGGGGATGCGATCGCAATGATTTGCGGCGGTACCGAAGCAGCAATTACCCCTATCGCAATTACTGGATTTTCAGTGGCTAAAGCACTATCAACTCGCAACGAAGAACCAACTCGTGCAAGTCGTCCTTTTGACCGCGATCGCGATGGATTTGTCATGGGAGAAGGAGCGGGCATTCTAATTTTAGAAGAACTAGAACACGCACTCAATCGCAACGCTTCTATCTACGCAGAAATTGTCGGTTACGCTCTCACTTCTGATGCCTATCATATGACGGCTCCCGTACCTGGAGGACTTGGCGCTACCAGAGCGATCGCACTAGCACTTAAAGATGCCAATTTATTTCCCAATCAAGTAAGTTATATCAACGCTCACGGTACCAGCACACCCGCTAACGATGTTAATGAAACTTTGGCAATCAAACAAGCTTTAGGACAACATGCGTTTCAAATCGCAATTAGTTCGACAAAATCTATGACAGGACATCTTTTAGGAGGTTCAGGAGGAATCGAAGCGATCGCAACAGCAATGAGTATAGCCACAGACACAATTCCACCCACGATAAATTTAGATAATCCCGATTCAGCTTGCGATCTAGATTATGTTCCCAAAGTCAGCCGCACTCAACCAGTTGAAGTTGCCCTTTCTAATTCTTTTGGTTTCGGAGGACACAATGTTACCCTGGTATTTAAAAAATTTAACAGCTAGAACCTCGTATCTGTAGTTCGGAGATTGGGATAGAAGGCACAATTTTTTCAAAAATGTTGCATGTAGGTAGCCATATTTAGATTCCAAGCGATAAAATTAAATCAGCCTTGTGGAAAATAATAACCTGTTAGTAAGGCAGCAGCTTGGTGCTTATTTATTGCGCCTAACCTTTCACATCTCCATCCTAATAGAATTTTTACAATATTCGATTGCTAGTATAGGGAGGTGCCAGTGAGGTTATTTTAATCAAACCCAATTAGATATTTTTATGGCTAACAATTCAGGATTTTTAGAAAAAACAAAACTTCAAATATTTTTCCTGTCAATCTCAAATTTTGATAACCAGCGCCTGATTTTTCATGCCAGCCGTCAGACGCTTCGTAAAGCTGAAATGGCACGCCTGATCGTCCATGAATGGCTAGAGCAACACGAGGCTGAACTTGAAGAATGGAAAGCCAAAACAGCTTCAGAACTAGGCATTAGCGTCAGAGAACTAGAGCGGCAGTTATTAGCTGCTTCTGAAGAGCAAACTAGAGCGAAGAAAAAAGATTAAAAATCCTTGCCTTGAAAATATTTTCAATTGTAAAGCCCGCGCAGGCGGGCTTTGTTTGTATAGCCCCACCCTTCAGGGTGGGATAGTAAATGTTGCATGTAAGTTGCATATGAGTTGCAATTGAGTAGCAACCAGTTTACTATTAATTTAATTGCAGGTTGATGCGATTAAAGCTGAGTCCGCAAGCTCAAGCTACATATAGCAGTTACAAAATTATTAGCCGCTATAGTAGCGTAAATTACTTTTGAATTGCTCCATAGGTAGGTAGCACGCAAAAAAATTGCTGTACCACACCATTATTAATGTGGAATCCAGGCTAAGTCCCATTGAATGGAGTTGCTTATGAAACTGTCTGAACTAGATCCTCTGATTTCGTTATTCAAGTTAAAGCAGGAATTTTCTAAACTGCCGACGGGATATTACTTCAGTCAAGAAGAAACGCTAGAGTTCCTATCCAGACGGCGATGGCCCGATAGCGATCGCCGCATTGACCGCACAACTTTCTGGCGTTGGCGGAACGATGCCGGAATCCAGCACAATAAACTATTCAGCCAATCGGATATCCTGAAACTTTGTCAAATCTGCGACCACTATCGCGTAGATGGAACTCGAAACGAGTACTTAGATTTAGTGAAACAGAGTCAAAACCAAATCTTGAATCGTCTGTTTCAAACCAAGTGCTAAGTAAGGCTCAAACGAGTAGCAAATAAATTGTTTGTCAGACTGAGTTTAGGGTGACTCAGTTCAGAGAATTTTTTTTGACTTTATCGCTTTGAAAACAAGCGGGTGAGTTAATTTGTCAACTTACCTGCACTCGTTAACACCGCCGATTCATCTACGAATCGACGCGGGAAATATTCAATTGATCAAGAGTTTTTTCGACACAAATAGCGTTCGCGTAACGTGCCAGAGGCATAGCGATCGCAAACATTTCTATGACCTATTGTAGGGTGCGTTAGCAAGCAGAGTACGGCACCAGCTATAGCGTAAAGCACCATCCCACTAACGCAAAGGATTTAAAATCAAATGGCTGAACTATTTACCATTAACCAATACACACCTAACAGCGACCTCGCCGCAGGATTTCGTCCCAGTCAACTCATATTTGCTCGCAGTGGAAACGATACAATTCTGGGTTATCAACCGATTGTATCGACTCCCGGTCAAACGCAAATTGACCTAATCAACGGCGATTTAACAGTAGAAGATCCCGGTTTTCGTTCCTGGAACGACACATTTATTTTAGGTGAATGGCAAAAGCCTTACTATGCCAACGGCAATCCTCAAATTCTCGGTTTAAACGACTTTGCTTTACTGACTGACTTCAACCCCTTACAAGATATTATCCAGCTACACGGCACAGCCAATGACTACTTCTTAGTAGATATTGGACTTGGATCGGCAATAGTTCAGCCAAAGCAAACTGGATTGGATGTCATCAGTTTTTTACTTGGCAATTCTAATTTGAATTTAGCCGCCAACTATTTCAATTATCAAGGTAACATCGCACCACAAGGCCCCATTTTACCGCAGACTCGGCAATTAGGAACTTCAGGATTCGATCTCAGTGCAACAACTGCCACCGATCCTTTTGGCAATATTTATATAGCAGGAGGAACAACTGGATCTTTAGCAGGGTCGAATAACGGGGAATCTCGCGATGCCTTCGTGGCTAAATATGACAACCAAGGTAATCTATTATTCACCAAACAAGTTGGCACTCCAGATATCGATACTATCTCCGGCATTGCCACAGACAAGCAAGGTAATTTCTATGTGTCGGGGATTACCGCCGGTAATTTAGCAGCACCCAAACAAGCATCCAGTACCGATGCCTGGGTTGCTAAATATGACAGCAATGGGAATCAACAATGGATTCGACAGTTTGGGGAAAATATAATTTTTCAATCCTTTAGCATCGATGTGGATGATAATGGCAACGCCTACCTATCGGGAATCGATGTTCGGTCATCAATCGAAATTGCTACCGATGATTTTTGGGTGACTAAATTTGACACCAATGGCAACCAGTTGTGGTTCACACAAACTGGAAGTGTAGACGATGCTTTTGACGAATCTTACCGCGTTACTGTCGGCAAAGATGGCAGCGTTTACGCCACAGGATGGACTCTCGGCGATTTGGCAGCAACGAATGCTGGAATTTATGATGCTTGGTTAGGTAAATTCGACAACAATTCCGGTCAATTACAGTGGCTGAAACAATTTGGTACGCCTGATTATGATTGGGCATGGGGAGTTGATACCGACAGTCAAGGCAACGTTTATGCGGCGGGATGGACGCTGGGTAATTTAGGAGGAAATAGTGCCGGAACTTACGATTCTTGGTTAACTAAATATGACAGTCAAGGGAATCGGCAATGGATTAAACAGTTTGGATCTGCTGGTGACGATCAAGCTTTTCACCTCAACATTGACTCGCAGGACAATATCTTCTTAACCGGATATACCAATAGCAACTTAGGCGGAAATAACGCCGGATATTATGACCCTTGGGTAGCTAGGTTCGACACCAATGGGAATCAAATATGGCTGCGGCAATTTGGCACTCCCCAATTCGATCAAGCTTATGGTATTACTAGCGACAACATTGGTAACCTTTTCGTCACAGGAGTTACTCAGGGTTCTTTCGGAACTACCAATGCAGGGTCTTTTGATACTTGGTTAGCCAAACTCGATTCCACATCGGGAAATCTGCTCGGTTTTGCTGGTAATCAACAACCCAGCGATATTTCTACAGTGGCAGATTTCCTTGAACTTGACCCCAGCTTGCGCCAGCTTTCAAGTCAGCAAGTAGACTTTATGGAAAACTTTTTCCAGGAGTTTCTTGTTTCTACAGGTATTGGAATTGATGGATCTGGATTGGTCAAACTTGCTAGTAATTCTTATCAGCAACCTAATCCTACTTCGATTCCCGAACCTTCTTCTGTTGTCGGGTTAGCGATGGTTGCTGCGATCGCATGTATCGGTGCTATGCTTAGTAACCGCCAAAAAATCAAGCAATGCCCGTAAACGTGCGAGGTGCGAACAAATAGGGTGCGATGGTGCGTTACGCTGTCGCTAACGCACCCTACAGCAGTTAATCTGTATTTATTTGCTGACTCAACCAGTCGCGAAAGCTGGAATGATAGATGCTGTAACAAACTTCTCCATCTATTTCTGTTTTAACTAAGAACTCATACCACTTTTCTAAAACTGCTTCGATTTCATATTCATCTTCATCAATTGTTTCGGCAATTAATTGTGCCGATATTCCGTCTTTTTCCATTGATGGAATGGCGATTAGTGTCTGAAGCACGCCTAATTCAACAGCAGATAATTCCTCACCTTTCATTTTATGCCAATGTTGTTGATAGTATGCTTCTAAGGTTTCTGGAAGTTGATTTAATGGGGAAGCGATCGCATCCCCCACGCTCTTCAAATACATAAAATTATTCTCGCATAAACCTGCAATATTTTCAAGCAATTCTTGCCCCAACAGCTTGAAGTTATTATCGATATATTTTTGCACATCTTCTCTATTTTCATTTGGGAATGCGTCCAAATCAAAAAATTGAGACGGCGTTTCAATTAACAAACCAGATTTCTCTCGCAAAAAAGGTCGGCGACTGAGGATAAAATAAATGCGATTGGGCAGATAACGGGGCAGATAGAACAAATTTGAACCAGGAGTTTGACTGCGTAGATCAATTGCATCTAGCGCATCAATCGCAATCATAAACCGTTGATTGGGTTCGAGTTGTTCGCCGATCTTTTGCAGTAAAAGAGACAGAAACCAACTACCATCTGTGACGTTATCGGGGAGAGATGTGTAACCAAGGGAGTAATCGTTGATTAATTGGTTGCAGAGAGCGATCAGAAATTGGTCAACTTGATTTTTGCCCTCAATTTGGGCATTGTAATAGACAACATCGGGATGTTCGGTAACATATTTGGCAAGGATGGCACTTTTGCCGCTACCGGGTGTGCCGACGAGGGTGAAATAGCCGCGATTCTGCCGTGACAAAAACTCATTGATAGCCGCAAAAACAAACTCGCGACCGACAAAATTGGCGCTCTTTTCTCGAATGACTTGTTCAAATTCTGGCGGATGACCTCTAGGAGAGATCGTGGTTCGAGTTCTAGGTTTTGAATTCATCCAGGATGAGAGGGAAACGTTGATAATAATTTTAGTACTTACTTCTTGCACCAAAATTGTAAACCAAACCAGAGAACATCGCCATGACTCAAACTCTAGATAAATCAACGGATCGACGTTTCATCCATTCAGGCGTAAGCTGGGAACAGTTCAAACTGATTGAAGCTGGGTTTGCCGATTCGCCTGGTATTAGACTGTTTTACTACGAGGGTGAGGTAGAAATTTTGGCTGTTTCTTTAGAACATGAAACCATTAGCCGTTTTACTGGCCTTCTACTTTGTACTTACTTTGCTGATAAAGGCATCGAATTTAAACCTACAGGTAGGTTCACCCAAGAAAGAGAAGGCGTTGTATCAGCACAAGCTGATGAATCCTATTTTCTCGGATCGGGAGGTAAAACGCCAGATCTCTGTATCGAAGTTATTTTCAATAGCGGTATTGAAAAGAAGCTCAATCGCTATCAGGCACTGGATGTGCCAGAAGTTTGGTTTTGGGAAGATGGACGGTTTGCTTTTTACTGCATGCAGGGTGACAGTTATGAGCGAGTTTCTAAAAGTGAAATTTTGCCAGATTTAGATATCGAGTTGCTATCGAGATGTTTGCTGATGACTTCTAGAGTGGAGGCGGCGCGGGAATTTCGCCGGGGAATTAGTGGTTGAGTAGATAGCGATCGCGCACAATATAAAAAAATTGCAGCGGGGTTTTCCGATCGCTCATCAACTCACCATCCAAACTAATTTTGCGAGTAGCGCTCCCAAAGGCTCCAACCCATAATCTATTAGATCGAGAGTCACTTCATTCCCCTCCAATTTCAAAAACCGCCACAACAAACCATTACTGACACAACCATATATAGGAATTGGCTCCAGTCCCTTCCTTGCATTAAATCGCATTGCGGCAACCATTTCGGCGATACATTGCCCATAGCCGCTGGCAATATCGGCTTTTTTGGCTTCAACTAACACGACCGCAGGTGCGGTGGGTACGGAGATAATCGGCGAGCGACATAGTAGGAAATCGACAATTCCATTTAGCCCTACGCTGGCATCCACATTGAAGTCCCGTCCTGAAAATAGGGATACTTTTTCGTCTAGGAGTTCCCGAATTTCTAGGAGTACGGGATAAATAATTCCTTCCGAGCGAGCTTTCTCACTGGCTGCGGAGACGATGGGGAGACTCCGCTTCAAAAATGTTGTTAATAGGTCTGATGGGGCGATCGCTGTTAACTCCGGGAAAAATGATGCCTCAGCTACGGTTAAGCCAAACGAGTCAATCGCCTGCTCTAGGGTTTCAAATTGGCTATAGGACATAGGACTGCTTGGGTCTAATAGTTATTTGCTGATTTAAGAGCGATCGCACATTATCACCCGATTCAGGAAATGCGATCGCTTTAATCCATCCTACTGTTCTTTTAATCAACCAAAGTTGACTTAATAGCGAATCGCATTCAATCCCTCCTAACATTCCAGTCGCAGAAAATGCACTCTTCCTGATGCTTCTCCGGCAACAATTGTCACTCCATCTGGTGCAACGGCACAGCAAGATAGCGAACCATCCCCAGTGAAACTGACTATTTCCTCCCCATTATCCAAGTCCCAGATTTTGAGCGTATTGTCTTTTGAAGTTGAAATCACTCGCTGACCATCAGGGGTGACAGCAACTGCAAATACCCAGTCGTTATGACCAGTGAGGGTAAACAGTTCCTCCCCAGTATCCAAATCCCAGATTTTGAGCGTATTGTCTCTGGAAGCAGAAATCACTCGCTGACCATCAGGGGTAACGGCAACTGCAAATACCCATTTCCTATGACCAGTGAGGGTACACAGTTCTTCCCCAGTTTCTAAATCCCAGATTGTGAGAGTATTATCAGATGAACCGGAAATCACTCGCTTGCCATCAAGGGTGATAGCGATTGCATTCACCGAAAAGCTATGACCTGTAAGAGTATACAGTTCAATCCCGGTGTTCAAATCCCAGATTTTAAGTGTACTGTCCCCTGAAGCGGAAATTACTTTCTGACCGTCGGGGGTAACGGCGACTGAACTTACCCACTCACCATGACCGACAAGGGTACGCAGTTCCTTGCCGGTATTCAAATCCCAGATTTTGAGCGTCCTGTCTCTGGAACCAGAAATTACCCGCTGACCATCAGGGGTAACGGCAACTGCAAATACCCAGTCACTATGACCGATCAGGGTATGTAGACAACAATCGCCCTAATAATTGCCCTGCTAGTTGCGTTTTATCTTCAGCTAAAATATGCGCGGATAACCGCAGCGACCCTTGAATTAATTTCAGTGCCTTGACTTTCTGCCAGTTGTACTCTGGATGAGTTAATAATTCTGGATTTTCTACCAAATCGTAATCATCAATTAGCGCTTGTACCCCAAAGTCAGGATGGTTAATCTTGCCTGCTATAAATTCAAAATCTGTCAGAATTTGGTAATACTCAGCTAAATTACCCGACCGCACCAGATTATAGGGAAAGCTGCCCAGATAAGCCCGATAAAAATAATATTTTTTTGCCATGAATTTGTCAGCCAATTCAACCATCTCCTACTATGTTCATACTTAAACTTACTATCCATCCTGTTGCTAACATTCTAGTTAGAGCAAATGCAACTGTCCCGCCGCTTCCCCTGTTACAATAGTCGCTTTATCGACTGGGTGCAACGGTAAACCAATCCGGAGAACATCGCCATGACTCAAACACTAGATAAACCAACAGATCGACGATTCATCCACTCAGGCGTGACCTGGGAACACTTCAAATTGATTGAAGCCGGGTTTGCCGAGTCTCCCGGTATTAGACTGTTTTACTACGAGGGTGAGGTAGAAATTTTGGCTGTTTCTCAAGACCACGAATACTTCAGCGGTATGATTGCGGGTTTGCTGTTTGTTTACTTTGCTGATAAAGGCATCGAATTTAGACCGACAGGTAGCTTTACTCAAGAAAAAGAAGGCGTTGCATCAGCACAAGCCGATCAGTCTTATTTTTTTGGTGAGGGGGGTACAACGCCAGATCTCTCCATCGAAGTTGTTTTCACTAGCGGTAATGAAAGGAAGCTAAATCGCTATAAGGCACTGGGTGTGCCGGAAGTTTGGTTTTGGGAAGATGGACGGTTTGCTTTTTACTGCATGCAGGGTGACAGTTATGAGCGAGTTTCTAAAAGTGAAATTTTGCCAGATTTAGACATTGAATTGCTATCGAGATGTTTGCTGATGACTTCTAGGGTGGAGGCGGCGCGGGAATTTCGGCGGGGAATTAGCCAAAGTTGATTTGAGCGGAAATTGCACATCATCACCTAGCCCAAGTTACTGGCAAAAATAATTTGAAATGTAGGGGCACGGCGTCAATAACATCGGACAAAAAGCGACTATATTTTGATTGCCGTGCCCCCAAAATGTATCGATAACATGGTCAGGATTTACGCATTGATAGATTTCTCCCTGGCGTTTGTGCGTGTTGGGGGCACGGCAAGTTGGATATTTCGGGTAACGTCACCATCTGATCGATGCCGTGCCCCTACATTCAACGGAATTTGATTATCAGGCGATCGCATATCATCACCCGATTCAGGAAATGCGATCGCTTCGATCTATCCTACTGTTCTTTTCATCAGCCAAAGTTGACATAATCGCGAATCGCATTCAATCTTTCCTAACATTCCAGTCGCAGAAAATGCACTCGTCCCAAATATTCTCCCGCCACAATTGTCACACCATCCGGCGTAACGGCACAGCAGAAGATCGGACTCTCGCCAACGAAACTGGCAATAACTTCTCGTGTTGCCAAATTCCACACTTTCAGCGTGTTATCCCATGACCCAGAAATTGCCAGCTTGCCATCGGAGGCGATCGCGACTGCTCTTACCGAGTGACTATGACCAGTGAGGGTAAAAAGTTCTTTTCCTTGTGCCAAATTCCAGACTTTCAGCGTGTTATCATCAGACCCAGAAATTGCCAGCTTGCCATCGGAGGCGATCGCGACTGCTATTACCGAGTCGCTATGACCATTGAGCGTAAACAGTTCCTTTCCCGTTACCAAATTCCAGACTTTCAGCGTGTTATCCAATGACCCAGAAATTGCCAGCTTGCCATCGGAGGCGATCGCGACTGCTATTACCGAGTGACTATGACCAGTGAGGGTAAAAAGTTCTTTTCCTTGTGCCAAATTCCAGACTTTCAGCGTGTTATCCAATGACCCAGAAATTGCCAGCTTGCCATCGGAGGCGATCGCGACTGCTATTACCGAGTCGCTATGACCATTGAGCGTAAACAGTTCCTTTCCCGTTACCAAATTCCAGACTTTCAGCGTGTTATCATCAGACCCAGAAATTGCCAGCTTGCCATCGGAGGCGATCGCCACTGAATTTACCGAGTTGTTATGACCATTGAGGGTAAACAGTTCCTTCCCCGTTTCCAAATTCCAGACTTTGAGCGTGTTATCCCACGACGCAGAAATAGCGAGTTTCCCATCGGGTGCGATCGCCACTGCATTTACCCAACCGCTATGACCTGTGAAGGTGCGAAGTAACCGCCCACCAGGGGGAGTTAAGCTAGGTGTCAATAAACGCAATCCAGTGGTTTTACTCTGCCTTGCCACCTCCAACAATGCTTCAATTTCCGGCATTTTAAAATACAGCAATCGCCCTAATAATTGCCCTGCAAGTTGCGCCTTATCCTCCGCTAAAATATGCGCCGATAACCGCAGCGCTCCTTGAATCAATTTCAGCGCTTTGACTTTCTCTAAATTGTATTCTGGATGATTTAATAATTCCGAACTATCAATCAAATCGTAATCATCAATCAGCGCTTGCACTCCCAACTCAGGATGGTTAATCTTATCCGCAATGAAATTAAAATCGTTCAGAATTTGGTAATACTCTGCTAAATTGCGCGATCGCACCAAATTATAGGGAAAACTTCCCAGATAAGCTCGTTGAAAATAGGATTTTTGGGCGGTGAATTTGTCAGACAATGCAACCATCTCCTCCCTGGCTTATACAAATATAATAGCTTCGTTGTCAGCCCGACAGGGAATAAATTCCCTGTCTAATAGCTAAAGTCCTCTCAAGAGGACTGCCAATAAAGAATATGAGTCCATTTTAATGGACTTTTGCTATTAGCCCGGAAATTTATTTCCGGGCGGGGTTGGGGTTGGGCACCTCTTATACCAAATCCGCTTCCATCACCCCCTTTATGCCGAACGACTAAAGTCGCGGCTATACAAACAAAGACCGCCTGCGCGGTCTATAAAATAAAGGGGGTAATCCATCCGGATTTGGTATTACATCATTACACTGTTAAACTTTCTAAAATACTCAACAATCCTTTGATTCACCTGCTGAAATAACTTCCGCGTTGCTTTCAATTCCCGTTTCGCCTTCAAAAAGTCGAGAAAACTAGCATGATAAATGCTGTAACAGATTTCTTCATCTAGATTTTGCGGTTTCAAATATTCACACCACTGAGCCAAAACTGTTTGCACTTCAAATTCATCTGATTGGGCAATTTCAGCAATCATCTCGCAGGGAATCGGTGTCCCAATCTCAACCAAAATAAACAAGATAACGACCATCATTTCCTTGGGTGCAGTATCCATTCCCATCCGCACCCAATGGGTTTGATAATAGTCTTGCAGACCATCGGGCAATTGTCTTAACGCCAAATCGTCGTAGAACCCGCGAGAAATAGCTGGTAAAACATAGCGCAGGTACATAAAATTATTTTCACTTTTAATTGCGACCTGCTCTACAAAGACTTCCTCGGAAAGATTGCGGTCTTGAATCCACTTTTTCAGCGCTTCTTTATCCTCAGTATCCCCATTGAGCGATAAGCGAATATACTCTTTAACATCCTCCCGACTCAAATCAACATACTGACTGGCGGTTAAATCCAATTCTTGCACCGAAGCCGACACCCGCAACCGTTTTTTTTCCAAATTGTAGGGGCGTCGGGTTAGCAGAAAATAAACTCGTTCGGGTAGCGTCTCTGGTAAATATAAAAGATTTTGCGGCCCTTGTTCCTGTTCGACTTCATCCAGAGCATCAATTACAATTACTAAGCGATCGCCAGCAGTTAATTTTTGACTAACTTTAGCCAGTAAAGTCGGTAAATCTGCCTTTTCTGCATTCTCTAACTGATAGCGATTAATCAGTTGTTGACGAATACTTTCCAAGAATAATTCAGGACGATTGCGCCGCTCCGCGAGAATATTAAAATAGCAAGGAGATTGGTGAATAGAGACATACTTAGCCGCGATCGCGCTTTTCCCCATCCCCGCATCCCCCACCACTGTAAAGTAACCATTGGGATGGTTGTTGAGAAATTGCTCAAAAGCGTCAAAAACAAATTTGCGACCGCAAAAGGAGCGGATTTTCTCTTGAATTAACGCTCTAAACTCCTCTGGATACGACGATGTAGCCATCTGATTTGTCTGCGGATGTCTCTGGTCTTCAATTAGCTCTTGGCATTCTTCACATACGTAGAAAATCTTCTGCCAGTCCAAACCCAATCTATCGCTAATTTTAATAAAGTTTTCGCGGTCAACTGGTTCACCATTTAAAAATTTGTAAACAGTAGACCGAGCAAGTAAAACTTCTTCATCCTCCGCCAAGGCTTTTTGGGTCAAACCTTTACGCGCCAAAGCTGACTTAACTTTGAGGATGTACTCTGGCGCTACTCGGATTCCTCGGTTTTTGCGATCGCACATGACTTTTTTAGCAGCAAATTTCTTATATAATAATTAGTTTCCTTGTCAACCGGGCGCAAATTGTCGATCAGAAACCCGGTTTTTTGGAAAAACCGGGTTTCTAAGTCATATTCTTGTGGGATGGGCATCTTGTTCTTGTGGGATGGGCATCTTGCCCGTCCTTATTGTAAGATTTGCAAACGCACCCCTTCGCACCCCAAATTCATCCCCAGATCTCTATCCCCAGGTAGATGCGAACTTTGTCGATCATAAAATTCTGTTAAGAAATATATTGTCCAAACTACTTATTAAACAACACAAATCAAGTTATTGTGCAAAATATTAAGGATTTTGTAATTATTGTGTCAACTTGTGTGTATTGAGACTCAGTAGTTTCTTTCTTGGGTATCTTGAAACTATGAAGCAATCATAAGCTAGAGGTCGTATGACTCCTACCATGTTACGTCAACTTTGGTCTGTAATTGAGACTACCCAATCCCATGTTTTATTAAGGCTGGACGATGCTAGCCTGGTAGACTGGTTGGTGAAGCAGATCAAAAACGAGCGCTCGCTCAACCACGACGAAACGGATACTGTGAGTAATTACCTATACTCGCGCTTGAATTTAATCCGAGATCTCGCCGAAGAACGCTAGGCGTGAAAAAAAATCTTCCTCTCGAAGGATGCCCATAACAAATACAAGCGATCTCATCCCCTGCAAGCATATAATTGATAGCACAACGAACGGGCTAAAAGCAACTTTCTGTGAGAAAGTAAAAGGCATATATGCGTAAATGGGGCTTCCTGATATTATTTACTCTACCCCTGCTATTGTCCCTCACCGCCTGTAGCGGACAGTCGGGACAAACATCTGCAACTCAAGGTACAGGAGTGCAGGGTAAAAGTCGATTGGATACGGTAAAAAGTCGCGGTAAGCTAATTTGCGGAGTCAGCGGCGAATTACCGGGGTTTAGTTTTGTCGATAAAAACGGCACATATAAAGGATTGGATGTGGAAGTGTGTCGCGCGATCGCAGCCGCCATATTCGATAATCCAGATGCAGTAGAATTTCGCAATCTCAACGCCAAAGAACGCTTTACCGCCTTACAAACAGGCGAAATCGATGTCCTCAGTCGCAATACAAGTTGGACAATTAGTCGCGATACTTCAGTAGGTTTGGAATTTGCCCCCGTGGTATTTTACGATGGTCAGGGCATTATGGTAAAAAAAGATAGCAATATCAAATCCCTCACAGATTTAAAAGACAAAGCTATCTGCACCCAAACAGGAACGACTAACGAACAAAATTTAGCCGACCAAATGCGTAAGCGGGGTATTCCTTATAAACCCGTTGTGTTTGAAGACATCAATACCGCCTATGCAACTTATGCAGAAGGTCGGTGTCAAGCAGTAACATCAGACCGTTCGCAATTACTCTCCCGTCGCACTACTTTACCACAGCCGCAAAATCACGTCATTCTCAATGACGTGCTATCAAAAGAACCCCTAGCACCCGCAGTTACTAATGGAGACTCCCGGTGGTTTGATCTGGTGAAGTGGTCGATTTATGCATTAATCAATGCCGAAGAGTTAGGCATTAATTCTAAGAATCTAGCCTCTTTTGAAAATAGCAAAGACCCAGATATCAAGCGCTTCTTAGGTAAGGAAGGAAATTTAGGCAAAGATATGGGCTTAACGAATGACTTCGCGCTTAGAATTGTGAAACATGTAGGCAACTATGGCGAAGTTTACAATCGATACCTTGGCGCCGGAACCCCTTTAAATCTGCCTCGCGGTCAAAACAATCTTTGGAATAAAGGCGGATTGCTTTACTCTCCACCATTTCGCTAATGGCTAATGGCTAATGGCTAATGGCTAATGGCTAATGGAAAAAATACCACCTATTAGCAATTAGCAATTAGCAATTACCAATTAGCAATTAGCAATTAGCAATTACCAATTAGCAAATGACTAAATTCTTGCGCGATATTCGTTTTTGGCGGATTGCCATACAAGTATTGGCTGTATTGGTAGCAGTCATTGTAGTGACAATATTGTGGAGTAACCTCAGCCGCAATTTGCAACAGTTGGGAATTCAACTAGGATTTAACTTCCTCGGTTCGCAAGCATCTTTTGATATTGGCGAAACTCTGATTTCCTATCAACCTTACGATACTTATGCGCGTGCTTTGTTAGTCGGATTGTTGAATTCCCTGCGAGTCATGGTTGCGGGAATTATTCTGACAACAATAGTGGGAATTACCGCAGGAATAGCTTGTTTATCTGATAATTGGTTAGTGAGAAAGTTGGCGTTAGTTTATGTGGAAATATTCCGCAATACGCCGTTACTTTTGCAATTGTTATTTTGGTACTTCGCAGTTTTCTTGAGTCTGCCAAAAGTAGAAGATAAAATTTCCCTATTTGGGTTGATTTATCTCAGCCAAAATGGACTCGAACTTCCCGGTGTGAAGTTTTCGCCAGAATTAGCCGCTTTGTTGGTTGGTGTGACGATTTATACGGGTGCATTTATCGCCGAAATTGTGCGGGGTGGGATTCAATCTGTCCCGCGCGGACAGTGGGAGGCGGCGAAAGCACTTGGTTTTAAATCGGGGTTAGCAATGCGACTGATAATTTTTCCCCAAGCATTGCGGGTGATTGTACCGCCGCTGACGAGTCAATATTTGAATTTAGCGAAGAATTCTAGTTTAGCGATCGCAGTCGGCTATCCCGATCTTTATTTTGTCGCATCTACGACGTTTAATCAAACGGGTCGCGCGGTTGAAGTTATGCTGTTGCTGATGGTAACCTATCTGGCAATCAGTCTAACTATTTCCTTGTTGATGAATTTATTAAACCGTACCGTACAACTCAAAGAACGATAATGTTTGTAGCTTTTTCACCCGCACCCTTAAGGGTGCGGCTACACAAGCAAAGCCCGCCTACGCGGGCTATAACTCGTTCCCAGGCTCAGCCTGGGAACGAGTCTTCGAGGCTCTGCCTCGCTTATCCTAATGCCATTCTACTAGAGTCCTCACTACGAATTTAAAAGCTATGGACTGGTTAAGCAAGAATCTATTTAATACCTGGTACAACAGTCTTTTAACTGTTCTCTGTGTCTGGATACTATTTCAGGGAATGTTAGGATTTCTAGGTTGGGTTTTTACAGAAGCAAATTGGCAAGTTATTAGTAGCAACTGGCGCTTATTCTGGATTGGTAGATATCCGGTGACGCAGCAATGGCGAATTTGGATAATTTTTGCGCTCGCAGTGGCGCTGATTGGGTTATCCTGGATTCAATCAAAAATAACTAATCAAAAATTAAAAGAAAGGATTTATTACTTTGGTCTTTTACCTTTATATGTTGGCTTTTTCCCCATCATTTGGTGGCTAATTGGGGGTGGATGGGGTTTAACGCCAGTAGGGACTAATTTGTGGAATGGGTTGTTACTGACGCTGTTAATGTCGGCAGTGAGTATTATTCTATCATTTCCCTTGGGTGTATTGTTGGCATTGGGGCGTCAAAGTAAGTTACCAGTGTTGCGATGGGGATGCATTCTTTATATTGAAATAATTCGAGGATTGCCGTTAATTGGGATTTTGTTTATTGCACAGGTAATGCTGCCTTTGGTGTTGCCAAATGAAATAAGATTGGATCGGGTATTGCGAGCGATCGCAGGTCTAGTCCTGTTCAGTGCAGCGTACATGGCAGAGAATGTGCGTGGAGGTTTGCAAGCAGTGCCGAGGGGACAAGCGGAGGCGGCGCGATCGCTTGGATTAAATGCTCCTTTAGTCGTGTTATTAATTGTACTCCCCCAAGCGTTACGTGCCGTAATTCCGGCGATTGTCGGACAGTTTATTGGGTTATTTAAAGATACCTCGTTGCTGTCGTTATTTGCCTTAGTCGAGTTAACGGGGATTTCTCGTTCTATCCTCGCACAACCAGAATTTTTGGGTAGATATGCCGAAGTTTATTTGTTTGTCGGATTGATTTATTGGGTATTTTGTTATTCCATGTCAATGGCAAGTCGGCGATTGGAAAAACAACTGGATGTGGGACGGCGTTGAGTATAGGGTTAAGATCGTTAATGCGATGGCTTTTTCTTATTAACGAGTGGGTAATTCAACCAGAGAAACTGGGATGATCAATATGAGTTATGTATGTATTCTGAATTGGAGTGATATAAATGATTATGCCAGCGCTGTTTTTGATGACTGGATAGATTACCATGAATGGATATCTGAAAATTTTAATGAATTTGAATTGTCACTAATTAATTATATAGATTCTACTTTGATACACCGAATAGCAGTAGAAGGTTTTAAGGAAAGTTTTAAGAATGCCTGGGAAATACTGGTTCAAATTGGTTTAGCAAATTATTGTAATGAAACCGAACATTGCGAAGTAATGATAGCATTTATTTCCCTGGTTGAACTTTATGCTGAATCTTGTGGTTTTGAATATTTTTGGATGGGTAAAAATCTTGAATATGATTATTTTTTGGATTTGGTAGAAGCATATCTTGAAATTAGCCACTCTCAATTGACAAATGTGTTTTTAAAAAAATATGGGATTCGCTTTAATTATAATAGCAGTCCATTTAAAAGTGAAATTTTTAAAATTTTAATCAAAAACAAACGCCAAATTATAATCAATACATTTCAAGATCAATTTGGTATGAACGCCAATTTGTTTGATTATATACGTCCTAGAATCGCTGAAAAAATTAAATCTTATTTAAACGATATTAAATTTAATGAAGATGACGAATTTGAAAGAGAAGAAACAGAATTAATATACGAAAATCAATTAATTGACAAATTAACTAAACGATGGCAGGAAGTCGTTATGGATGAAGTAACATTAGCCGCTCAAAAACTAGCTGCTTTTTTTGATGGTAATGTCATTAATATCACAGAAGAAATTACAGGTGAAGCAGTATCCCATCATTACGGTAAGAGTCAAATAATTCTTTTACGTCGATATGTTGAACCTTCCTTCACAGATATTCAGAAGAATGTGCTTGCTCAAGATATACACATCTCTGAGCAAACATTGCGACGCTACCACTTGGCTATTAAAACAAGAAAATTCGTAATTCTTGCAGGAATTAGCGGTACAGGTAAGACTTGGCTTACCAAAATCTATGCTAATGCTGTGGACGCTGAATATCTTGTCGTACCAGTGGCTCCCAACTGGACTACTAACGAGGACTTGCTAGGCTACTTTAACCCAATAAACAAAGAGTATAATCACACAGCCTTCAGTTGCTTCTTAGAGAAAGCAGCCCAGGAGTATATACTAGCTAAATCCCAACAGTTAAATCCCCAGCCTTACCACCTGGTTTTAGACGAGATGAACCTGGCACGGGTAGAGTATTACTTTGCCAAGTTCCTCTCAGCAATGGAAGTGCGAATGCGCGAGGAAGTAGCTGAGATTGAACTAGCGCCAGGGAAAAAAGTTTTGCTACCTCCCAACCTTTACTTCATCGGCACAGTTAACATGGATGAAACCACTCACAGCTTTGCTGATAAGGTTTACGATCGAGCGCAACTGATTGAACTTGAAGTTGATCGTAAAGATTTATACGATTGTTTGGGTGAAGTTGAGTATCGCGAGACTTTAATTCAGATTTGGGACGAAGTATACACAGTAGCCCCTTTTGCTTTCCGTGTTATAGAGGAAATCAAAACCTACGTAAAAGAGGCTGAAGCTTTAAACATATCTTGGAAACAAGCCTTCGATGAGCAGCTTTTGCAGAAGGTTCTGCCTAAACTTAAAGGAACTGATGAGACGGTAGGAAAAGCTCTCAAGGCTGTGGTTAATATTGCTAAGGTTAATGGCTTTCACTTAAGCCATAAAAAAGCTGAAAAAATGCTTGAAACATTTAATAATCATGGATTTAGCTCCTACTTCTAAACTAGGCTTTCTAAGCCGTTCGGGCGAGCCACTAGAATCTCCATCAGAGTGGGAGACAGCTTTTCTAGAAGTTCGCGTACCTAAAACCCAGTGGGAAGAAGTGCGGCTTTGGCTTCAGGGTAAAGAACTTGAAATCTACCCAAAGCGTTTTTCGGATAAAAAGGCTCGAATTGTAGCTGAATGGCCTTGCTCAAACCCCGGTTGCTACAAACTAAAACTTGAATATCAGGGTGAAGCTGAAGAGCAGATTATCACCGTTTGGCCTCGAAAAATTAGCCGTGAAGCATTTGCTCAGATGCTAGAGGATCTTGATGCTCGTCTTCCAACTTCAGTAGCAATACGATTACAACGTACAAGAGCTTTAGCAGGTCTGAAATTCCCACAACTAGGCGAAACTACTTTAGATCAAGAAATGGTTCGCCTGCGTCGCGCTGTCAACGGTACAGAAAACCGACCGGGACTAACAGACATTCTGCCTCAACTTGCTCGCGATCCTCATCAAATCTTCAAAACCAATGAAATATGGGTTCGGCAAGAACAAGTCCGCAGACCTTCTCCTAGTGGCATAGTTCAAGCTTTTTGTCGAGGGCATAACTTAGATGCCAATGGGCTACCTATTCGCTTACCTGACATAAGAGTAGAACACAACACAGATGTTTATGAAAACCAGATGGTTAAGTTATTTTTTGATCTGGTTAATCAAAGGCTTCAACGAGTTTCGCCTATATGCAAGGCTAATCGCAAAAATTATCTTCTAGATGAGGTGCAATCTCTCACTAAGCATCTGAAAAAAGCTCGATATCAAGCTAGTTTTATGGATGAAGTAAGCCACCCTAAACACCTTAACAATCAAATCACAATGGTTTTATTAAAGCGTCCACTTTACCATGCTGCTTTGCAAGGGTATTTGGAATTTATCAGAAGTCCTGTAGTACATTTGGAAAACTCAGACCTTGATGCACCTTTAGAAAATTTGCATGATCTATACCAGGTTTGGGGAACTCTATGGGTAATTGAAACGCTGCTAGAAGTAGGAGAACAGAAAGGATATCAAGTAGAAAAGCATTGCTTGGTAAGTAGGGATAAAAGCGGAGTTTACATCCGGATTTTACCCAATGGGGAGCCAGCAATCGTTTTAATTCACCCTCAGCACAAAACGCAAGTCAAGCTAATTCCTGAACGAACCTATGGCAAGAATGGTGAACTCCACAGCCCTACTTTGACACAGCGTCCTGATATAGCAGTGGAAGTCAAGTTAGCTGATGGTTCTCAGCAAGTTTATATATTCGACCCCAAATATAAGCTTGAGAGTGAGAAACATGAAAATGGAGGCAATGAAGGAAAGCCAAAAGCAGCCGATATTCAGAAAATGCACACCTACCGCGACGCTATCCGAGACAGCAAAGGCAGACGAGTAGTACAATATGCCGCGATTCTTTATCCTGGTGCTTACAAATCCTACACTGAGGGACTACAAGCTCTCTCCGCCTATCCTGGATTTGAGACTGAGCTACAGGAACATCTACGGCGCGTGTTAGACGAAGCTTTAGATATCTCGTAACAGAAAATAAAAAAGCGCTTTCTACTTAAACTAGCTCTAAGAATCTTAGGTTATCATAATTGCCATCCACAAGCGGAGCGTCACGAGATCGCAGAACCCTTCTAGCTTTTGCCCCTAACTACTTACCATAACAATGAGACAAGTAAGTAACATAGAAACTATAACTAATTAAATATTGGCAAGTTAGAAATCAGAGGTTTTGCCATGCCTTCACCATTTCCGGGGGTAGACCCCTATCTGGAACATCCCGACTTTTGGTCTGAATTACATAATCGCTTAATTGTGGCGATCGCTATCGCCTTAGCTCCCAGTCTCCGTCCTAAGTACCATGTAGTAATTGATAAGCGTACCTATCTTGGCGATGCAGATGATAGTCTGTTAGTTGGGGTTCCTGATGTAACTGTATTTACACAGCGCTCCACACCGGATCGCCCTTTATCGGTTGCAACGCTTGCCGATCGCGAACCAATAAAAGTAGCAGTACCGCTGATTGAAACAGTTCAAGAAAGTTACTTAGAAATTAGAGAAACTGGTAAAAATTATGCCGTCACAGTATTGGAGATTCTTTCCCCGAAAAACAAACGCTCTGGAGCAGGACGAGTTGCTTATGAAAGCAAGCGATCGCAAGTATTGGCAAGTATTACTAACCTCGTAGAAATAGACTTGCTTAGGAGTGGAAAACCCATGCAGATTGTAGGAAATCCACCCAAAACCGATTATCGTATTCTGATTAGTCGAGGCGATCGCCGCCCTATATCTGACCTTTATGCTTTCAGTTTGCGAGATGCAATTCCGTCATTTCCTTTGCCTTTAGCACGTGGAGATTTGGAACCAATTGTAGATTTGCAGCACTTAGTTAACGAGATTTACGAGCAGGCAGGTTTTGATACCAGAATAGACTATAATCAGTCCTGCGTACCACCCCTATCAGAAGCAGATGCCGTTTGGGCTAACTCCCTATTACAAGAAAAAGGATTTATTGCTTCATAAACTATAATTTTACAGGAATATAAGCAATGATATCAAAAGCAGAATCTCCATCCATCATCGTCGCCCAAGATGTCCACAAGTGGTACGGTAAATTCCACGTGCTAAAAGGTGCTAGCCTTTCAGTCAATCGGGGAGAAGTCGTAGTAATAATGGGGCCATCCGGTTCGGGTAAATCTACCTTTATCCGCACCTTCAACGCTTTAGAAGAATACCAAAAAGGCAAAATTGAAATCGACGGCATTACCCTCAGTCACGATTTGCGTAACATTGAAACAATTCGGCGCGAAGTGGGGATGGTATTTCAGCAGTTTAATTTATTCCCCCACCTCACCGTGCTGCAAAATATTACCTTAGCGCCCATCTGGGTACGAAAGAGGTCGAAAGCGGAAGCAGAAGAAAGTGCAATGCAGCTATTAGAGAGGGTGGGAATATTAGAACAGGCGCGCAAGTATCCGGGACAATTATCTGGAGGACAACAGCAACGGGTAGCGATCGCCCGCGCCCTCGCCATGCAACCTAAAATTATGCTATTCGACGAACCTACATCCGCATTAGACCCAGAAATGGTACGGGAAGTCCTCGACGTAATGCGGAGTCTCGCCAATTCCGGCATGACAATGGTCGTAGTCACCCACGAAGTCGGATTCGCCCGCGAAGTCGCCGACCGAGTTATTTTGATGGATAGCGGCATAATCGTAGAAGAGGGGACACCAGAAGCATTTTTCCAGCGTCCCAAAGAAGAACGGACTCGCAAGTTTTTGTCGCAAATATTGTAGTAATTGGTAATTGGTGATTGGTGATTGGTAATTGCTAATTGCTAATTGCTAATTGCTAATTGCTAATTGGGGATTGCTAATTGGTCTTTCTTTTACCCATTACCTATTACCCATTACCTATTACCTATTACCTATTACCCATTACCTCATAACTAATCAACTGGCGATGGTAGTGGTATTGCTTTTTCTGAATTTTGGCTCGACTGGGGCGGCAAACCTCTAGGTGAATAGCCTTTAGTCGCTGATACCAAAGCATAGCCCAAATAGGCGGGGAGAATAAAAGCGCTTATAGCAGCGATCGCCAACAACACAGCTAGAGGACTCATCCCAGGGCCATAGTGACACCGATAGGGGTCGAAAGACAGGCGTTCTGGTTTAATTAAATCCCGCAGCGCCACGGGGCGTTTAAATCGCACCCGTCGGTCATCGAGTTTTTCCAATAAAACCCAGCCAGCCTCCGCCTCTTCTTCGCACAAACGCTGTAAAATCGCTTGATTGCGAAACAAGTCGCGATTGGCACGCACAATTTTAAACTCCCAGCCCAGCAGGCGTAAATCCCGCGCTCCCGATTGAGGCGATCCGTTTGTTTGCCCATTTACAGCCGTGTCGATGTCAGCTCTAAAATCATAACGAGTCAAGATTTCTTCCTCCTCTTCCTCTTCTTGAGCGATCGCGATCGTCCGCCAGCGCATCCATCCACCTATTAACGAAGCCTGAAAGCCGAGACTACCGACCAAAAGGCTCAAAATGGTAAATTGCAGCATAAGTACTGTAGATAGTCTATTTCACTTCCTCTCTGGATATATACTCCCGTCCGGGATAATTTGGTAGCAGTATTAACCCGGGTTTTTTTGGCATAGATCCGACGGTGGTGTGGGCAAATAACCTTCCATCAGGCAATCTGTACCGATGACGCGCCAAGTGACTCGTTCTAAAGTCAGCGCCTCGGTCATAGTTGTAAAGCCCAAATCTCCGACGGGTGTAGGTGCTATTTTCCCGCCAACGATTTTGGGGGCAATAAACGCGAGGATTTTTTGTACCGCACCCTGAGCGATCGCGCTAGCAGCCAATATACCGCCGCATTCCCACAGCACCGAGAGGAAACCTTTGTCATAAAAGTAAGCCATTGCCCGCTCTGGAGTCAAAGACACCAGTTCTTCCACCATCACGCCCCGTTTGCTCAGATACTCCTGAAATTTTGGATTTGCCCCTTTCTCAGTTAACACTAACGTAGGCGCTTCTGTCGTCTCCCAAAGGAAAGCTGTTTCTGGTAAGTCCAGGGTGCGACTCATCACCACGCGCAGGGGATTGTGAGCTTCGGTCTGATGGCTGGTTAAATGGGGATTATCCAGGCGCAGCGTATTACCACCGATGACAATCGCATCGCAACTGGCGCGGAGTTGATGCACCTCGCTGCGGGCGTCTAGGGACGTGATCCAAGCGCTGTGTCCTCCCGTCGCAGCGATTTTACCATCCACCGTCATGGCGTATTTCAAAATCCCAAACGGACGCCGGTATAAAATGCGATGGACAAATGCTTCATTCAGCTTTTGGCAAGCTTCTTCTTCCACACCTACTACCACCTCAATTCCCGCTGCGCGCAAGCGGGCAATACCGCCGCCACCCACCAGGGGGTTCGGATCGACCATCCCCACCACCACCTTCGCCACACCAGCTGCAACTAAGGCTTCCGAACAGGGAGGGGTGCGCCCGTAGTGATTGCAAGGTTCCAAGCTGACGTAAATCGTCGCCCCCCTTGCCTTTTCTCCTGCCTCCCGCAGCGCAAACACTTCCGCATGGGGTTGTCCAGCCGCTGGATGGTATCCTTCCCCTACAATCTGTCCGTCTTTGACAATTACAGCGCCGACGAGGGGATTGGGAGCAGTTCGTCCCAAAGCCTTGCGGGCAAGTTCCAGACATCGGCACATCATGGCGCGGTCAAATTCTTGGCTGTTCATCATCTAAAACCTCACGGGAGATAGGAAACCACCATCTTTTAAGTGGTGGAGGAACATCGACGCGGCATTTTTAAATGCCTAAAACATGCTATAATTACCACAGACACTTTGACCTTTAAACGCGGGTGAAATTCCCTCTCTTCGGGACGCTGTAGTTAAAAGAAGTTTAACCGAAATGGTTAAACTGGTATCAATAAATACTCTAGTTCTAGCCCCTACAAGCAAAAACTTGAAAGCGAGTGAATCAAACAACTTTTCCAAAGTAGCCTCAATCATGCTGGCATCGGAGAGAGTAGGCGCAATTCTTCCGCGCAGTGCTGGTCTAGAATATTCGGTTGCTCGGTACTTTGGTTCAGGTTACCCATAGATTTATGCCAGGAAAGAATCGCCGTCTATTTATAGCGGCGAGTGTCAACTCAGTCCGAAATAAACCGCGTTTAACTCGCGAACCCTCCAACTTCCAGTTAGAGGGTTTTTCACCATATTTGGTGACTGTATCGCCGTCTAAAAACGATGCCTTATATCATGTCCGGTGGTATCAGTTGTGTATAGTTGATTGTGCGAAAAAGCGTTTTTTCTCCCCCAGCTCCCCCATCCCCTTTGCTCCCCCAGCTCTCCAAACGCAACCGATGCAACCGGACACGATATTAGATGTATTGGCTTCTTCTGTTTCAACAAACTGTATGCCGTATTGTTCGCACAGTTGAGCAATCCGGCTAGTCAGTTTTGCTGTTGGGATTTGCACAAAAGATTGATTGTTGCGCTTGCCAATGTTTATTTCTTTTTTAATGCCCTGATTCCATCCAAATACAATGCCCCCAATCTTATGTTCAAGCCAGTGTTTGACAACGATCCTCGCTGCTTTATTAATGGCATCTCCCATGTGTCGGTGACGTTTTTCTGTTAGTTTAGCAAGTCGCAAAGACCAGAATCCTTGCGGCTTACCTTCCAAGATTGTAGCGACCGACTTATTAAACCATTGGTTGATTGATTTGATATGCCTTCCATCAATCATGAAAGAGGTATTGATGTTGCTGACCCATGTCAACCAATTTACCAATCCAGTATCGCTGCCCAGCGCCCGCGATGAATCTAATTCAACCGATGCAGTTTTTTGCAGGTAGACCCACTCTGCATAAAAACATCGATTGCGGGGCAGGATGCGGACTTGTTTAATATCTTCAAAGCGTAAATTAGACGGCATCTTTAACCAGAAGGCATTTACTCCAAACCAAGTTTTGCAGAGTTGCCCCATCGGGAAGCGCACGAAAGCCTTCTACTAATTTCAGTGCCTGTTTCGGATAAGTAGCAACTGCCATTCCATTGGACTTGCGGTATTTGGGCGGGCGAGGTTTGTTTTCTAAGCAAGCCCTTTTTGTAGGAATTGATTAACTCCTGAAATGATTTGAATGATGCGGCAATACCGCTGAGCGCTTGCCCTAGCGACTTGAGAATAAACCCCATTGCGATCGATGTTGGTTTTCATCTCGTTGCACAATGCTGCGCCTCCTGGGAAAGCCCGCCAGAATCCTTCCCGTTTTGAAATATATCTGGCGATCGTAGTATGTACCGCAATTTATTAGAGCGTTAACTTCGCTACACAGCTATTCCAGTATAGGTTTTACTTCCTGGTTCTTTTGGATTAATTCCTGTTGGCAACCGTCCCAATAAATCACCGACTTTAATAAACTAAATAATACCATTTGTTATTGTCTAAAACTTCTTTTTGTATTAAACTTTAATATACTATCGACTGGCACCGATATTTCCAGCCTCTGGTTTTCATCCCCGAGAGAGGCGAGGGGCTTTCAACCTAGTTTTTGGTAATGGGGCGGCCAATATTGGGAAGAAAAGTAGCCACGATGGTTTTACCGGAGTGAGTAGGGGCTGTTTGGCTCAGCCAGTAAGGGTGAACATCTCTTAAGCATCTCCCGGATTCAATCCGGGAGAGGTCAACCGTCTCCACCAAAGATTAAGCGGATAGTACACTACCGGCGCCCAGAGACTGCTGAGGATAGCAGACGCGAGGGCGATGCGTTGGTGGTCAGTCCAAATTTCTGCTAACTTGCGATCGCAAAAGATGCCAAACTGAATTGCCATCACTGTCTCTGCCACCACCGCCATGCCAAATACAATCAACGCTACGGAAATAAAATCTTCTTGGATATACCGTTGCTTTTTGATCCGGGCGGTGAGAATTCCCACGCAGGCTAAAGCGATCGCGTGGCTGGGATAGGGAGCCGTCATGCCGTCTTGAATTAAACCGACCGCCAAACCTGCGAGCGCTCCTTGTAGCGTCGTTCGCTTGACGCTCCAAGCCACCACCCAAATCAATAGCCAGTTGGGACCAAGACCCAACAGTTCCATTCCCGGTAACCGGGCTGGCAACAGCGTCGCACAAATGATAATGGTGCCAATCGTTACCACCCAATTGCCAATTTGCTGCCGGTAGGTCTGCCAATTTGCGATGTCAAGCAAGGGTTAAAGTCTCCTAATTTGAGATTTGAGATTTTAGATTTCCAATTTAATTTCAAATCTATAATCCATTCGTTATTCAGGGTTGGTATGGGTGGGGTACACCACAACCCACTCTAAATTATTCATCGGAGCCGACAGTTTGATTGACGCCTCTGGCGCCGGATTTTTGCTCAAATCTACTGATTCTACCTGCCCTACCGGCAAGCCTGACGGAAACAAATGGCTAATAGATGAAGTGATCGCGAAATCGCCCTTGCGGACATCTGGAGTTTTTTCAAAGAACTGCATCACCGCTTTATTATTCGAGCGACCCCGCATAATTCCCATGTAGCGACTGCGACCTATCATCACGCCTACTCTACTGCTTGGATCGCTGATTAACAAAACGCGACTTGTATGGGGAGTAACGCTCGTCACCCGACCGACCAAACCGCCAGGAGCCGTTACAACGTAGTCAGTTTTTATCCCAGCTTGGGAACCCCGACCCAAAGTTACTTGCTGCCACCAATGATCTGCACTCCGTCCGATAATGGGAGCCGCAATTCCTTTGCCTTTTTGCTGGGATTGAAATGCCAATTGTTGTTTTAGTTTTTGATTTTGGCTCTCTAGTTCCCCCAACCGCGCCTGCAATTCCAACACGCGAGCATCGGTTAACAGCTCTTGTTTAGTTGTATCGGATTGGAAAGGACGGGTTACCAACTGGTAAAGCTCAAATAGAGCTGCTCCTTGGGTAGCTTTTGCCAACCAGGCAGCACTGACGATCAAACTCACCAGCATTACTTGTGACCAATGGCGATCCCACCAGCGACGTAGCGTGTACATAGAGCGTTGCCAGTTTTAACTTTTGAGTTCTGTTTTTATTTTGACAGAGGAATCCGCTAGCCTTGAGTAAATTTTTGCGCTTGCTCTGCCGCGCTAAGGGAGAGGCAAGCCGCCCCGCTTGGCTACACGCGCAACCGCCCCTTTATTTTAACCGTTGACGCCAGAGCTGGTTTTTGCCCCTGTTACACCCCAAAAGCTGGGTTGTTAGGGACCCTCGCCAGCGCTGGCGCTCGCTGTGAAAAATTCACAGCGAGCGCGTACAAACCCAACGCTCTAGGGTCATCCTGGAGACACAAAATTATCAATTATTTTGTCAAATTGCTATCCCGTCTTAGTTTTAACTACATCAATGGAATGCTAGTTGGCTTGGCTTTATTTGGCGTGCCGTCGATTCAATCCCCATTACCCAAGTTGGGGGTTGCCACACTAAAAATTAACAGAGCGAGCAAAGACGTTAAAATTTGCCATTTGGTTTTTGATGCCAAACGCCTTTCTCAAAACAATTACATCGGGCGAGAGTAGCCACTAAATACCCGATCGAGCTGTTTGATATTTTCTAACACCCGACCCGTTCCCAAGACAACGCAGCTGAGCGGATCTGCTGCTACGTGTACCACAATGCCGGTTTCATGGCTAATTAGAGTATCCAGACCTTTGAGTAGGGCACCGCCTCCTGCTAGCATAATTCCCCGGTCAATAATATCCGCCGCCAGTTCGGGGGGAGTCCGTTCCAGAGTGCGCTTGACTGCGTCAACAATAATCGACAGAGGTTCCGACATGCTTTCGCGAATTTCTGGTCCTTTAATCGTCACGGTTCGCGGTAAACCAGAAAGCAGGTGCAAGCCTCGAACTTCCATGATTGTATCTTCATCGGCATCGGTGGGATAAGCCGAGCCAATCTGAATCTTGATTTCTTCAGCGGTTCGTTCCCCAATCACGAGATTGTGAACTTTCTTCATGTATTGCATAATCGAGTCGTTCAGTTCATCGCCAGCAATTCGCACCGATTCGCTGATTACCGTCCCCTGCAAGCTCAAAACCGCCACTTCCGTGGTGCCGCCGCCGATGTCGATGATCATGTTACCTGTAGGTTCTGCTACGGGTAAACCGGCTCCAATTGCTGCCGCTACGGGTTCGTCGATTAACCGCACATCCCTAGCGCCTGCTTGAATTGCCGCATCCATCACCGCTCGTCGTTCCACGCCGGTAACGCCGCTGGGAATGCCGATCACAATCCGAGGCGAGACTAAAGCGTTGCCTTCGTGTACTCGCCGGATAAAGTGCTTGAGCATAATTTCGGCCGTATCGAAATCGGCAATCACGCCATCGCGCAACGGGCGCAAAGCCGCCACGTTGCCCGGACAACGCCCCAGCATGTTTTTCGCTTCTTCTCCGACTGCGATCGGCTCTCTTGTATATTTGTCAATGGCAACTACAGAAGGTTCTTGCAAAACAATGCCTTTACCTGAAACGTAAACTAGCGTGTTTGCAGTACCGAGGTCGATACCCATGTCCCTAGAAAAAGAGGGAAGGCGATTGAAAATACCCACGTGATTTTACTGCCCCCAAGTCAAATACTTCTTTTTCATACTACCCAACCGTGCTGGATTCTATTACGTTTTCTTTGCGGCGTCTAGTTCCACAGGAAAATTCTTTAGCTTATAGCAGCCAAATGCTTTAACTGCGTCTTTTCAGCTAAAGTAGATACACGACAAAAGAGTACAGCTGTACTGAATCGGTAGTATGAGTATCAATGTAGTCACTCTAGTAGGCCGTGTAGGCCAAAACCCTGATGTCAAGTATTTCGAGTCCGGTAGCGTTAAGTGTCGGTTGACTCTAGCAGTTAACCGTTGGAGTCGCGATGGCGAGCAGACTGATTGGTTCAATCTGGAACTGTGGGGCAAGACGGCAGAAGTGGCTGCCAACTACGTCCGTAAGGGCAGCTTGATTGGGGTGCAAGGTTCTTTAAAGTTGGATCGCTGGAGGGATAGCGCCACGGGAGCTAACCGCTCCTCACCCATTATCAAGGTCGATCAATTGCGGCTGTTAGGTGCCAAACACGATGCCGAGGCGGCTGACATGGATAGTTACTCAGGCGGGGAAATTTAGTTCCATAGCGGGCGAGGGCGATCGCTCGTCCTCTGGTCTAAACTCAACTAATTTCGCTATCCTTCCCCATCCGTCTACACGGTGGGGAGGGTGCTCCCTTGGCTGTTGAGTGTGGTTCGATGCCACCGAAACAGCCAACAAACTTTCCGGATTGACTAGCATCTTTACTGTAGAGTAGAATATCAATACGTGAAACTTTTGTCAGCCATGAAACAAGTCCTGAGCGTATCTTGCAAGATTGTAGTAAAGCCTGAGCAGTTGCCCAACGTGGTCAACACGTTTCAGGTTTTCGCTGATGCTTGTGAGTATGTGAATCAGGAAGTTCCTGAAGGGCTGACCAATGAGATTGCAATGCAGTCTTTGATTTATCAGACCATTCGGGAACGTTTTGGGCTTCCCTCCCAACTTGCTATCCATGCAATTCGTCGGGTGTCTCTTAATCGAAAGACCGCTAAGTCTAAAGGTGATGTGATTAAAGGATTTGCCCCTACTTCTGTCACCTACGATGTTCGGACATTCAGCTTCCGTGAAAAAGACTGGACGGTTAGCTTGACGATGATGGGTAAGCGAGAACGGTTTGCGCTGCACGTTGGCAACTACCAACGAGGTTTGCTGAAAGGGCAAAACCCTAAGAGTGCTGTGCTGGTCGTGAATCATCAGGGCGAGTATCGGTTGAACATTCAGATTGAATCCCATCCAGAAGCACCGCCAAAAACTAAGGATGTGTTGGGTGTGGACTTGGGTAGAACGGACATCGCTGTTACCTCCGATGGAGAAAGTTTCAGTGGAAAAGCGGTCACAGCAATTCGTGACCATCATGCAAAGTTGAGAGAATCGATTCAGAAAAAAGCCGCGAAAGGCACAAGGTCTACTCGTCGTCGGGCGCGTGGACTCTTGCAACGGTTGTCGGGCAAAGAAAAGAGATTTCAGCAGCATACCAATCACGTCATCAGCAAGCATCTTGTTAAGCACGCTAAAGACCATAACCAAACAATTGCACTGGAAGACTTGACCGGGATCAGAGAACGAACCAACCAGTTGCCGCGCTCTAAAACCGAACGGAGACGGTCTAACAGTTGGGCATTCTATCAGTTGCGGCAATTTATCCAATACAAAGCCATTGGTGCAAGCGTGAAACTGATTCTGGTGAATCCCGCATACACTAGCCAAACTTGCCACAAGTGCTTGCATATCCACCCGGTTCGGGGTGAATCGTATCGCAGTGGCAAGAGGTTTGCTTGTGGTCATTGTGGATGGAAAGGTGACGCTGATTGGAATGGTGCTAAAAATATTGAAGCAATGGGGCTGTCTATAAACCAGCCTGGAGGTTCAGGACTTGCTTGCTCAGTCGAGGAGCATGTTCTAGGGCTGCTGAAAACCCCATCCGCCTATGGGGTGGGGTAGTTTATTAGGGGACTCTCACCGCATTGGCTTGCTCCCTATGAACTTAAACCAACAAATTCAAGTTTTGATCGACAATGCCCCCCAAGATGGGACTACGCCCCAGGTGGTGCGCGCGATCGCTCCCGTTCTCAAGCAAATCGCCCAGCAGTTGCACCATTCCCAGTACTACATCCTCCAAACCCTCAACTCTGATTGGGTCAGTACAGTTTTAAGCAATCGTGGTAATCCTAACCTGGAAAAGCGCGTTATTTACGCTTTTCCTACCCGCGAGGATGCTGAGGCTGCTCCGAGTTCGATGCCAAAGACGCAAGACTTCGCGCTGCCAATGCCAGTCACCCATATTTTGTTCCAACTGGTGGCGATGGAAGCCGTCAATAGCATCGTTTTTTTTGAGACGCCTGGAAATCGCTCCGCCGCCATCGAAGTCCGGCGCGAAGATCTACAATCCTTAATTCAACTGCACCTGCAACAAAGTCAGTCACAACAGCGCACCAAACGTAGCAATCTGCCTCCCGACATCGCCTGAGTTGATGCTGGGATGGACGATCAAATCCTAGTAATGACGACTCAGAGCGTAGTCAGCGATGCTAACCAAAGCTTGACGGTACTCGGAGGGCGGTAAATTGACTAGGTGTTCCACGGCGAGTTTAGCTTGAGCGGCGGCTAATTCGCGAGCCCGTTCGATACCGTGACTCGCTTCGATCAGCGCCATCCCCTGCTCTAAATCCCCAGGGTTAGAAAACTCGCGTTCGATCAGCACTTCCAGATACGGTTCCTTTTCCAGGGCAAACAGGACGGGTGCTGTCAAATTGCCGCTGATTAGATCGGAACACGCGGGTTTACCCAACGCTTCTGTAGAGCCGGTGAAATCCAGAATATCATCGACCACTTGGAACGCCAAACCCAGATGACGCCCATAGCTGTAAGCATGTTCAGCCATCTCGGCAGACACGTCGCTTAAAACAGCGGCTGCCTTAGAGCTGTTGGCAATCAGAGAAGCCGTTTTATAGTAACTCTTCTCCAGATAAGCCTCAAACGATAAGCTGGAGTCGAAGCGATTGAGTCCTTGCTGAATTTCCCCCGTTGCCAGATCCATAATCACTTGCGACAGGAGTTTGACCACCTCCAAGTTATCCAGATTCGCTAGATACCAGGAAGATTGGGCAAACAAAAAATCGCCCGCCAGTACGGCGATTCGGTTACCAAACAAACTGTGAACCGTGGGAACGCCGCGACGCACAACTGAATCATCTACCACATCATCGTGTACCAGGCTAGCCGTGTGAATCATTTCCGTAATTTCCGCTAGCCGTCGATGACGGGGGGTAATGTCTTTATCCTGCATCCGCATCATCGCCCGCGAAATCAGCAGGACGATCGCAGGTCTTACCCGCTTTCCCCCCGCGCCAAAAAGGTGTTCCGCTGCCGCAGACAGGATAGGATCGCGGTTGCCAACAAGCTGCTTGAGGTTTTCCGACAGCAAGCGCAAGTCTACTTCTACAGGGGAAAATAGGGAAGTCGCTGAAGTCATGGATCTGCCGGTTCGGGTGTGATTTTTACGAAATTTAACATATTCTGTACTCATTTTAAGCGAAGCCTCTCCTAGATGGGAATAAGCCGGTTGAGGTAAGGGGGGCCAGGGGGGATCCGCTGGCTCTACCCTACGGAGATCGCGGACAACTACGAGAAAACCGCATCCACAGGGAGAGGCTGACTCGATGAGTCTTTACAAAAAATTTGTAGAATTGTTAAGCATTTTGGGAAATAGTATCGAAAAGCCGAGAAGCTTGTGGTAGTCTAGATATTAAGGATTTAAAAAAAATTCAGATACTTGCTCCCAAACAGCCAGCAGTAGCTGGTAAACCAGGGTGCTACAGAGGGGCTGGTTATTCATACGTAGGGGTAGCGCAAAATTTGCGGCTGCTGTTACTGCTTATTAGTCCCGGAGAATTTGTTCCTTAAACAAATTCTAGGTTTGGCGCGGCAAAGTTTCTAAGCGCAGCCTAGAGTTCTACATTAACTTGAGACAGCATTTGGAGGCAGCTATGTTTCCAAAGCTTGCCTTGTATGACAGATGTCAGAGGGCTCGCCCACGCGGCGACGAGCTGACAAACCTTTATTGCTATCAAACTTGACGTCCCTCTATTTTACTCGTAACTCAATTATGGTTTACCACGATATGCCTCTAATGATTCCCTTCCTGGCTACTGGTTATTTATTAGCGATTTATGCGTTGTTAATACTTGCTCAACGGTCAAGGGAATGGCGACGCCCGTAGGATTGATTAGTTTAGCTTGAACTAAAGATGAGAAAATTTGATCATCTTTAGTTCCCAGCTACCAGTAGCTTTTAAATTTGACTCTCGGCAATCTAAAATTAAACCGCTGCGTTGCAGTTAGTCGATCGATTCGATCGGTACTGACTGCAATGGCATCGGCACAGGCAAGCACACCTGCTCAACCGCAGGGGTACAACCCAGCCACTGTACCGATAATCGGGCAAACTGTTGCGGACAACCGCTGACGCCGAAGCGCGTCGGTTTTGCGCCTTGGTGATTTTTCAGTCCTAATAAATCTAGTTCTTGAACTGCCGCTGCCACGACGTGGACGGCTGGATCGACCAGCGTCACAGTTTTTGGTAAAATCCTGCGCAGAATGGGTGCTAGGTGGGGATAGTGGGTACAGCCATACACCAGCGTATCAATTTGCTGCTGTAGCAATGGCTGTAAATATTCCTGGGCGATTTCGTAGGTGTAGGGGTCGTTGATGCGGTTTTGCTCGATCAGCGGCACAAACGCCGGACAACCGACTTGCCAAACTTGCACCTTGGGGTCAACTTCTTGAATGGCACGACGGTACGCATTGCTAGCGGCGGTGGCGGGGGTGGCAATCACGCCGATGCGCTTGCCAACGGCAACAGCAGCCCTCGCGCCTGGAAGGATTACCCCTAAGACCGGAAAATCGAATTCGCAGCGCACGGTTTCCAAGGCCAGGGCCGAACTGGTGTTGCAGGCCATGATTGCCATTTTAACACCTTGCTGCTGCATCCACAGGAGGATTTGGCGCACAAACTGCAAAATTTCTGCCTGAGAGCGGTTACCGTAGGGCAGCCTTGCGGTATCTGCAAAGTAAAGAATCGATTCGTTGGGAAGTTGCCGGTACAGTTCTCTTAAAACGGTAAGACCGCCAACGCCGCTGTCAAAAACTCCAATCTTTGCAGTTGTCATGTGTCAATTATCCTTTGTCATTAGTAGGGGCTTTAGCACTTGCATATCCATCTATCGATCTGACCCACCGATGGGGGCGCAAGTGCGATTGCCCTTCGAGGTCATTCGTCATCAGTCATTAGCCTGCCGACTAAGCACTAATAACTAATGACTGATAGTTAATTAGAAATTTTGCCGAATGTAAAGGAGAATGCCGCGAGCAATCGCATCTGCCATTTGGCTGCGAAAGGCTGGATCTGACAGCTTGGGAGCATCAATATACCCCGTGACAAAGCCAACTTCCACCAAAACAGCAGGCATGGGATTATTCCGCAAAACAAAAAATCTGGCTCGCCGCACGCCGCGATCGCCAATGTTGACGCTTTGCAGAATGCTAGCGTGGATCGTCCGCGCCAGATCCTCGCCTATACCGAAATGATAGACTTCGATTCCATTTACGTCGGGGCGGTTCCGATTAATGGCATTGGCGTGGATGCTGACAAACAAATCCGCATTCGCCCGCTTGGCAATTTGCACCCTTGGTGCTAAGTCAACGAAATAGTCACCCCGGCGGGTCAATACAACTTGGATGCCTTGTTGTTCCAATTGGCGAGCCACCTGTAGGGCGATGGGAGTAATTACGTCTACCTCGCGCAATCCTCCAATGCCGATGGCGCCCGGATCGCGACCTCCATGTCCGGCGTCGATCACGACCACCATGCGTCCATCGTTACGAGAAGATAGCATCGACCAATCGCTGCCGATAGTTGGGCGATCGCGTAGCGTCCCCCCAGGGTAATTGCGAACACCAGGTCTAGTAGGCGGCAGCAGCACCGTTCTAGAGTTAGTTAATGGCAGGGATAACAGTTGAGGAGAAGGCTGATTGATTTCGCCCAACTGTACCCCAGCAGCCGGTTGCACTAAGATCGCAACTGTGGAAGGGTCTTCCTGGCGCACGCGCACCCGCAACACTGGACTATTGCGACTTGGACGCGGTTCGTCAACATCATCGTCGAGTGTCGCACCAGCAATCGCGATCCGGAAAGCACCGGAGGCGCGATCCCAGCCGCTGGTGTAAGTAAAAGGCTGATTCGCTCGCACCAGCAATTGATTTTGGCTCAATTCAACCGATTCAATCCTCACCTGTCCAGGAGTATAACTGCGCGACGCTTGTTGCGGGCCGGTAGCAGGTAACAGGACGACGCCGCCTAAATTGCTGACACTTGCCTGCCAGTTTGAGTTATCGTCGGTCAACTGTAACGTGACGCGGGTGACTGGGGGTGAGTCTTCTAATTGACCGAGTTGGAGGCGACTGACGCCAAACCGATCCACCGGAAAATCTCTTTGGGATAGGCGAGAAGAGATAACAGCACCTTTGAGGTCGATTTCCACAGTGCGATCGTCCCTTCGCCTCACCCTCAGTTGTGGGTTACCCCCGGTGGTCCGGATAAAAAACCCATCGGGCGTTACCTGAACATCCTGGACTTGAGTTTCCCCAGAAGCCGTCAAAGGAGTCAAAGGAGTCAAAGCAGTCCGTGGAACGGGTGGCTGTTCTAAAATAGCAGCAATCCCAATCGATGCCCTGTTGTTATTGCTAGATGGCTCCACAGGTTGGGGCGTTGGTAATTGCACCGTCCACTGTCTGGGAGAGGTACCCCGGAAGATTACCTGCTGAGGCTCTAGGGTAAAACCAGGTTTCAGTTCAATCACCAAGCGCGTCGTGCGGCGATCTACCCGCCCCACCCGTATGGCTTGAACTGCTGCACCCAAGGACTGATTGCTGAGCGTGCGGCGATCGAAAGTAGTACCGGGCAAGTCTATCACCAAACGGGTGGGATTGAACAGCAGTCTAGCTCTCGGTTGAACGCCTTCATCTGTTGTAAAGACCAGCCGATTCTGATCGGCATCAAACTGCATTGATTGCAGTCTTCCTGCTGAGGCGGGAGTTGACAGCAGCACCAGGCTCAAAGTACTGGGTAGTAGCCAGCGGAATTTCACCTTAAACCTCCGGGAGTATGGAGAGCCACCCATCTTTTAAGTGGGGGATGAAATACTTAAGGAGCGGTTTTAACCGCAGTGAAAGTTCAGAAGGCATAACTATAGCCATCCTTTTTGTGAATTGACTTGCAATATTTGTGGCTGATTCCTGCCACTCTTCCAGATTTAGTTGCAATATCAAAACTGCCTGATGCGGGGCACAAAATCCGCCCTACATAGGAGCCGATTTTCTTTCCTGCTGTAACGGTCGCCTTGACGATATCGCCAGTCTGAAAGCCTTTGTGAACTTGTGTCCGCAATCGGTGACGAGTTGGAGGGCCAAACTTGTCAGTGCCGCAGATTTGCCGCGTTCCATGTCCTTTTGCCGCAATCAATAAAGGCTTCGAGATCGGCACTTCAAGTAACTCAACTTGACCCACACACGCGGCGTCTAACCAGTGCGCTTTAGGTAGTCTAAACCTTGTCCGGTTGAACTTGGTTTGTCCCCCCGTTCCCGTTGCCACTGGCAATCCCGTTTGTTTCAAAGCGTCGAGCAATGCCCATCGGGTTGAATTGACTGCCGCCGCATCTTTTAGCGGGGACTTGGCTTGCTTGAGAATGCGATTGAGCGAGTCAGGCAGGCCCGATAGAAAGTCTCGAATATCTTGATTTCCCTTGGCTTGATTGCACCAATGACTGGCAATCGTGAGATTGGAAACTCGGTCGGAGCCACCTTTTGATTTGGGGTGAATATGCTCGACCTCAAACGGCACATTTTCAATCGAACAATACGCACAACGACGATTCCACTTGGTAGGGTCGAGTGGGGCATCGCTACCCCACCCTCCCTTGCAGAACCGGACATGCCCGTTTCCGTGCATCCGGATCCTCAATTGTTTGGCACTTGTCATGTGTACCTCATTTCCATTTGAAGGATTAGGGGATGGGCTGGTATTCATTGCTGTTTACTTCCCATGCTTTAGAGTCCCGCATCCCGTGAATTTCTTCTTGCAGTGCCGATGAACTGCTGTTAGATTATTTGGCTTGTTATTATTTCGGTTTTGGTCGATGTGGTGAACTTCTAACAAGCTTTCTGTGGAGAAATAATGTCCACAGTGGGAGCAACGCCCCTTTTGCTCAAACAGCAGTTTGGCAACCTGTTTTGGGGTTTGCGGATACATTCCCCTTCTTGTACTCCAGTAGACCCAATCTCCGTCATACGGGCTTTTGTCTCCCTTCACTTTGATATGTCGGGTGATTTTGGTGTCGCCATGTTTGGCTAACCAGTGTTGCCCATCCTTGGTGGCAAATGTCCATGACATTCCGGGCTTGGAATGCCATAGGTTTTCCATTTTTTCGTGACGGTAGGTTCCCCATCCTCTGATTTGCTGATATACCAAGTGGTCTGCTAGCTGGAATATGTCCTTGCTACAGACTGTTTTGTAGTAGTTTGCCCATCCCCTAATCATGGGATTAAGAGTAGCAATCAAAGCGTCTCTTGAAGATCCCTTATGTCTATTAATCAGCTTTACTAGCTGTTTGACGTGGTTTTTCAGCTTTTCTTTGTGCGGAGTGATGATGGTTTTGAACCCTTGTTTAGAGGCATGTTTTCCGACCTCATACTGTTGAATGGAAAATCCGAGAAATGAAAATCCGTGCTTTCCATTTATTTTCTGAAGTGTGTGAGACACGCTTGTTTTTTCAGGTTTCAATTCCAAACCCATGCCTGTCAGCCAATCCGATACGATTTGCTGACAGGCATGGATGACTTGCAGATCTTTATGAAGGATCGCAAAGTCGTCCGCATAGCGGATAACGCTTAATGCCATACGCTTGCTTTTCCAGCTTTGTTGCCGTCCATAGATGTTTTTGTCATCTCCGGTTTCTGCATACTGCATCAAGTGTTCCTCTAGTCCATGAAGGGCAATATTGGCGAGAAGTGGGCTAACCACGCCGCAAGGCGGAGTTCCTTCTTCTGTGGGAAAGAGTGTTTCACCGTCCATAACCCCAGCCTTAAGCCAACTTTTGATTTGTCGGCGAATGTTAGGGGTGGCATTTAGCTTTTTCAGCAATGCATCATGGTTGATTTTGTCAAAGCATCGGGCTATGTCAGCGTCCAGCACATATTTTGGCTTTTGCTTTATGGCTCCGTATATTGCTTCGATTGCATCGTGGCATGAGCGTCCTGGTCGAAACCCAAATGAATTTGGCTCAAAGAGAGCTTCCCATTCGGGTTCCAATGCCATTTTCACTAGGGCTTGCAATGCTCGGTCGTACATAGTCGGTATCCCTAGAGGTCTCATCTCTTTCTTCCCAGGTTTTGATATCCATACCCTACGAGTTGGATCTGCTTTACCTGAAAGTTTGAGCGTTTTGACCAGGGTTAGTCTTTGGGCTGGATTTAACTCTTTGTGTCCATCCACGCCTGCGGTCTTCCGTCCCTGGTTCTCTTGGGTAACTTTCCTGACGGCTAAACATTTAGCTGACCAGGATCTGATCAAGGTCTTTTGAAGCCTTTTGACTGTCCGATAATCCTCCCGCCCAGAGGCTTGATAAATGCGTTTTTGCAACTTGAAGGTTGCCTTCTCCAGCTTGTGCCAGGGAAGGCTCTTCCATTCCACAGTAGTTTTTACCTCTGTATTAGACTTATTCATTGCTACTTACACCTTTATCGTCCAAACAACTGTGAATCTGTCGGCATATCCCTGACATTACTCAGGGCATTGGCTTCTGATTCAATCCCACCCCCGATCGCCATCTGGTTAGCACCTACTTAGTAAATCGACCTTTCTAAGAGGTGATAGAGGGTTAACCCGTTCCTGGTGTCCATTGGTTGAATCTTTAGAGCGATGCTATCCACCGGGTTTGTTGGGAAGGCATACTGGTCGTCTTAGAAACACGCCAGCCCCTTATCCTTGCCCTTTTGGGTCTCCCAGCGTAATCAACCTAATTTCGCTGGTTATACCTAACGGCGGTTCAGCCACATCTTTGCTTTCGCTGCTCATGGATTCTTGCTCGAAGGGATTTCGACTTAGGTTGCCGATTACCTCCTTTTCGCCCCGCTTTACCCCTGAAGTTGCTAATTTCTTGGGTAGGGGTGATGCTGTCATCACTTGCGTCTGTGAGGAGAGACTTTCACTCTCATGAACACCAAGTTGTCAAGGTTCGTAGTGAGATTTAGGCACTCACTATTGACCTATGCCGCCAGTCCCCCGTGATACGGTTTATGACGAACGGGTCGCACGTTCAGTAAGTATTCTCTGACCTCGCAGCCTTGCAATTCTCCCTGCTGATACAACACCCCTGAGATTTCAGGATTCTGCATCAGTTGTAGGTCAAATCTGACTAGCTCTTGAACAATTGAACTGATAGGTGCCAGTCGAATGAATTTATTGACCCATGTCATCGTTGTTTCAACCCGATGCTGAAGGCTAGGAGCCAACCACCCACCAGGACTTGTGCGGTTGAGGAATCGTGCTTTGCGATATCGGGCCTTACGGCTTCGTCTTCCTCGTCGCAGTTGACGACGGGATAAAAGCGCATCCTTGATTTGTTGACCCCGATGTTGTAGTTCGGCAAGAAAAATGATTTTCTTGCCGAACTTGATAGCAATTCCCGTGACTTTGGAGCCTGGATCTAGTTTGAGTTCCAAGTCCTGTACGGTGACATCGGTATAGGCTTCTTTCAGGATGATGCAGAACGGATAGCGACGAAACACGGCGGCTTTCCCCTGAGTTAACAGGTGACGTGCCGTACCCGGATGCACTGGACTGAGCGGTCGCTGATTCGTATCAACGACAAATACAAAATTGGACATTGAGAATCTCCGTAGAACGGGTAATGTTCGCTTCGCCAATGTTTTCTAAGCTTTTTGCACCAACCGCACTGTTCCAGTGACCTTAGAACTGTTTAACGATTAGCGACAGGGCAAGGGACTAGCGACGCATCCCAAGGTGTCATGACTTAAAAAACGTAGACAAGGAAAGTCTGAGGCTGGTCAGCACGGCTTCAAAACTTACGCCTCTTGCCCCGTCTATGGGAGAGCGGGGTTGCTGATTCTCGGTTTCTCCTGTTTTAGGTAGCAACAGCAGCAGATTGTTTGCTAGTCACGTCGGGTGGGGGTTGGGAGTTGTATAAGTTCACAGTTGAAACTGGGTTGAACAATACCATGATTTGGCAGCAGCTGGTGACGATCGATCATCACCTCTCGCTAAAAAGTGCGTGCATCGCAACTACGAGGGGCTATACACCCGCTCGGAGCTTCCTACTTCTGCCTCAACGCTTTTATACTTGCAATACCGAACCACAGTTTTTTCAGCTTTATGTTTAACTATTCTTTTACTATCAAAAACAAAGATTAAATCATTGCGATCGCCAAAATTATCTTTAAGATCTGTGCTTAATATGAAACCAGGAGGAATTTATTTAATTTAAATATTTGTCATGCACTCTTTTTTTACCAACCTCCGCCTCAAATGGTTTTTAGCTACTAAAGCTTTAGATTACAGTCAAGATTTTGTCAAAATACTTTACAAAATCTACTTAAATCATAACAAAATTATACATTTCCGCAACGGCTATCCAGTGTATTCTTTATCAACGCCAGCATTATTCAGCAAGCCAGCGTCTAATTTTATTGCTCGCGCCTTATATCGCACGATTCAAAATAAAAACTTGCCCAACTTGATGAGTTTTGCTGTCAACGATATCTGCAACGCCGCTTGCGAGCATTGTAGTTTTTTTACAGCGGTAGAAGAAAAAGATAGAAATATTTTAACGCTAGCCCAAGCGAAAAAATTAATTAAAGACGCGCAAGATTTGGGAGTGTCTGTGATTAACTTTGTCGGAGGCGAACCGCTGTTAAGAAAAGACTTGCCAGAAATAATAAAAGCCGTTGATAAAGATTTATCGACGACTATTATGTTTACAAACGGCTGGCATTTAGAACAACGAGCAGCAGAATTAAAAAAAGCCGGATTGGATAGCATTTATATTAGCATTGATGCGGCTACTCCTGAAAAGCACGACCAATTCCGCCAGCAACCGGGTTTATTTAACAGAGCGATTAGAGGAATTGAAAAAGCTAAAAAATTAGGATTTTCCACAGGAATTGCTACAACTATAACCCCTGAAGCTTATCACGATGGAGAATTAGACAGAATTGTCAAATTAGGGAAAAAGATCGGGATTCACGAAGTGCTGGTTTTTGATGCATTACCGACTGGAAGATATAAAGAACGGCAAGATTTAGTAGATAATAATGACTGGATAGAAGAGATGATTCAGTCAGCTAAAAAATACAATCAAAATCCCAGTTATCCGGGAGTAGTTTTCTTTGGGTACTTTACCAGTCATCGTAGCGTTGGATGTTCCTGCGGTACGAGTTACTTCTACGTTTCTCCTTACGGGGATATTATGTCTTGCGATTTCAATCATGCTAAATTTGGCAACATTTTAGAAGCACCGCTGTGGAAAATCTGGGAAAGGTTGACTACTTTACCCGAATTTTGTCAAGCGAAGTGGGGAGGATGCAAAATTAAAGACTCGGAATTTCGCCAAAAAGAAACAGTATCCGGCGGAAATTTAAACGCTCCCTAAGCAATTAGCAATTAACAATTAGCAATTCCCAATTACCCTATGATGACAACACTTTATTACCCGCTTTTAGCCAATTGCAGCTTCGATAAAAATGCTACGTTACCCATTATTTTGTTTGAGGCTTTTATATTTGCTGGGGTGGGCGCAAGTTTTTTTATACTGCGGAAAGTCAAAGATAAAATATGGCTGCGATTTTTGGTGATGAGTGTGGGAGTGTTAATTTTTGAACTATTCACTTCTCCCATGTGGAATAACTACAAAATGGGACAGTGGGCGTATGTTTACCACGATGTTAGTTGGATTTTGACGATTGGCTGGACATCGTTGATTTTGAGTGTTGTGCTGTTAGTAGATAAGTTTTTAGAACATTGGAAAGAATGGAAAAAATTTGGGGTTGATCTGGGAATATTAACCGCGCTAATTATACCATTAGAAATGATTGTTGTAAATATCGGGGTTCGCAGTTATGCTCCTGAAGTTTTACAGGCTATTTCGGGCATTTTTATCTTGGGAGTGCCGATAGAAGTGCTTTACTATATACCTGTGTTTACGGGATTGGTCATCGCATTTTATAAGTATTGGAGTTTTGTGATTGACGACGAGTTGTTAATACCTGTAAAGGGTAGAAAATGGTGGCGAAGTTTGTTGATTGCATTTCTAGGAGTGTTTTTATTTGAAGTAATGATTGAGCCGATGGTGAGGAATGAAAAATTTCCGCAGTGGTCTTATGTTTTTCACGATATTAGTATAATACTGATCGCAGCGTGGGTGCTGATAATTGGAGTAGCAGCGGTAGCGATCGCCAGATTTTTCATCCACTACCCTATCATCCAAAGATTTGGCATTGCTTTGATGATTACCAGTGCCTTAGTTTGGCCTCTAGAGTCTTGGCTAATTATCAATGGTTACCGGGTTTATGGCGAAACTGCCGTTAAAAGTTATATTGGTTTCAAGACACCAATTACTAACCTACCTGTGGAAATAACCTTTGCCATACCTTTCTATATGGCTTTGATTATTGCTTTCATTCGCTATTGGGAAACAACGCTTGATAATCGATTATAAGGTGATGAAATGAACGAAGAAAAAAGATTTCTATTTTTTAGGGGAGAATTGTCCGTAAACAGTGTAGCTGTAGGTAGTGTAGTTCTTTTGATTTTGATGGCAGTAACGGCTGGAAGCATACAAGCTGCTGTATCTATGTTAATTTCATTAACAATTTGTACGCTAGGAATTGGGCTAGTAATTTGGCTTTGCTTTGCCTGGTTGATAGGTATAGTAATAGTAGGAGGTATTTGGGGAATTGTGAAGTTTGCAGGTATAGTCACTGAAAATCTTACCTCAACCGAGGGAGAAACGAGCGGTGAAAGTCGCCCGCAAGAAAGGTTATCTACTACAGAATTAGCTTTGGTTGATTATACGGTAAAAGCAAAGGAGCGTGGTTTTAGCGATACGCAAATTGCTAGCCGCTTGCAATCCCAAGGTTGGAGTAATGAAGAAATTGAACTAGCGCAAGGACTGGCAAATGTGAATCTAAGGCGAAGATTTGAAGGGAATGAATAATAAACTTCTTTGTTTGTAGTAGGGACTTTAGTCCCGCCAAAGTTCGCAAATAAGGACTAAAGTCCTTACTACAAACCAATTAAAATATATGGTTAATCGATGGTGGGTTTATCAAAAAGAACGCTTCCCGGTTCTGAAACATGGATTGCCGATTGCAGTTTTTAGTATTTCGGCGGTTAGTTACTCGGTGCTGATACATGGGAGGAGAATGCCGAGTATAGCTGCAATGGTGGTGGCATTTGTCAGCGTGTTTCTCTTCTTTTTACAAATGCGAATCGCGGATGAGTTTAAAGATTTTGCAGATGATGCGCGATACCGTCCATATCGTCCTGTTCCTAGAGGTTTAGTCAGTTTGCGCGAGTTGGGTTGGCTGGGTGTTGGGACTGCTATTATTCAGCTAGGTTTGGCTTTTTGGCTATCACCGAGTTTGGCTTTGTTGTTGGGTTTGGTGTGGTGTTACTTTGGGTTAATGTGCAAAGAATTCTTTGTGCGCGATTGGTTAAAGGTGCATCCTTTGGCATATATGTTGAGTCATTTAGTTTACGTACCGCTGATTAATTTGTATGCAAGTGCTTGCGATTGGTTAGTTGTGGGAAATGCACCGAATGCTAGGATTTTTTGGTTTTTAGGGGCGAGTTTTTTTACCGGGACGGCAATTGAAATTGGGCGGAAAATTCGTGCGCCTGAAGGTGAAGAATTCGGGGTAGAGACTTATAGCGCGATTTGGGGAATGGGAAAGGCTGTGGTAGCTTGGATGTGGGTGTTGGGGTTGAGTGCGATCGCCGCCTCCATCGCCGCATCCCAAATTAACTTTACCACCCCGGTTAGTTGGCTTTTAGGCATATTATTGGCTAGTGTGGTAGGGGTAGGGTGGCTTTTTCTGCAAAAACCCGTTACCAAACGCGCTAAACTGATCGAGGCAATGACTGCACTGTGGACGCTGCTTGTATATCTCTGTTTAGGTATTGTTCCGCTTTTGTTGCGTTTGTAAGTATCTGGCAGACTCAAGTCTGCCGCTATACAAACAAAGCCTGCCTACGCAGGCTATTCTTATCTCTGTGGTTCGTTGATTGGGTATTCTTCTGGGGGGAAGCTAGTAAGATATTGGGCGAATTCTTATAATTAAACGGATTTCAAATGAAATATATTATTCAGTTGGAAGATAAAGAAAAAGCATCTTTAATGGGAGGCAAGGCTAGGGCAATTGCACAATTGCAAAGCGAAGGTTTTCTGATTCCCAATGGGTTTGTTGTGTCTGCCGCAGCGTTTGAAGATAGCGTCAATACTCAACAGAAGTTTGACGAAACCTCATTGCAACAATATAAGGCAATTCAAACAGGGTTGGTAACTGTCCAACCCAGGGAAGCGGTGCAATTAGAATTGCTGCAAGCTTTAGCTGAACTTTGTCCGAATGCAGAACTGTTGGCGGTGCGTTCTTCTGCGAGTGATGAAGATGGAATGCAGCATTCTTTTGCGGGGCAATTCGATAGTTTTTTGCACGTAAAACCGGCAGATGTAGTCGATAAAATAGCTGCGGTTTGGCGATCGGGTTTTAATATTCGCGTCCTCAATTACCGTCAAGAACTGGGTTTATCTCCCATTCCCCATCCACCTGCTGTGCTGATTCAAAGAATGGTGAATGCGGAAGTTTCTGGAGTAGCTTTTGCTGCCGATCCGGTAACGGGAAGAAGGAGTATAGCAGTTGTTAGTGCAGTTCCAGGTTTAGCGAGTTCTTTAGTATCGGGAGAAAACGACGCAGATACTTATCGTGTCGATCGAGAAGGGTCTATTATTGAACGTCAAATTATTGGCGAAAAACCGATTCTTAAGGATAACCAAATTTTAGCAGTAGCGGAGTTGGCGCGTCAGGTAAGCAAATATTTTCAAGTTCCCCAAGATATTGAATGGGCAATTGAAAGCGGGCAACTTTACCTATTGCAATCTCGCCCGATTACTGCCCTGGCGCAAATGCCCGATCCAGACGGGATATTTAACTTGTGGGATAACAGCAATATTGCTGAAAGTTATAGCGGCGTTACTACACCGCTTACCTTCAGTTTTGCTCGTCGTGCTTATGAGGAAGTTTATCGTCAATTCTGCTACTTTATGGGAGTTCCGACGGATACGATAAATCAGCACAACGATACATTTAGCCGCATGATTGGGCTAATTCAAGGCAGAGTTTATTACAACCTGCTGAGTTGGTATCGCGTTTTAGCTTTGTTGCCCGGTTTTAAAGTAAATCGGCGGTTTATGGAACAAATGCTGGGGTTAAAAGAATCCCTACCAGAAAGTATTGTCTCGGACTTACATGCCGCTACCTGGCAAAATCGCTTGCAAGATAGTTGGCGACTGTTAATGACAGTTGTCGGTTTAATAAAAAATTATTTTCTACTACCTCGTCGCCGTCGGAAATTTTATCAAAGGTTGGCTAAAGCTTTGCCGCCACAATTTAATATAGAAGCATTACGCACCGATGAGTTAGCGGCTTATTACCGTCACGTGGAACGTCAACTGATAACTCGCTGGGATGCGCCTTTAATTAACGATTTCTTTGCGATGATTTTCTATGGGGTTTTGCGCCGCATGACCGAACAATGGTGCAAAGATAAATCCCTCACATTGCAAAACGATTTAATTGGCGGCGAAGGCGGAATTATTAGTACAGAACCGGCTCAAAGAATGCTAGAGATGGCTGGATTGATATCAGAAAATATAGTTTTTGTCAATTTTTTGATGGACGAATCTTTAGAGGTAATTTTGTCAGCGATGGAACGGGTTCCGCAGTTTAAATTGCAGTATCAACAATATTTGGAGAAATTTGGCGATCGCTGCTTAGAAGAACTCAAACTAGAAAGCCCCACGCTGCACGATGACCCCTTGCCTTTATTGCGTGCTGTGGGACAATTAGCACAGGTACAAACAACCGAAAAACAAAATAATTTACCCAAAGAAAATCCATTAAGAAAGGCGGCAGAATTAAAAGCAAGAAGGGGGTTGAGGTCTAATCCAATCCGCAAATTATTGTTTAACTGGGTGCTGAAAAATACCCGCCACCGAGTGCGCGATCGCGAAAATTTACGCTTTGAACGCACCCGCGTTTTTGGTCGCGCCCGTCGAGTGTTTGTAGAATTAGGAAAGCGGTTTTATGCCCTGAATTTAATCGAGGATTGCCGCGATATTTTTTACTTAGAAGTCGAGGAAATATTGGGATATATTGAAGGGACGGCTACCTGTACAGATTTGCAGGGATTGGTAGGGGTAAGAAAGGCAGAATTTGCCAAATATAGGGAAATGCCAGCACCTGCCGATCGCTTTGAAACCCACGGCATTGTTTATCAAGGATTGCAATTTAAAAACCACCTTTCCCCGTCCCCAATTACCGATTCTTACTTGCAAGGAATTGGCTGTTCTCCCGGATTGGTACGAGGTTCCGTGCGCGTCATTTCCGATCCAAAACAAGTCGTAGGAGAAGATAAAGGCGAACCCCTAAAACCAGGTACAATTTTAGTAGCAGAACGCACCGATCCGGGTTGGATTTTACTCTTTCCCGCCGCCGCTGGGTTGTTAGTAGAAAGAGGTAGCTTGCTGTCTCATGCTGCTATTGTCGCACGGGAGTTGGGAATTCCTGCGATTGTCTCCATTCCCGGCGTTACCCAATGGTTAAAAGACGGCGATTGGGTAGAATTAGATGGCAGTACCGGAAGAGTTTGCAAAATTAACGTAATGGGTAATGGGTAATGGGTAATTGCTAATTGCTAATTGTTGATTTGTGGGAAAGGTAACCTACAAGATAGTTTCCTCAATCTGAAATCTAAAATCTCAAATCTGAAATTTTTTAATGCCCAGTGAAATCGCACTTACTGCCAATTTTTCTCATATCCGTTACGCTCAATGTTGGGAAGATGCGGATATTCTTCTAGATGCGCTTGATATTCAACCTCACCAGGTTTGTTTGTCTATCGCTTCTGCTGGAGACAATACGCTGGCGATGCTCAGTCGCAGTCCAAAACGGGTAATTGCAGTCGATTTAAATCCCGCTCAAATTGCTTGTTTGGAACTGCGAGTAGCAGCTTATCGAGAATTAACACATCCAGAATTGTTAGTGTTAATCGGGTCGAGAAACTCTTTAGAGGAACCCGAAGAAAATCATGCCAAAGTTGCTAAACTTAGAACCGCTCTCTACCGGCGCTGTCGCTTGCAACTATCGCCCACTACTCGTGAATTTTGGGATGTGCGTTTGAATGCTAACGCACAAGGCATCGGCACACTTGGAAAATTCGAGCATTATTTAACTATATTCCGTCGCTACATCCTGCCCCTAATTCACAGTCGCGAGGATATCATCGCCTTTCTCAGGGAAGATAACTCTGAAAACCGAAAATTTTTATATGAAAAGCGGTGGAATAATTGGCGATGGCAGCTTTTATTTCGAGGGTTTTTCTCGCAATTTGTACTGGGGCGAATGGGACGCGATCCCAGTTTTTTCAAGTATGTCGAAGATAATATTGCCTCGCATCTTTTGCAACGTACCCGTTATGCAATTACCACTCTAAATCCTGCTGAAAATCCCTACCTGCATTGGATTGTCATGGGACAACATTTGAACGTGCTTCCCTACGCCCTACGTCCTGAAAATTTCGAGGCGATTCGTACTAACCTCGACCGTTTAGAGTGGCACTGTATCGCCATTGAAGACTTTCTAGATACATTGGAAGAAACCACTATCGATCGCTACAACTTGAGCGATATCTTTGAATTAATGTCTTTGGATAACTATCATCAACTGCTAAAAAAACTGGTACGAGTCGGGCGCAGTAAAGGTCGATTAGCTTATTGGAATCTATTAGTTTCTCGCAGTCGTCCAGAGTCAATGGCTCATTGCTTGCAACCTTTGAGCAATTTAGCTTATCATCTCTATCAACAGGATAAGGTGTTTTTCTACAAAAATTTTATATTGGAAGAAATTATTTAATGGGTAATGGCGTTCCCAGGCAGATCCAGGGAACGAGGGTAATTGGTAATTGGTAATAGGGGGAAAGATTTTTATGCAGGAAATAGGACACACTATCGATGAGGAATTACCAGAAATACCCGATGCTCATTGGGTTTTGATTAGGGATGATAGCGCTGAGGGCAAGATAATCGGACGTTGTTCTTTATGGTGGCAAAATATGCCTCCTTACCTTAACCACCGCGTGGGATTTATCGGTCATTATGCAGTTAAAGATGCGGCGACAGCAACTCAACTTTTACAGCAAGCTTGCGAACAATTAGCCGCGTTTGGCTGTACTCTGGCAATAGCTCCGATTGATGGTAATACTTGGCAGCGCTATCGACTGCTGACCGAACGGGGTACGCACCCAGTCTTCTTTCTCGAACCGGATAATCCTGATGATTGGCCTAGTCATTTTTTAGACCAAGGCTTTACACCCCTGGCTCAGTACAGTTCGGCGTTGAATACAAACTTAAGTTATGTCGATCCGCGACTAGAGCGGGTAGAAAGCCGATTGCACAAGGCAGGTGTGGAAATTCGCCCGATAAACTTGCAGCGGATTGAGGCAGAAATGCATGGGATTTATCATGTGGCAATCGCCAGCTTTCGCGGTAATTTTCTTTACACGCAAATCACAGAAGCCGCATTCGTTGCCCAATACCGTCCCCTATTACCCTATCTCAATCGGGAGTTAATACTAATAGCAGAAGATCGCCACAACCCAGTCGGATTTCTATTTGCAATTCCCGACTGGCTGCAAGCACAACGAGGAGAAATTGTCAACAATATTATTATTAAAACTGTTGCAGTTTTGCCCAAACGAATTTACGCTGGTTTGGGTAATTTGTTAGTAGCAAAATGTCAAACTCGCGCCTACGAAAAAGGTTTTACCCGTGCCATTCATGCCTTAATGCACGATGCCAATCCTTCGCGTAATTTAAGTCGCCGCTATGCTCAAACAATCCGCCGCTATACCCTATTTGCTAAAAATATTTAGGTTAGTTTGTAGTAGCGCAGAGATCGAATACAGCGCTACTACGAACGTGAATTAGTTGTGTTCCGACTCCTGAGTTGCTTCTACAGCCAAGGGGTTTGTAACAGCACCATCCCAGCTATTTTTCGTTTTGCGTAACTAAACTTTACAGAAAAAATCGTAATATCGTGCCGCTTATGATTTTGTTAACACACTTATATAGCCCGTTTCGGATGACCATTCTCGTCGGTAAGTAACTTGATTGAACACCATTTTTTCATTGGAATTCTCCTTGATAGAGCTAGCTCTAACAGAAATAATTGCACAAGGAATAAAGTTATTAAAAGGATAGACATTAGATTTTTTATTGGAAATATTTTGGACGTTAATATGTTGCATCCAAATAATTTTACTGTGTTTATTATGTAAAAGAGGCCAGAGTGGATATTCCCAATATTGATTACCCACATTAATGCCTGTTCCTAAAGATAGTCCAATGTTAGAACAGTTTTTAGATAGAACAAATTTCGTGGCTTCTACATAGGGCGCTTTCAGTTGAGGTCTATTGATAAAGTATTGTTCGATTCTACTCATGTTAAAAATATTAGCTTCTGCGGCAATTGGTCTAAATTTATTACTAAAAACCCACTGAAATGACGTAATAATAAGAGTAACGACGATTGCATTAGTAATAATTGCATTGGGAATCTGGGAAAAGACTACTCCAAAAAATGCTGAAAATAAGACGAAAATAGACAAATGATGACGGCTTTGATAAGGTTGAAGTTTGAGGAGTAGGCAGAGCATTATAAACGCGCTAATAGTAACTAATAAATAAGTAATAATTATTTTTTGTTTTCGGATTTTTTTATTAAGTAAGCCAAAGCATACCGACACAAAAATCAGCCACAAATGAAGTGGATTTCCTGCTACATTTTCATCAAATGATAAACCCGGAACTCTATAAGAACCAGGGGGATAAGTCGTGCGTGGATCGTTCATATCCACACCGATAAAGACGTGGATAACACTAATAATTTTGGCGATGATTCCAGTTAGTGGATTAACCCATTTTTCTACTCCAAGGTGACGGACAATATCACTGTGTAAGGATAAGTTTCTCAGACTATTAGAGAGCAGAATTGGCAGGCTAAAAGCTTCAATTTTATATTCTGATTCAAAGTTTTTAGGTGTACCAAGTAGGGTGAAAAATAAATCTAAGTTACGTAGGTAATGGGAAATATTCAGAACAAAAAAAATGGTGGCAACCAATAAAAGTGGTTTCCAAATATTCCAGCGTTTGCGCTGGAACATTACCCAACTTAACCAAACCATAAAAGGGAAGGAGTAGATATAACCTGATGATTTTGTCAAAATCGCTAAACCTAAGCTAGCACCAATGAAAAAAAGAGGATATTGCTTGTTTGTTGCTTTTACGGTCAGTAAAACATAGTAAGCTAGGCAAACTAACCAAAAAGCTACAACATAGTCATTTTGAGTACTCGATCCTTGAAGAATTCCCATAGGAATTGTAGCGCAGAAAACAGCAGCAAAAACTTGACCGCGTACATTAGCTCCCAGTTCTTTGGCAATCAGCGATACACCAATAATGCTGCCAATCATGCTAAACCATTGCACAAAATTGGCAAAGCGATCGCCACCGCTGAGAATCTGCAAATGCATAATGGTAAACTCTGCAAAAGGTGGATGAAATAACTGCGGTAAATTGTAGGTTGGGTAATGAGCAACGCTTTGGTTTTGCATCCAATGAACGACACGGCTCATGTGATAAGTCATCGAGTCCCATGTATTAGGGGGCGCTACGAAAGCAATTAACCCAACTGTGACAGAAATAAAAACTACCCCTAACAGTAAAATTCCTAGAAATGGTGAATTTAGATTCCTAAAAACACGCAAAATTTTATTGAGGCGATAAGTTTGTTTATTTGATTTTAACCGCTGATAGTAAAGAATTCCTAACCCAATAGTTAATAATCCCCATACTCCCAATACACAGCCAAATGTCAACAGTCTAAATAGACTTAAAAGCTCAGTTGCTCCTATGATAAATACACTCAAAACCACAGCAGACGATAAGATTGCACGACGCCAGCAGTGATATTCTTGTGCAAAAATACTGACTAGAAGTATCAGTGATATTTTCGGTAGAAAAACCAGCATATTTACTCTTTTTATGTGCTATTAACAATTTGTATCAACTGTTTATTTTTTTACTGGCTGCCACAGTGTAGTTTGAGTTTTGCTAACAGGTGTTGTGCAAGACAAAACTTACTCAAATCAAGTATGCAAGCTTAATTCGACGGAAAGCTTCCTGCTTCAACCTTTGGGAGTCGGATCCAACAGTGTCCCCAGGCGTAAATTCCGCGCTTCTTGCACGTACAAGGGTTCTGAGGGGCATTTTCCAGATTGATCGCAGCATTTAGATCGCGCTCGATGGAAACGCCACACTTACCGCATTTGTAAATACGCTCCAACAGAGGCATTGGTTGAACGTTCCCGCAGCACGAGCATGTTTTAGAGGAAGCGAACCACCTGTCAACCAGTTCCACTTTTGTCCCAAAGAATATCGCCTTGTAAATCAACATTCTTCGGAATTCATAAAATCCCAAGCTTGAAATAGCTTGGGCTAATTTTTGATTAGCTATCATCCCAGCGACATTGAGATGTCAGTCGTGGTTTTTTGCCAAAAGTCTCGCCTGATATTAGCGATCCTCGCGTGGCTTTTTGCCAATCTTTGGTAGTACTTTAAGGCATTGAAAGATGCTTTGATTCCTTGACTGCGGTTACCCAATCGCTTGTTGCGGTTCTGCCACTGCTCCTTACTTAGCTTGGTTAGAGCTGATTTCAGGGTGTGTGGAGCAACAATTTTAGAGCCGTCTGACAAGGTGGCAAAGCATTTAATACCTAAGTCGATACCAACCGATTCAACTGGGTGTAGAAGCGGTGGAACTTTGTCAATATCGAGTGCAAATTAAACGAACCATCTGTCTGCTACTCTGGAAATAGTGAATGTTTGACTTGAACAAAGGAATGGAATTCTTTTCTTGAGCCTGTATTCTCCTAAACCGGGGATAGCGATCTTCTTGCCTGAGTGCAGCACCTGACGATGAGTGAACGGAATTATCGGTTCACCGGCCTTGTAAACGCCGGATTTCTTCAGAACTGTGAAACTTTCTCCCCTCTTCTTAGATTTGAATCGAGTCAAACTAGAAGAGCCTTTACGCCATCGGTCAACAGCTAGTGCTAAATTTCTTAGTGCTGATGAGTAGATGCCTGATGGGTATTGGTTCATCCAAGCGTATTGGGGCTTAGTTTTGACCTGGTTGGTTTTGACTTTCTCCATCTCGGCTAAGCGCTTGGAGTCGGTAGCAAGGATTCCCTCGCATCCCCACGATTGGGTAAGTAGCGATAGCCCTTGCGTTGTACACTAAGCGGCTAAAACCAGCGCAACCCGCAAGTTTTGAACGCTCAAAGTTATTGAGTTTTAGCTCTAACTTCAGGCTATACGTCCCTACTGCTCCAATAATGGGCGTTAGGTTGTGAGGGAAATACCAAGGATTAAGCCGAATAAGTAGAAAACTGACTACCTAGTACTACGTCTGCCCCTTCCATGTGGAAGTGGTCTTTATCTGATAACGGCATATCCCCACATCTCGCTTTTGGCATGTTTAGACCACCCTTTCGTTATATTACCATATATTTCATTTGACATCAATAGCGATTTTTTCTGTTTCAACTTGTAGTATTATATATATATCTGTAGAAAAAAAAATTAAAATATCCCGAGTACTACAAAAAGTAATATCAAAAAAGACCCTGCTACGGCTTAAACGATTTGATTATCCAATATTTCACCAAGCAATAAGGCTGATTATTCCAGAATCAGGAAAAGTTTTTTACCAGCTGAGATATTTTTTTGTTCATAAATTAATGGAGTAGGCTTTGATCTACAAGCGACGACTTTTGCGCTCGCGAGGCGAGCGCAAAAGTCGTTCGGAGGATGCCTGTACCTGACGCGGCAGCAGGCCGCTGTAATCATCAACCCCGCCGTAGCTAAAGCAAACGGTACTGCTACCCCGACACATGGGACGACAGTTGCTGGGATACCGACTGCTATCAGTTCCTTTAAATTCGATTCCAGACCGATTTCAAACAGCAGGATGATCGCACCCAACTCAGCCAAAACAGAAATTACTTCACTTTGAGCTTTAAAAGTAGCTTCTGCGGCGGTGGGACTTAAACCCGCCGTTGTTTGCAGACACTGCATCAACAGCGAGTTGGAACTATCAACTCCGCCTTCTGGAAATACCAGCAGATGTAAAGCATCCCACTAGGACGCCACCCACCAGTTCGCCTAAAACGGGGGGTAAGCCAAATTTGTTGGAGATTTCTCCACCCACTTTGCTGGCAAAATAAACAACAACTAAACTCAGCAGCACTCCTGGTAGTAGCATCAATGTATCTTCTGATTCAGTTGCTACTGCTAGCAGCGGGAGTCCCAAAGCTGGGAACGAGTTGGTGAAGTGATTCATCCATGTCAATGCGTCAACCATTAGTTGCTTACAAATCAATTCTTTCCTAATGTACAAATTTCTTTACAAAAATCGCGCTCGCTTGAGGACGTGGTTACAAAAAATGTAACGGCTGAAACTGTTTGGTTCCTGGGGTGGCAGATTAGAAAAGCAAAGCCTAGTCTAAAAAGAAGTAAGCTAATGAATCCTATCTTTTCCGGCTGGTATCGTTTACCTGCTATTGGTTTAAGCTTATACTTGCTGAATCTGACAGTGCCCCATCCGGTCATGGCGCAAGATCTTGGACAAACTCAACGTCCGATAGTGCGATCGCTCTCTGTAACAGGTCGCGGCGAGGAAACCATCCCCGCTACCATCGCTTTGGTGCAGTTGGGTGTCGAAGTCCAAGGTAAAAATGCTACCGGAGTACAACAAGAGGTGGCGCGACGGTCGTCTGCGGTAGTCGAGTTGTTGCGATCGCGCAATCTGGAAAAGCTGCAAACCACTGGTATCAGACTTAACCCCAACTATACATTTGAAAACAACGTGCAGCGCCTGACAGGATACACAGGCGTCAACACGGTGAGCTTTCGCATCGATACCCAGCGAGTGGGAAATTTGTTAGATGAAGCCGTTAATGCCGGGGCGACGCGCATCGACGGGATTAGTTTTGTCGCCAGTGAAGATGCGATCGCTACCGCTCGACAACAAGCTCTGCGGGAAGCAACCCAAGAAGCCCAACAACAAGCCGATGTTGTTTTAAGCACCTTGAACCTATCGCGTCAGGAGGTTATTGGGATACAAATTAACAATGCGTTTGCACCCCCACCACGATTCATCCCTCGTGCTGTCGCTCCTGGTATGGGCGATATAGCTGCAAGAGAACTGTCTACGCCAGTGATTGGCGGCGAACAGCGAGTCGAAGCTACCGTTACCCTGCAAATTCGTTACTGAAGAATGTGGAAGAAGGGGAAGCTAACAGCCCAGAAAGCCCAAAAATAAATTTCGCAGCTTTTACAGGACTTAAGCACGACGAGAAAAGAAACCCAGTTTCGACCGTCGATCTCTTCCAAACCAACGATTTTTCGCAGAAACCGGGAATATGCGCGTCATAAATTTCGCAGCTTTTAGCTAAATTCAGTTAAAACTGACTGGAATATCCCTCCGGTTCTGTGACTGGGCAGGTATTACCCGCACCTACTGATTTTCAACCTATTTTAACAGGTTTTGTAGTAGCACGGCCTAGATCAGTTTGGATTTCTAGCCAAAGATTGTATAATGCCGTGCCCCTGATTTTCAACCTTTAACAGGTTTTGTAGTAGCACGGCCTAGATAAGTTTGGATTTCTAGCCAAAGATTGTATAATGCCGTGCCCC
>NZ_BLAY01000037.1 GCF_020521235.1 Microseira wollei NIES-4236 | reverse complement strand
GTCATCAGTAGAGGATTGAAGTGCTCACTCTACCCTGTTGGGTTACTCTACTGAAGCCAGTCATCTCTCCAATAGGATTTCGACTGAACGAATCGCACTGAGATTTAATTACGCACAATGCCGTCTTAACAGCAAAGTCTTTACGTTGGCGGGAAACTTTTAAATGCTTGCGTCCCAATCGATTAATCGCCTTCTTCCGATTGCGAGAACCTTTTTTCTTTCTGGAAACTTGACGATGTAACCTCTTTAACGCCTTCTCCGATTTACGCAGGTGACGGGGATTCTCTACCTTGTTCCCTTGGGAATCAGTATAAAAGGCAGATAATCCAACGTCCAAACCAATGGTTTTACCAGTTGGTTTAATGTCAATATTACGTTCGGCTTCAATTGCAAATTGAACGTAATATCCATCGCTGCGCCGAATTATCCTGACGCGCTTAATCTGGTCGATTTGATAATAGTGCAGATCGTGAGTGCCAACGAGCAAGAGTGCGCCAATACCGTTGGAGTCGGTAAAGTCAATCCACTGGCGGTTTTTTGACAACTTCCATCCCGTGGTTTTATATTCAACGGAACGGTTGTTTTTCTGAAACCTTGGATACCCTTTTAACCCTTGCTTCCCGGATTTACAATTCTCGTAAAACCGAGAGATTGAGAAGGATGCCCTTTCGGTTGCCGCTTGTCTTGCTTGCGAGTTAAGTCGGGCGGCGAATTCAAACTCTTTGGCTAAGACTGCACTTAATTTGCTCAGTTCAAATAATTTAACGCCACGATTGTCCATCCAAAATCTAATTGCTTTGTTGCGGATAAATTGGCATTTCCGAATTGCTTCATCTATTCTTCGGTACTGCGGAGCTTTTCCTTTAATTTTTAACTCGTATGTAATCATGGCGCTTCTTATTTCGACCTGGTTTAATTGTACTATTGTTTAGCGCCAACAATGCCTCCTAAACACAAAAGTTAATATCAATATTGACGGCGAATGAATAAGCCCTTGTCGCATTTCATCCACCGGATAAATCGCGGCGGCTTTCATGCTCCCGTGCTACTTTAGGTAAATCAGACAACGCTATAATCGGGGTTTCAGACATAAAGAAATAATTCGCCAACAGGATCAGGATGTTCATATTAACTCAAGTTGCTAGTTATCTCTCTGGGAGCGGCTAATGGCTAATGGCTAATGGCGAAATTGGTAAAAATCCAAGATTAGCAATTAGCAATTAGCAATTAGCAATGCCCTTGTTTATAACTAGCAACTTGCGTTATTAGCTTAAAACAAACAATCAATCAACTAATAACACAACACCTTGAAAGGGCTGGTTCTAAGAATATTTCTTTCCTCAATAAGTTTTTGCAACACAACCTTTATGGGTTTGGTTTCTTCCCCATGACAAAAATAGTCTCCACATCCAGCCAAAGACCTCTGTCTGTCTTGAGTTTCTCGATTTCTGCCAAATGTTCTGCTTTGAACTGCTCTAATTTCTCCTCTGAGATTTGCGACAGCTCAATCCGAAAGCCACTATTCCAAAGCAGCTCCCACCACTCATTTGTGTTATCTAGATAGTAGCCTAGTTGCTTAGTCTGGATTTCGATGTCCTCAAACCCTGCCCTATGCATGAGGTTAAGACATGTTTCTGATGTGTCAACCAATCCACATGCGGATGGAATTTGGAGACCATAATTTTTGACTTGTGCATAGAATATTTCAACCATTGGCTGGAAAGCAGTCTCACCAAAATTAGAAAATGCGACTATTCCACCTGGCTGGGTGACACGCTGCCATTCCCGCAATCCACCTAGCACATCAAGCACAAAGAAAATGCCTGACGCACAGATTACAGCATCAAAGCTATTGTCGCTGAAGCTCAGTTTTTCTGCATCTTCCTGTCGTAGCTCAATATTAGTTATCTCTGCTGTCTTAATCTTTTGCTGTGCTTGTGCCAGCATATCTTGGGAAAGATCGATCCCAACAACTTGACCTGTAGAGCTAACTTTACTGGAGATAGCGATCGCCGCCGTTCCCGTCCCTGTAGCAATATCCAGCACCTTTTGCCCATTTTGTAACCTTGCCAATTCCACAAGTTGCTTGGCACAGTTTGGCAGGTGCCGCAGTGCCGCTCTGTCGTAGCCTGCTGCGGCTAGATTAAAACCATATGTTACCTGCTGTTTATGTTCATTGAGCTGAGCTGTATTGGTCATAGAAATCTCCCTGAGTGATTAAGATAGATGGTGGTGGATAATTGCCTTTTGGTTGTGTGTAAAAGTTTTGAGTATTGAGCATCGATAGCCTAAGAATCACTGTCAGTAGACCGAAAAGTTTTGTCAGTCAACGCCATCATGCGGGTTTCAGGCGACGTTTTTGGAATAGATCGCAGCGATCATTTGCGATTGCACCAGAAAGCGTCCACGATCCTATTGCTCAAAAGGCAGATTCACCAAATCACCTCTAACTCCATCTACAATCTGGATGCTTGGCTTGCACTGGTTCTGAGTGCAACATTTAAACCTAACATTCCTTACAGAATTGTTAAATTCTAACATCAGTGCGTAAGGTACTAACCTCTGCGCCATCGCCCGTACAGGCCGAGGGGTTTCCTCTAGAAACCCCCTCGCCTGACTGCTTGGGTGTTGACTTTTATTGTATTTCCGTGTTCATTATCGCTTCTACAAGTGTTTTCCCATTTTGTGACAGCGTTATCGACTCGCTTGACTCATCAATCGAAAGCAATTCTCTTCGTTCTAAATCTCGGAAGACTTTACCCCAGTGGCCTTTTAATAGATTGCCCTCTGGAAAGCGATTGACATGATAGGAGTTGAATACTGGCTGGCAGGTAGAAAGCGATTTTCTGATCGAACTTGCCTCCTGGGAGCTTTGATCGTAGCCTTTAACGGTAAGCGGTATTTTTCCCTCCTCAATCGCTGCTTGGTAAAACTTGGGATTCACTTCCACAACTCCACTTGCTTTGGCACAGTGGGAACTGCCCCCCAGACCGATGCCAATCTCAACGTTTTGCCGATTCTGATCTACCTGAAGGGATTTCCACCTTTCCGCGCCGGTTGCTTTTTTTTGAAAATACATGGTCGGATACTCTGATCTGTCATCTTGAGCAAAGAGTTTCACCGCCAATTCTCTCATTTGGTATTGCTCACCTAATGTCGGCCAACGTAAACCTTTCAAAGTTAATTTCTCCCTATACTCGCTGTTTTGCCATTTGGCAGGTGAGATACCGGATATAGCTGTACCTGTCTTCTCGTAGGCGCCTAGATGGAGTTTGGTCGTCACCACTGTATCAAACTGATATTCCAAGGCTGTTTTAACATCTTTCTCAAAATCCGATATAGTTTGGTTGACTAAACCATAGATCAGATCTCCTGTGATTCTCTCAAAGCCTATTTTACGGGCATTCAAGAGCGTATCTATTGCTTGTTGCCCTGAATGGCCACGTCCTGACAAACTAATCAATTCATCATTAAAACTTTGTATTCCGTATGAGATCTTTCTACAGCCCTTTTCATATAAAAACTCGAGCATCTCTTGAGTCAGGCTGTCTGGACTTCCTTCTACGCGAATAGTTGAGTTCTGGGTAAAGTTAAAGTTTTCTTTGTAGAAATCAATTAATCGACCCAACTCCTCCATAGGTATTTGTGTGGGTGTTCCTCCAAACAGGCAAAATTCACCGATTGGTGCCGTTTTTAATTTGGGAATCTTTTCTTGCCATAAGATGGCTTCTTTAATGTTATAGTCCACCCAACTCTTCGCTCTAGATTGTGCATTGACTGGATCGCTTGATTGCAACACCACGGGGAACTGGCAATAATAGCATTTGTAATTGCACAAAGGAATATACGCCCATAAAAACAGTTCTTCTCCTTTTTCCAATTCCTCATTTACATAGAAATGAAAATCCGATACCTCCAATGCAGTTGTCCCCGGAAAATGATGTGCGCCAAAAGGATCTTCGGTGATGTAGTTGTACAATTTTACATTTTCTTCTCTGTTCAGCAGCTCAACAACCTTGGCTGGTGGATAATTAGCATCGAATGTATTGAGAGATTTCAAGGCTTGAGAGCAATTCTTGGCTTGATTAGACGCTACTTCCATTTTGCAACTATCTCCTACAACATGAGTTACATTGTTTGTCTGTTACCTGAATTATACAAGCACTTCCTCTTCTGACGGCAAAAGTATGTCCCTAGATGCCATCTTATCTAAAGACAGGTGGTTTGGGAATAATTCAAGTAATTTTTGTTTAAAAGTGATGGTAGATATTTTTTTAATACCCACCTGATAGTTATAATTAGCTATTTCACGGCACCTCCTCTCATCTCTCAGCAAATTGTTGACTTCATTAATGTACTGATGCGATGGTAAATCATCCTTATCCTTCGACACCTCAAGCAGATTTGTCTTATAAGTATCTACTCCGTAGACACTATCGTAAAGTTCATAATTTGTGCTGATAAAGGGAACTTTGGAGGCGATCGCTTCTCCTGGCGGGTTTCCATAGCCATCGTACCCAAATGCTGTCAGAAACGAACTCAATTGACTGTGAGCCATCAGATCTCCGATGCCATATTTACTTTTTCCCACATCGGCGATTTTGAAATAATTTTCTAAAGGTTTTAATCCATCACCAAATATAATTTTATCCTCCACGTTCAGAGCATGAGACATTTTCTTTAATCTTTCGTACTCCTGCCTGTCTTCATTATTTTTGCCAGCTATGAACAGGTAGACTTCTTTTTCTTTTGATTCCAGACGCTGCTGATTTAGCATTGCTGTGATATAAATGTCTCTATCTATTCTTTTTTGCCGGATCAGCCTTGTGGATCGGGCAATCACGATTGCGTCATGCGGTATATTATAGTCCTTCCTGAATTTCACGTTTTTACTTAACTTCTGCGAAAAATTAAAGCAATTTGGTAATACATGAAAATCAGTATCTTTAGACCAACTCATCATTTTTTTCTTGGCCGCATCATGCAATACAACATGATGTATATATTTTGACCCTACAGGTTTAACAGCAATTTTTATGGCTCGCTCGCCGTATTTATCCACCTCGCTAAACCACATCAAATCATGATCTCTCCAGAACGCATACTTTCCTAATTTTCTTTGCTCTCCATACTTGATTATTGCTTTATAAACTGCTTTTGTGAAAATAATATTCTCTGGTAGAGTTCCATTCTCAACAATCACTATTTCCACATTTAATGAGTACCATTTCTCTATTAATAATTGAGAAATGGATTCAGAAATCTCTTCTACTAAGCGCCAATCTTGAGAATTATAAGCCAAATCTGAATCTTGGCAAATAGCACTCAGAAGCTTTTCTACAACAATAGGATTATATTCAGGTATTTTGCTTATACTTGCAAGACGCTCTAAATTTATCCAGTCTGGCAAGTACTCCATTTCCTGTGTATAGGGAATGAAAAAATTCCCTTTGTCTGCTTTAATATCATAACCTAAGTCCAGGTAAATTTTATATCCACTTTTTTGAAAATAGCTGGTCAACTTAATATATTCTGCGGTGACTCCAGAAATACAAACTCCATCAAAAGAAATACCATACACCGACTTAGATTTCATCGTATTCATAGCCATTTTTCCCCCTTTACATGGTTGTGTTTATTTTTGTTTACCTGCCAATCTACTGATTTCTTTTGTTTCTTAGGTTTCTTGAAGAATTTTATCGAAAAATATCCCCTAATAACAATTCAGCCACAAATTGCTGATGAACTACCCCGCCTCAATTGTCGGACGGGGTTTCTGATTCCCCGGCAACCTTGGATTTTGCCCCAGTTGCCGCACCCTTGCCAGTATGCTTGCGCTTACTTGTCGAATTGGTAGAGCTAAGACATCCGTAGTCTACGAGGGTAGTTCAATGCCCCGGTTGCGAAGAGAGTTGCAACATTATATAAAACCATTGCCGAGCCTCTGTCACCAGGCGTTTCAAATCTACATTCATCACAAACACGATCGCGGTTTGATAACTCTGCCCAATCTTTGTGAATTGTTCCACAATTAGGGCAGCGCTGTCATGGTTTTATTTGTTTTGTAGGTAGCATCAACCATCGTAGAGGGTTAATGCCGTCTCCTTTCCTAAATCAAAACCTACTATTGATTCGAGCTTCAGATCCGACCCGGAACCGAATTTAGTTTCCGGCGTAGGAACTTCAATCCTCAACGATGCACACCACTGGTTTCTACCCCGCCTGTAAACAATAGTCAAGGTAGTAGTAACGCCCCATTGTTTTGCTTCACCGCGCATCCTAATGGTGATGCCCAGCTCTTTTAAGGTAACGCTTCCATGCCTGCCTTTGCTGTTTATTATCCAGCCATATGTAGCTGGATAATTCCACCCGGAGTAGTCGCTAATCGACTTAAACTTAGGTTTCTTTCTTAATCCTTGAAATCATCCTCCATAGGCTAAATCAACGCGCTTTACTGTGGCTTGCATTGCTTGTGAATGCATCTGATCGAACTCAATCCATTCTTTTTTGAATGCCGGTAAACAGTTCTGCTGTTCAAAATAAGTAACGGTTTTTTTGTCCGAGCGAAACGAATAACGACGATGCGCAACACAAGCATTATAAAGACAGGCATTGTTTCTACCTCCCTCTAACAGCTTATTCTCTTGCTGCTTGTTCGGTTACAGTCCAAATGTCTGCCTTTTTATTGCCATGCGTTGCTCACCTCCTTTACTTGTTTGCCTAACTCAATCAATCACTGGAATACTCTAACATGGTCTCTTTGCATTAGCAAATATTTTACAAAATTTTACTTTAGCGCCTGCTTATTTCATGAAAGATTTTTTTTTACATATAAAATATCTATTCAGAATAGGTCACTCAGGTATAGTGTAAAAATTAGGGGCTAAGAAACCCTAATTTTTCCCCTGCTATCCATCCCCACCGCACAGGCAGATGGGGAATTCCGCAGGGTTTGTTAACCATACCTAAAAGCGATTATTGATGGCTAAACTTCATTCCACTGACTCACGCAACGATTCGTAAGATTATAGCGGTTTGCCTTGGGATGAAGTACGACTCAATATGCAGGATGTTGCTGTCACCCAGTTTTAAATTCCAGGTGTACCTCACTCAGTCGAAAAGCGCTATAAAAGAAGCTTTCTTACTTTTCAAACATTCTAAAAGACCTGTTACAAACTTTTCTAGTCATTGACCAGTTATTAGGCAACGTCACGGATTACCTTACCACCTTTCCTCCTTTCATCAGAAAAATGGGTAGAAACCCCGTCCTTATAGGACGGCTTTACAGTTACCACTACTGCCTTGGGGTTGCTTGAATCGGTGTACTTTTGTGTTGTACTTTCAGCGGGACAGTTACCGCCTCAAATCTTGCCACCCTGTACACATAGTGTTTTGCTCGCCATGAGCCTCCCTTTCGGGGTAAAGTTAGCAAGGCCAATGTTTTAAGAGCTTGTTATACTTGCAGCACTGTTTCAGTGACCTTAAAACTGTTTAACTGCAAATGACATAGCAGGGAACTAGCTACGCATTCTCCGGTGTCGTGACTCAAAAAACGTAGACAAGGAAAGTCTTAGGCTGGTCAGGATGGCTTGTTAGATTTCTCTTCCAAGCCTCATGCCTTTAGGCTGAGGTTCCTGACAACTCCTCTGATTAGAAGGTTATGAATCGAAGCTTTGATGCTTTATCTTTTAGCTGATTGGCGAGCGCTTTTGTGGCACCGCCATACTTACTGCCAAACATATCGAACCAGAAACTCTAGCAGGGAATAGGAAACAAGGGAGGTACAGGTGATCTATTTCACCCATCAAACTGCACTTCCATCATGTTGAGTTTAAGATTAGCAGGAAAAACTCATGAATGCAATTAAATTTTAGTAAACCTCAGCTGGCACCTGGAAACATAAATGTCAAAACCGTCACTCCGTACTAGAGTAATTATTCGTTCCAAGTCAAGTAAAAAGAGAAACAGAAAAATTTGCGGTCAAATAAATTCAAGCGCGGTTTGTGCAGCTTGTTCCCAGTCAGGTAAATCTGTAGAGTTGGTGGATAGATAACCCAATGTGCCAAAAGATAAGCAATTAGAGAGAGTACCAACCAACGATAAACTCCCAGAAGAGAGCCTTGACCAAAACGGTGTAAACCAAAGCGATGCTTGGCGGTTTTGAACCAACCTTCAATCTGCCATCTCTGTTTTCCCCACCAGGTAATCGTGCTAACTTTGAGCGGCTTGGTAGAAAGAACAAATCGCTTTTCCAGTTGACCGTTATCACGTTTGAGGTAGTACCAGGATACTGAAACGGGAAACTTCAAACCGACTAAACGGACTTGCTGACCCCGTTTACATACAGATTTAGCTTGGCTGTGTTGGGGTAAGGGATGCCTTTGAGCCTCTCAAAACCCCAACATGGCTGGAAGATTTTCTCGTTGATATGGGGAAGGCATTCACGACAGTAGGATATAAACTAATTGCTGGGCTTGGGCAAGAATTGTTGGCATCGTTCTTGCTTTTAATGGGCTTTTCACGCCCTTTTTTCTCATTTTTCGGCAAAGAAAGCAACTCTAGCGCTGTGGATGCTGGGTTAGATCGTTTCTCGCTTCCCCCCGTAATTATACTCTTATTTGTGTTGTATTTATGACTGGCTTACCAGAGAGCCGCGTTTTTCTACAGGTGTCAGTTTCTTACACCTCAACTGTTTGTATTCCGGGGTGACCCTGAAGTCAAAAAGGTAAGGGCAACTCTGGCAGCAAAACATGGTTCTGGTGGCAGCCACGCACTGCCCCAAATGACTCTGGCTTTCTGGGCTAGTGGTTCTTGAGATTCTAGTTGCCGTGCTGGATGCATGGCGAAGCCAAAGCCTCCGGCGGCGAGGAAAATCCAGACTAGTTTACGGACGGCTCTGTTGGGTAGTGAATTTGAATTCGATCGTGGTTGAAAAGTCGATCCTGCATGGTTTTGGATGCTCGCAGGCGATCGCGCCGTACCAGCAGGTGAACTTTCCGGGCATATTTCGTCAGGTACAAAGCTTCTTCAGCAGCAGAGTCACCCCCGCCAACTACGGCAACCTCGGCATCGTGGAACAATGGATTTGCCCCATCGCAGATTGCACAGGCAGAAATACCATTGTTCCAAAACGTTTCCTCACCGGGAAGATGCAACCGTTTGGCAGTTGCGCCGGTACAGATGATGACGGCGTGGGTTTGAACCACCTGTTCTGTAGAAGCGATCGCCAACGGGCGCTGCTTAAAATTGACCTGCTGATAATGGTTTTCTACGATGGAAATCACCCGTTCAATAGGATGACTAATTACGGGACCCAAGGTTAGAACCACAACCAGAGATAGCAATCCCAATCCACCGTAAACTAGCCATTTTTTTGACACTTTAAAACGTTGGTTAGCGGTATTCTCAGTTGATGACTGAGGTATTCGTGTCATGAAATTATCCTTAAGTAAACTAATTTTTTGCCAGAGCAGCGTCGAGTATTTTGGTGTAGTCAGCCTGATTGGGATTATTTTTGAACATCGCTAACAGTAGCTGGGTCAACAATAGCCACGGTGCTAGTTTGACTCTTGGTGGCTTCCAGGAATTGCCCCAGACCTAATTTTTTGGCGGTGGTTGCTGTTGCTTGGAGTTTGGCTTGCTCTGTTACATCTAGAACGACAAAGTTGACCTTGTCGGAGTATTCCTGTTTCAATTGCGACAGCGTGGGAGCAATATTCTTGCAGCCCGGACACCAGCTAGCAAACACATCCACTACGACTGGGTTCCCCTGAAGTTCTTTAGCTAATGGGCCTCCTACAGATTTAGCTTTAGCTGCACAAGGATTGGCCCGAGAAGCGCAAGGATTGACTTTTGATGCACAGGGATTTGCCTTAACTTCTGTTCCGGTATTAGTAGATGTGTTGGTTTTCGCCGCATCGGGGTTTGAACAACTGACAACTGCTCCGAGACTCAAAATCGAAACAATTGCCAGTCGGGAAAAATCTTGAATCTTCATGTGATTAATTCCTCAAGAAACTGTAAATTTTTGCTGGTTCGGCAATACTTGAGTGCAACCCCTGAAGATGCAACCGGACATGATATAAATTGGCATCCTGATATCAAAAGACTTACGCACGACGCTCCTATCACCTTTGTTTCTGTGTAGGGAACGGGCGAAATATTCTATTCCAGCGAACATTTTATGCTTGCCGTGCCCCTCCGGTTTCTTTGTGTCCTGTATCAACTATTTTTTAGCTAGAGCAGAGTTGAGTACGGATGTGTCAGCAGATCTGTTGGCATTATTACGATGTAGGGGCACGGCATCAATAAGCTTTGCTGCTAACGAGAAGGTTTTTGCCGTGCCCCTGCAACCAATTTAATCATTTAGATGCAACCGGAAACGATATGACAGGACAAGACTGGTTCGTGACAAATGATGGGCAGTGCAATGCTTGTGAGGTTGCCAGTCACGATCAAGATTTGACCCATTCCTATCCCTACCGACTTTACCGCTTTTTGACCGATGTGGAAGATGTATTAGATCGAATTGCCGATGACCGCTTGCGACTCCAGGCGATTTGTCCGCTGGTTCGCAAGTTGTTGATTAGTTCCTCTTGGCTGCAAATCACTCCCCTTGAACCTAACTCGGAAACGGGTTGGGAAGTTTTGATGCGTGCCTTACGGATTAAGCTAGAGGCAACCAATCCAAAACGGCTATTGCATACCGTGCGCGGGGTAGGATATGTATTGCGAGATTATGCTTAGGGAAACCACGCACCAGGAGGCCATCACCTTAGTTTCTTCTTAGATCTCTGGTTTGAGCAACGATTTTTCATAGAAACAAAGGTGATTTGGGTAAGTCCTGTTTCTGCTATCTTCTTTTTAAAATTAACTCTGACAAAATCCCAGCAATATTCCAAGCATCATCTACCCCACGATGGTGAGTTCCTTCGAGTGGCGTACCAAGTAATTCTAAAGCTTTTGCCATGCCAACTTCACGCGGTAATAGATAAATGATGGCCAACAGAGTTTTAACATTAATATGCCTAGTTCCAAACGGATAGATATTTGGGCGATATTGGCATTGTCTTTCAAATTGCTGCCGATCGTAATCGCCGTAACTTGCCCAAACTCTGTCTTGAGAACCATATTCTTCTTTAAGAATAGAACAAGCTTCGGCCAAACTAATTCCTTCGTCAACTTGCTCTTGAGTTAAAGTGGTTAATTTAGTGCAGAATTTACTAACTTTTGAACGTTCTGGTTTGACTAAAATACTTCTTTTTTCTAGCCTTTCTCCCGTAGGAATATCTAAAGTGCAGATGCCAATTTCTATAATTTCATTCTTTTCTCCATGTGGTGGATTTCCCTCCCAGCAAGTAGCTTCGATATCAATAACAAGGATTTGATCTAGTTTCTTAGCCAAGGTACATTCATCCTTACATTTCTCGTTCCCAGGCTCAGCCTGGGAACGAATTTTCTCGAAATTCCAGGGCGGCTTCTAGGGGATTAGGTGCAACTGCATATTGTGCTAACACGTTCATATCTAAATTTGGCAGCACCTCGCTGCGGTCAATTTTTTCATAATTTTATTCCCGCAGGCTATAAATTTAAAACTTATTTTTCTGGAAAAACCAAACTTCTCTCACTCCCAGAGGTTTGTAAACTTCTAACTTATCAAGTCCACCACTACTTACAACCACTTCAATCGCGATATCGGGAAACTCTTTATCTTCTCCAATGCCGTAAGATTCATCAGGTTCTGTACCGCCTCTTTTTTCTTCTTTGCGAAAGGTTGTAGAACCCAAAGGAAAATAAGGAATGCGCTTTTCTTGACAGTAAATTTCCACTAAAGAACCAATATTACTTTTATTGCGTGCGTGACGACGACTTGGGGACACAAGTTCTATTACTCCATCTAAATAAGTGACGCGATACCGGAGACTATCTCCCAATTCATCCAGTAAACTTTCGTATCCTTCCCAACTAACGCCGCTGACGATCTGCCTTTCTTCAGGATCTTCAGCTTGTAAACGTTGCGATAAATCTTGAAGCGAAACCATAAGCTGCTAAGGTCGATTTACTGCTAGTTTAATTCTAGCTTGCATACTATCTTCTCACTACCGGCAGAGTGATAATTAATTAACCGCTCCAGACGCAGAGAACGCAGAGGTAAGAGAAAAGAAAAGATGGGTAATACTTCTTCCTTCTTCTTCCTTCTTCTTCCTTCGCGCTCTTCGCGTCTTTGCGGTTCAATCAAAGTAATTTTTCGGAGGAGAAAGGAGTAAAGAAACCTGGTTTCTCATGCACTACTTAAACAACGCCCTCAATCCCTCATTTCTCCGCAACGCTACCTTTGTCCGCTGACGCATTTCGGCGCGTTCTATAATCCGATTCAGCAACTCTGTATAAAGTAACGGCGGTTCTGATTTCACCCACAAATAAAACGACAAAGACCCAGGGAGAGTATTAATCTCGTTAAAGTAAATTTTATCTGTAGTCGAATCAATAATAAAATCAATTCGCGCCACGCCAGAACAACCGAGAACTTTAAATGCTTTCAACGCATATTCAATCGCCGCCTGCTTTAATTCCACGTTCAAATCTTTTGGATCTATTACTCGCGTTAAACTCGCCATTCCTTGAGATTCGCCTGCTTGTTTATTGCCTTCGCCTCTCAAATACTTATCTTCATAAGTCAATACCCCGGAAGTCGATACAGGCATTTCTACCACCGATGCAACGGGTTCCTCATCCTCTAAAACCGCTACATTGATTTCCAAAATATCTTTGACGCAGGGTTCTACAATTGCCTGAGCATCGTATCGGAAAGTATTCACCAAAGCCGCATTTAAACCAGCGATATCGCTGGCTACAGAAATCCCAATACTTGACCCTAGATTGCAGGGTTTGACAAATAGGGGAAACTGTTCTAAACCAGGGGTGGATAATATGCGCTCGCGTACTGCTGTTAAACTCTTTCTCCCTTCATCTCGATGCACCACCGTCGCAGGTAAAACGGGTATTCCATGCGCCGCTAAATGGGTTTTACACTGATATTTATTCATTCCCAACGCCGCAGAAAGCACCCCGCACCCGGTATAAGCCACATCTGCCATTTCCATCAACCCTTGGATGCAGCCATCTTCCCCATAAGTGCCGTGAAATGCCAGAAAATAAATATCAACCGGAATCACTTCACCGTGTTTTTTTGGCTGCAATACTGTTAATCCACCAATCCGAGGTACAGGTAAAAGCGTCACTTCTTGAACTTGGGAGAGGGAAGCGGGTAATTTTTTGTATAACTCCTTATTTAACAGCGCATCCCCCGTATACCACCTGCCAGATTGAGCGATGTAGACGGGAATGGGGCGATATCGTTCCACATCCAGAACGTTGATCAATTGCAGTGCAGTAATGACGGATATTTCATGTTCCACCGATCTGCCGCCGAATAATACTGCTAAATTTTTGATCTGTTCTTTCATCCTATTTTCCCTCTTCCCATATATGTCTATTTAATTGCTAGTTATAAACAAGGGCGTTGCCGATTGCTAATGGCTAATTGCTAATTGCTAATTGCTAATATAGCATTTTTTCCTGTCTAGCCATTAGCCATTAGCCATGAGCCATGAGCCATTAGCCATGAGCCATTAGCCATTAGCCATGAGCCATTAGCCATGAGCCATTAGCCATGAGCCATTAGCCATGAGCCATGAGCCATGAGCCATTAGCCATGAGCCATTAGCCATTAGCCATGAGCCATTAGCCATTAGCCATGAGCCATTAGCCATTAGCCATTAGCCCCACTTCCCAAGGGTAACTAGCAACTTACATTCTTTATTAGAATCTCACCGCAGCTTCGTAAAGATCTGGCAGGTCGTTTTCAATCAAAACTACATCGCCTTCCTTACGGTTTTCCTTGAGATAGGATAAGGCACTATCTCGATTTTCAAACTGTAGCAGTTGTTCTTCTTTTATCCCACCTTGGCGCAATCCTTCAACTAGCGCTTTGCGGTTTGTATCCCCAACAACGGCAACTAAGTCGCAAACTCCGGCTGCTTCTTTGGCTATTTTGCTGTTTTCTTCTTCTTGCAGTTCTCCTAATTCAATCATGCCGGGAGTGACTAAGATTTTGCGTCCGCCTGGAATCGCTTCTAAAACCTCTAAAGCGGCTTTAAAACCCGTGGGATTCGAGTTATAAGAATCATCCAGTAACACCCCATCGCCGTTTTTCACCAAGTTTAAGCGGTGTTTTTCCGGTTCTAGGTTATAAATTGCTGCCAAAATATACTCTGGGTCGTAACCCAAGGCGCAAGCCATTGTAAATGCGGCTAAAATATTCGACAGCATCGGTTTACCCAGCATTTTGGTAAACCCTTTGTATTCTTTCCCTTCCCAATGAACTGTAAAGTGGGTTCCCGACTCGGAAGGTTGAATATCGGTCATCCAGCAATCTAAATGGCCTTTATCTAATTCCAGACCATACAATAACGTGATGCGCTTTTTAAATTCGCCCCAGACTCGTCTCGCACCTTCGTTATCTCCGTTACAGACTAAGATGCCATCTTGAGGTACGGCTTGGGGGAGTTCGGTTTTGGATAAATAAATATTTTCCAAACTGCCAAACCGATCTAAATGCATCAATCCAATGGCAGTAATAATTCCGGCTTTGGGTGGGGTTAAATTACACAGTCGCGCCACCGAACCGCGTTTATAAGCCGCCATTTCAATTACGGCATAATGATGTTCTGGCACCAATCTTTCCCGAATTTCGCGGGTAATTCCCATCGGGGTGTTGATGCTTCCGGGAGGCCAAAACGTCGGTTCGACGCATTCTAGAATTTTCGCCAAAATCGATTTTGTGCTGGTCTTTCCGTAGCTACCGCTGATGCCGATTACGTAAGGATCGACTTTTCCCAAAATAGTTTTAGCTTCTTGCATAAAACCATCTTGGATGCGTTTTTCCCCAGGCCATAAAATACCGTTTGCTGCTATTAACCAGGCAAATGTTGTCTGGAAAAAGATTATTTGTACCAGCCAAAACCAACCTACTGCGACTGGTGTGGCGCTGTGGAAGAACCCAGCAGCAACTAGGAGAATTGCTATTGTGTAAATAACCAGCGCTACCCTGTAGATCCGCGTTACCCTTTGGGTCATTTTCAGCGTCAGCTTGCCTACTTTGCACGGATCTTCTTCCCGGAAGGCGATGATTCCCAATATCGCCGCTGCAACGATACTTATAGGCAAGGAAAGCGGTAGGTTTAACTCGGCAACTCCCAAAGTCGCCAACCCGGCTGTAATTGCTACAACGGTTCCCCTAGAGTCGAATGCTCGTTTTTCCAGCCACCAGCGGGTAAACCGATCCGGATAGTATTCTTCTTGCTGGAAATAGCGCATGTATCGCAACGAACGACGCAGGAAAAATAAGATGCTGCCGCTTGCGATCGCTATTATAGATACCCTGTCTAAATCAAACATGGCTTAACTGCTTTTCAACTGATGACTCTGTCTCCGCAATTTCTCGCAGAAACTGTTTGACATAATACGCACAAAGGTGCGATCCTTCGCCGCGAAATAGAAAGTGATCTCGTCCCGGTAGGGAAATTAATTTGCTGTTGGGGATGATTTGCTTATACCTGTGTCCCATTTCTATCGGCGTTTCCGTATCGGATTCACCCCAAATTAATAGCGTCGGTTTTTGGATGCGGGATGCTTCTTCTGTGAGGTCTTCGTTGACGGTTTTAACCAGAGTCCCCCGCAGAATGCCAGCGTTTTTGTAGTCTCGCGAACCAAAGCGATCGCTGTGCCACTGTTTCAACCTTTCTCCGTATACTGGTATCAATCCGAACACTCGCCGCAGCGTTCTGATGTATTGACTTCTGATCTGCTGGGGGAAATTTCGCTGCCGTTGCAGTCCTCCAGAATTGATTAAAACCAAACTTTTGACCCGAAAAGGATATCGACTTGCTAACCGGATGGATATTCTACCACCAAACGAATGCCCCAGCAAGTCCACCTGCTCTAATCCCTGCTCATCCATATACTGGAGAATCCGTTCTGCATACTGGATGGTATCCCAATCTTGAGGGGGCGGGGCAGATTTACCAAACCCCGGAAGGTCAATCAGGTGAACCTCTGCCTCCCTTGCCAGCAATTCCCCCAGCGGTTGTAAGGATTGTAAGGTTTGTCCCCAACCGTGGAGCAATAAAATCGGATTTCCCTTTGGACCAAACTTAATAACGTTTAAAGATTCTTTATCCATGCTCTAAATCCTTCTTATGGGGGATACCTGGGGCGACCTGCCAAGGTAAAGTAAGCGATTTTCCCCCCGTTCGATCTTGGGGGTCGCTCGTAACTTAACAGAATCTTTACCGAAAATCTAGAGTTTTTGTTGGGATCTTCACGCAGCCTAAACACACGCAGCCCTGATGCTTGTGTAATTCTGGAAGTACAGAGCCGCAGATTGTGACAAGCAATACAGGGGGTATTGCCCATCAAGGACTAGAGTTGAACTAGGAAACCTGGATGGAACCTAGCAAGTCAATCGATCCCATCAGGGATGTCAGATCGGGCAAGGTAAACTGTATAGCACTACAGTGATACCAATCACAGGTTTCTGCTATAGTGTCAAGTTAGGGTGAAGAAAATGTCCAAGTTGAAGATATGAGGGACATTTGGCATTAATTCACAGGAGGTGGCTGGGTATTATAAATCAGCCTCGTTGTATCAAGAAGTAATTAATGCGCGTCACAGGGTGCAATCAGATTAATTCGGCTGCGTTCGCGCAGCGTGCCTTTGGCATATCGCCAGCCAATTCATCATCCGCTCGGAATGATTTTGCTTGCTCAAACCCGATCAAACCCAACCGATAGAGCGATAACAGGATATGGCGCAAGTAAGTTCTTTGGTAGCGCAAGAATATACGCCCAGGTAAGGAAGAGGGAACAAAAGTGATTGCCTGGAAAGATACCTACATGCGGCAAAGCCGCCCGGAAGAACAAAAGCTGTACAAACACCTGCTCCATTGCGTGCAGGTGGAATCTCCACCTCAGCTGATCGAGCGCTTTCGCAGCTTGTTCGTTGATGGAGTAAGCTATCCCAATGCCGAAATCTTGACGGCACTCGACGAGATTGCCGACTCTAAACTAGCCGAGCAGGAATTTAAATATGTCCTGAATCGCTGCTGCCATATTCTGATCAACCGCTGGCAAATCCAACCGCAACTGCAAGCGGCTATTCCCGAATTGGTGGCTTTGTTTGAAAGTCGCCCTGCGGGTATGGGGATCTATTCTCCCCGTTATCGCTCCATCAGGCGCTTGCACGAACTCTTAAAGCTTTTCACCGAGAGCGAGCAGTATTTAACCCTACGACGGTTATCTCATGCCATCTCGGATCGCACAACAGACGGGAGTGGCGATGGCAAATCCCATTTGGGCATGTTAATTCGTCGCTATCCCTACTTGTACGAGCATTGTCTTTTAAGCGAAGACAGTACCTACGAGCATCAACAAGCTATCCGGCAAATGCAAGCCAAGGCGCAGCGGCAATTTGAAATCGATCTGAGTCAGTACGTCACTTATCAGGTGCGCCAAAGTCACCAGAGAGTGCAAAATAATGGGGTGTCGGTAAAACCATGGATCGCGCCGGTCAAAAATCCCACTTTGTTGAGCGATCGCGAACTTTTCTCTGGGATTAAGCAATATAGTGGCAAGGTAGAAGGCTCCTACACCTACCGGGATCTCGCCCAAAGTTTCCTGACTCACAGCAGCCATACGCCCTCTTTCGGCACGTTTAAGGGCGAACTGTATTCCTACCTTGTTTCCTCTATCGATCCAGCCTACGGCAAGCGTCAGTTTAATCATCGCCTATATAACCACCTGCAAAACATCCTGCCCCACAACGATTCCCAGCCATTTAACGAATTCCTGCTGCTGAGAACTTGTAGCCATTTGTTGAACTTCTTGGTGGTAGACAGTCGCCAGCAGCCTCAACACTTTGTATTTATTGACCTAATTGCCAACACCGGCATTCATTTTACAATTGGTCTTTTACTTAAAATTGTGCTAATTTGCCGCAAAGTAAAACCCTACCTGGAAAAGCGATTTTCCATCCTGTTTAACCACTACGAGGGGTGCGGCACCGATGCGGTGAAGTGGCTGATCCAATCCCTAGAAAACTTAAATGTTGCCCTCAGCATCCATTTTGGTGCTGTAGACTTGTCCTACCTCAAGCAACTCAGACAGGTCTAACTGTCAAGGGTAACCCAGTAGCCACGCCGACCCCAACCCCAAGGGCTAAAACCTCTTGGCAGATTGAATAAGTCGTCAAAATTTTGGCTATAATTCTTCAAAGTTGTCTAAAGTCAGCAAAAACTGAAGCGCCCACAGGAGAGTCTTGACAACTTTTGACCAGGATGGGTTACCTCCCAATCAACCCCTGTGGAGAGCGAGTACGTGCGGCAAGCGCGGAATTTACGCCTGTGGACAAGCAGGAGCCGACTCCCTTGGTTGAGACAGGAAGCAAACGTCGAATTAAGCGAAATACTTGATTTGAGTAAGTTTTGTCTTGCACAAAAAAGCAGCCGACTTTCTGGGTAGAAGCGGGAAGAAAGGTCTAAAGTTGTCAAACTTTGGGTAAGTCTTTTGTAACGGTAGCTTCCAGCGCCCCATAGAATGGGGTCAGGGCTTAACTAATGTGTCGTAGAGCGGAGTAGCAAGAATGACCCAAGTGGTTTTAGGTGAAAATGAAGGACTTGAATCTGCATTGCGTCGATTTAAGCGTCAAGTCTCAAGAGCCGGGATTTTGGCTGATGTCAAAAATCATCGGCACTTTGAAACCCCGCTAGAGAAACGCAAGCGCAAAGCCACCGCAGCTAGACGCAAAAAACGTATGCGCTAGAGCGTGGCTGAATTTCGCTAGTCGGTAATAGCTAATCAATTCAGATTTTTACTTTAGGGACTAAGCATGAGCCTAAAGATATTTCACCTTGACAAAAAATATAGCTGGTCTCATGCTTCGCCCCTAGTACCTACTTTGGCAGCAACGGTGCGGTTATTGTAAAGGCTCATGGCTTTTTCCACGCCTTGCTTGAGGCTAAGTTCCACCGCTTCCACCACCAGTTGAAGGATTTCTCCCATCATCTCGGTTTCCCCCGCGCTAAAACGTCCGAGAACGAAGGAAACTGTGTCTTTATCGTTTTTGGCATCTGGGGTTTGAGGTTTGCCAATGCCGATTCGCAATCTGGGGAAGTTTTGCGTACCCAAGTGAGCAATCGCTGACTTCATCCCGTTGTGTCCCCCCGCCGATCCCGACAAGCGCAACCGCATCTTCCCCAAGGGCAAATCCATATCATCGTATATCGCCAAGACAGACTCTGGTGGCAATTTATACCAATCTATCGCCGCGCGAATCGCTTGTCCCGAAAGATTCATATAGGTAAGTGGCTTGAGCAAGCGTATTTTTTGTGACCCAGGCCCCACTCCTTCCCCGAAGGTGCCTTGAAACTTGCGATTTTCCGATAAAGAAATTTGCCACCCACGCGCCAAGGCATCAACCGCAGCAAAGCCAACGTTGTGCCGCGTTTGCTCGTATTTAGATCCTGGATTTCCCAAGCCCACAATTAACTGGGGAATCACCAAAGCAGGTGCGGTATCTGCCGACTTCATACTTGATTCCTTAACCTGGTTGAGACGGGCTAGCCGTGCTATTCTCTGCCTTATTGGTCGCGACTTCCGCAGATTTCACCGGAGAGGAGGTTTTGACCGCTTGCTCTAACTGCTGAGCTTCCCGCTTAAACTCATTCTCAAACTCGCTAGATGCTTGCTGAAATCCCCGAATTGCCTTACCCAAACTGCGACCAATTTCCGGCAACTTCTTCGGGCCAAAAATTAACAGCGCTAATACTAAAATTACTGCCATCTCCGGCAGCCCAATGCCAAAAATATTCACAAAAATCCCTCCAAAAACCGCCTCAAACTATTTATAACACTTCGTTTCCCTGACTTTTCCCCCCACAGGGAAGAGTCCCCATCTTCCCTCTCCCGACAGCCCAAAAAAAACCCGGACTAGCCGGGAAAGGGGAAAATCCATCGGCGGCTGGGGCAAGGGTGGGATCTGCCCTAGCGACCAAGGCCGTTCCAGCCTACGGTAAAGTCCTGAAGCACTAGCGAGGAGTTGTAGATCTGAAGGATGATCAACAAGAACACGAAGAATAGCAGCATGAAAACAGCCATCACGGGAGTGGTTCCCCAACCAGCGGCAACCTTACCATACTCAGAGTTCAGGGGTCTGAGGACATCACCTAACCAAGTCCGTTGTGCCATAAGTGACCTAAAATGAATCTCTATCGCCATTTTGTAACGTTCCGTAATATTATAGAGGAATCGGACTCATAATTTATCCTTACATATGGAACCCGCAACAGTTCTTAACATTTCGATTGGCGCTATCCTCGTTGCTATTACTGGTTTTACGATTTATACAGCGTTTGGCCCACCAGCAAAGGAGCTGCGCGATCCGTTTGAAGATCACGAAGATTAAAGTGTTTTCTCATATTTTTCTGGCCTGCACGCAAAGGGTATAGCCACTAGATCCGGCTATACCCTTGGTTTTTGTCAAGGTGCGGAGAAACTTGCTGCGATCGCTCTTTGGGGAAGCGATCGGCGGAAGTTGTAAGCCTAGAGAGGAGTAATACTAGCGATCTTACCGCCCTGACGCTGCACTCTCTGCATATGAGGGGTCAGCTCTTCATAGGGAATAATGACGGCTTTGTTAACCCGGCGGACTTTAGGATAGCCCGGTCCACTAATTCCTGCAACTTCAACCCGGAAGAGGCGACCAGACCCGAAAGCTTTTGATCCACCAAATGCACTGAAGGAAGCATCGCCTTTCATCGCTGGTAGGAAAGCAAAGCCCCCTGCACCACCCGAAGGAGGCACTGCCACAGAAGCAGTATTACGAGCTAGATCCTTAACCAATCGAGGAGTATTGCCGATCAACTGCGCGCGATCGCTGCTGGCATAGCCCCGATAAAGTTGTAGTAGACGGGGAAATCCCACCGCTCTCTGACCAACACCTGTGGTCACAAAGTCTCGGTAGTAGGGCACAATATTTTCACCAAAGGTTACCTGATACTCTGGTGAGTTAATGTAGGAGTCAATATCCGCATCGAAGCCTTTGGATTGATACAGATTCATATGCTCTGTAATTTCCGATTGGTCATAGGGTGCCCGCCCTAACAGGTGCTTATAGTTAAGCTCAATCGTCCGGCTTTGGAAATTGTTGTAGAAGAACTTCTGCTTGTACAGCTCCGATTTAGCAACTTGACGAACAAATTCCTGCACCGTAATCTTGCGATCGCGCAGCAAAGACTCAGCAATTACAAGACGTTCAGAGGTCAGGAGATGAGGATTACCCAATACCTGCTGATAAACAGCAAGAATAACCGCTTCAATATCTCCCTGACTCGCTTTGGGACGCAGTTCCACCGGAGCGGCATCACTAAACGGCGACGTTCCCAGGCGAGATGCTGCTGTTGTTATAGCCACCTGAAATTCTCCTTCAATATTGTTAATGGAATGGCTAAAAATGGGTGGGTTTGAGCGACAAAGAGTAACCTGTAACCAGTAAGAACTTGCTGGTATTACCGATTGCAGATTACCCTTTATACCCTACAAATCTAGACAGAGGTAACACTAATCACCTTACGACCAGCACGACTTAACTGTTGCAGCTTATTCGTCAATTGGTCGTAGGAAACAAGTATTTCAGTCGTACACTGCCGCACTACAGGTGAATTGGGGGATGCAGATTGTAGCACCCGCAGTCGGTAGACATCCCCACGCGGTCCACCCAAACCACCAGAGAGCGCACCGGGAGAAGGAGCAGCGATCGGGGTTGCCAAATTTCTGGCTACTTCCCAGGTTAACCGGGGTTGTTTTTGACCCTGTGCCCGATCGCTGTTGGCATAGCCGCGATAGAGGTGTAACGAACGGCTAAAGCCGATCGCTCTTTGTCCGGGGCGATCGACTTTAAAATCTCGATAGTAGGGAACAATGTTATCCCCAAAATTGCTGTCATATTCTACTGAGCTGAGGTAAGAGTCAATCTCAGCTTCGTACCCCTTGGACACGAACAGATCTAAATGATAGGAAATCTCAGTTTGATCGTAGGGTGCTCGTCCCAGCAGGTGCTTATAGTTCAACTCGATAAAGCGCACGTGGAAGTTCGGGTACAAAAACTTCTGGCGATAGAGTTCTGACTGTGCGATCGCTCGGACAAACTCTCGCACCGAGATCGCGCCCCGCACCAAAAGTGACTCAGAACTCACTAACCGCTCGCTCTGCATCAGGTACTCATTCCCCAGCACCTGCCGATAGGCTGCCGAAATTACAGCTTGGACATCATCTTGAGTCCAATTGGGTCGCAATTCAACGGGTTCTGTTTCTTCAAAGGGTTTAATCCCTAATCTTCCTGCCTCTTGCAAGCCAGCCATGTTTGTTTTCCCCTTACAATTGATTGGTAAACAAGTTTTTTCACGAATTTTTAACTTTACTGCTGATAAAAGTTGCCCGGAGCGATAAACAAAGCCATCTTCTCAATAAATCTGCTTATCGTTCCGGGCAAAACACGCAACTAGAGTGCCTTGATAATGTGGTCGATGTAGGAGTTGACCTCAAGTGCAGGGTCACCTGTTAAACCATGATTAGCCTTGATGTACTTGAGTGCTTCAGCATACCAACTGGGAACCAATTCAAAGCTGCTGTGCATTTCAGCCAAACCTGCCAACAGGTATTCATCAGCAGGGCCAGTACCACCTGCAATCAGGCAGTATTGAATCATCCGAATATAATAGCCGATGTCCCGCAAGCACTTGGCTTTACCGCGAGCATCAGAGGCATAGTTTTTGCCTTGCATGGTGGTGGTATAGGGGAACTTTTGGTAGACTGCATTAGCCGCACCTTCAGCCAATTGTGTAGCTTTAGAACCCAGAGCCTTTGCTGCTTCTAGGTCGGCGGCAGCTAAACGCAGACGACCAAATGCAACTTGAAGTTCGACGTTGCCTAAGTAACGACCTTGAGAATCAGCAGCTGCAACTGCTTCAGTTAATTGTGTTTTCATCGCAATGATATCTTCCCTAGTGTTTGAGAAAGTTTTAACTGGACAAAGTTTTAGGTACAAAAAGCTTTAGCTGGAACTTATCCTTGGCAAAATAACAGACAGTTGAAAATTCTGCCTTAAGCTTGCGTGTGAACCTACGGACTGTTAGCTGACAGCAGCAGCAGCGCGATCAAAGTAGCTAGCTAATTCAGCCATCAAAGCGCTACAGTCACCAGGAGTAATACCATTTCTATCACTGGCGATCGCGATGGCAGCGTCCTTCATTTTGGCGATGCTGGTTGCCATCGAAGCGGTAGGAACGCCCAAAGCCAAATAGGTTTCACGCAGGCCATTCAAGCAGCGATCGTCTAGAACGCTAGCATCTCCCAAAAACACTGCATAGGTGACATAGCGCAGGATGATGTCCATGTCACGCAGACAGGCAGAAACTCGACGGTTGGTGTAAGCATTTCCACCAGGAGCAATCAACTGGGGCTGCTCTTCAAACAATGCACGAGCTGCATTGGTGACAATCGTGGAAGAGTTACTGGTAATGCGGTTTACAACGTCGGTACGCTTCGCACCATCCTTAACCATAGCCAACAGAGCATCAATTTGAGTATTGCTCACTAACTGACCCTGGTTATCCGCTTGAGCAACAACCTTAGTAAAGGCGTCTAACATCGATCCAATCTCCTAAATTTTGCTCGATTTAGTAAACTTTTGTTTCAAAACTGAGAGCTTCAGTTCCTCAAGTTCTGTTTATACAATGCATTGTAAATCATTTATGTTACAAAATGTTAAGACCGGCTCTGCTGTTACAAGAGCCGATTCAGCCGTCACTTCAGACTCCATTGAGTCATCGACTTCAAGGTTAAGCTCTGTAACGTTTTATCTAAGGAATGCAGATTCGAGATCCCTCGCCTTTATATAATCGGGACACCTTAATTAATCTTTTGTAGTATTGGGAGTTTTTGTAAACGTGGCTATTCCTTTGTTAGCTTATGCTCCTTCGTGTCCAAACCAGCGTGTAGATGCGCTGGGTGCTAGAGATGACGAAGCGATCGTATGGTCAAGCGACGATCAGTTTTCGCCCACAGACATGGGAAATCTGATTAATGCGGCCTATCGCCAGATCTTTTTCCATGCCTTTAAGTGGGATCGCGAGATTGTCCTGGAATCTCAACTTCGCAACAGACAGATTACGGTTCGTGACTTCATCCGTGGTTTGCTGCTATCTAATACCTTCATTGACAGCTTCTACAACAAAAACAGTAACTATCGCTTTGTTGAACACTGTGTCCAAAAGGTTTTGGGACGCCGAGTTTACAGCAATGCTGAGAAGATTGCCTGGTCGGCAGTGGTGATGACCAAGGGAGTCAAGGGGTTTGTTGATGACCTCCTCAACAGCGACGAATACATCGAAAACTTTGGTGAAAATACCGTTCCCTATCAGCGCCGTCGGATTTTGCCCAGTCGTGCTATTGGTGAAACTCCCTTTAACATTACCTCTCCTCGGTACGATGCCTACTACCGCGATCAATTGGGCTTTCCCCAACCGATCTGGCAAGAGGCTGTCCGCAATTTCCGCTCCTACGACAGACAACCAAAGACTGGCGATCCCAGCTTGTTTCTCAACATGGCAAAAAGCATCAGCCCCAAAGCCGCCAAGCCAGATCTCACTTCTATCTACAACATTGATATTTACAAGACAGTCCCGTATCGCCGTAGTTAAGTGACCAGCGTTAAGTGGCAGCCATTGATTCCTTTGCTCAGTTCAATGCGGTTCTGAAAGGCTTCTTTGAATTGGGGCATGTGGGTCACAGCTAAAATACAGGCAAAAATCGGGGGCGATCGCATCTGCACGAAGCATGAGCGATCGCCACCAATCAATTTGACTACATGAGTCCAGGTTTTGGGGTCATATGACCCCAAAACTCTCTGCACCAAGGCTTTTGAGCAACGGAAGTTACACCGCAGCGGGCAACTTCCGACTCAGCGAGCGATCGCTTTTGTCTTTGCGGGTGCAGGGTCAGACCCCAGACAAACACCCCATTAAAATCTTCAGGACTTACCCACGACGATCCTATCACCTTTGTTTCTACCGATTTTTCATAGAAACCCCGTTTCTTTGCGTCAGTCCCGATCTTTAATCCCATAGCTGGTGTATATCACAATTGGCAACCCTACAAAGAGTTAATTTAACCATATAATTTTATCCTTCTTTTTTCAAATTATATAGAAATAAATCTATCATTTTTGGGCACAGCCTTATCATTGTATCAGTTTGTTTCAAACATACAAAAATTGGGGGAGTTTTTGTCTTAATTTGTTACTATTTTTGATTTTAACACTTGCAATACATGATGCATGATTGCAATTTAATACTATAGATATACTTTGATAAAAAAATATAAATGTAAAGTCAAAATGCTAGGAGCTTCAGACAATAAGGAATAAAATGCACTTGGCAGCCAAAATTGAATATTCTTGCTCAGAAATCGACAAAAAGGAGAGAGAAGCAGATGGAAAACCTAGCTTATCTACACTGTGCTTCGGCTTATGATGAAGCTCCGCCGATCGAGTTGGTTCCAGGGGAAGATCTCGAACCCTTATTTAACGAGCTGAATTGGAACAAATTTTCTAGCAAAGCCTTGGTTGGTTTGATGCCTTTTGCTGTTGTCGTGGGTTTGTTGGGAACTCCTCAACAAGCACAGGCAGGTTACCACTGCGGACATGTTGTGTCAGTTTCGTGCAAATACAAAACTGTTAGCTACCACAAGAAGGTGGTATATCACGCGAAATACATCCCAGTAGTCTATAAGAAAGTGGTGTACAAGCCGAAATACATCACGGTAGTCCATCGGAAGGTGATACCCGCTTACAAATATGTGAAGGTAGTCCATCCGGTCGTGATCCACAAGGCCAAACTGGTTAAAACATACTATCCCATCGTCATCCGCAAGCCGAAGTATTACGCTTACAAAACGGTAAGCTATAAAGGCTGTTGCAAGCATGTAGTTATCCACAAGTCGAAGTGTTTCTACAAGAAGGTAATCTATCGGCCTGCGTATCACTACAAACACTACTCCTTCGTAGTCCATAGGGCGAAATTCATCAAGGTGTACCATCCGATAGTGGTTCACAAGGTGAAACACATCACCGTATTTCATCCTGTAGTGTTCCACAAGGTGAAATATATTAAAGTGTTGCATCCGGTAGTGTTCTACAAACCGAAGTATCACTATTACCACGTGGTACATCGGCCTTCGCCTTGCAAACGCTATAAGTTAGTCCATCGGCCCAAGTATTACTCGCATTACTACGACGGGTAGGCGTCGCTAACCATGGGGGCTGAAGTTGTTCAATCTGGAGTACAGATTCCACTTAGATGCGAAAACTGATAATCTGAGTCAGAAATCCACAAAAAGGAGAGAGAGGAATGGAAAACCTCGCCTACCTACATTGTGCTTCAGCTTACGACGAGGCTCCCTCCATAGAGTCAACGCCTGCCGAAGACGCCCAGCCGTTATTCAACGGGCTGAACTGGAAACAACTCTCAGGTAAAGTCTGTCTTGCCTTATTGCCCGTCGCCATTGTTTTGGGTATGGTAGTTAGCCCGGAACAGGCACAGGCAGGAGGTTGCTATACCTACAGCTACAGACCTTGCCAGGTTCACCATCGGGTAATCCGCAGGCCAAAGTATTACGTCAAGCACTACCCAGTCGTGATTCATCGGCCTGTTTATCGCTACAAATATTACCCGGTGTATAAATATTACCCGGTGGTGATCCGCAGGCCGAAATTTGTCCACGTCACCTATCCCGTTGTCATACCCAGGCCAAGGTATTTTTACAAAGATGTCCCGGTGGTGATAACGAGGCCGAAGTGTTACAAACATCGTGTGGTACATCGCCCTGCCTGTTTTGACGATTGGGATGGCGGATGTGGCAAATCCTTCGCTCCGGTGGGATTTCACCCGACCCCTGCCGTTGATTACGACGATGGTGAATTTGCGGTATACAAAGGCGGGTGCGCCGGTGAATCCTGTTCGGGTTGAGGTTTTTCAGTAGACCTGTTGCAAAAGCTGTAGTAGCACGGCAACCTGGAGATATGGGGTTGTTTAACAAAATTACTCATGTTCCCTAGGATAAACGGCATTTTTGTCAGAACAGGATTGGTCGGAAAAGAGGATGGTTTTATATCATGTCCCTTGGCAACGGTTGTGTAACTGCTAATAGCTAATCGCTAATGGCTAAATAAAAAAGAAACAGTCAATAATTACTGAGCAGCTCTTTTGGCAATTGACAATTAGCAATTAGCAATTAGCAATTACCAATTAGCTATCCATACACTACCGATGCCTAAGGACATGATATTAGACCAAAATCATGGGTGTTTTATTCCCGCTCTTGGGCGGGTTTTTTTTGGCACTGAAAGCTGACGATTTGCCAAGGGGAAATTTGGCTGGTTTTAGGGTCGGGGATGGGAAGCGCGCGCTCTAACAAATCTACCATCTGCGCGATCGCTAACCCCCCATTTCCCCCCAAAGATAAATCGGCTGCTGCTCCATGACATTCATAACACCGCAAAATCCATTGTTGCGGGTTATCTTCCGACTGCTTCAACGCCATCAATATTAAATTTTGCGCCCCTAAATCTAAAAAGCAACCTACGGGTGGTAAAGATGCCTCTTTCCCTTCGCGACCCGGTGGCATTACCCTTACCTGAAGCGGTTGGTTTAATTCATACCCCCGTCGCACGGTATGGGCAGACTGCCAACTATTGCCGTGAGGATATATGGCATAGGTAAATTCATGATACCCCCGGTCTGCTTCTGGGTCAGGCCAACTGGGACTCCTTAATAGTGTTAATCGCAATTGATTCGGTTTGCTGTCGTAGCCGTATTTGCAATCGTTTAGCAAGCTGACGCCGTATTTGTCAGTTGTTAAATCTGCCCAACCTATGGCGGGTACTTCCCATTTCGCTTTTTCTCTCAGTTCTCGCTGGCAAGTTGCATTATCTTCCTCTCCCATCTCCGCGTCCCCGCGTCGGGGCGTCCCCGCGTCCTCTTCCTTTGCGTCTGCCTTTTGAGGTTGAGTTGGGCGACTTATCGCACCGCAGGCGATTTCATAAGTTGCGGATTCGGCTTCTAAGTTTAAAGGAAAAGCTGCTTTTACCAATACTCCCCGTTCTTGCCAATCTACCTTTGTGGCAATTTTTAAGACGGGGGAACCAGTTTGCAAGATGTAATCTTGACAAAACTGCGATTGTCCTATCTGTCTTACCACCCGCAGTCGTTGCTCTATTGGCCCATAGTCTATCCACTCAATTGATTTTAGTTCGGCTGGGGGTAACGGGTGTTGTTCGTAGTTGGGGTCGATGTTCCACGCATCCCAATATTGACCGCTATCTTTAAACGCTTGCAGTTGATTCCCTCCTGTTTTGTCGAGGATTTCCCGCTGGTGGATTTTGTCGAAGCTGCTGGATAAATTCCCCGTTTCTGGGTCTACGGTTACCCGCAGAAATTCGTTTTCTAAATTCCAATTTTTTGTTGCAATTTCATTTTTTTGTGCTATACTATATTCATAATGGGAAAGGTGCGCCCATATAGGCTCTGATTCGGAAGGGAAATTAATCGAATTGGGGATATGAGAGTTTTGGGGACATAACCAGAAGAGGCGATAGCCAACAGAGGGAATATCGGGGGCAATAAAGAGTAGTGCGGATGGGTTGGTAGTGAGGACTGCCGTCCTTAATTGGGTGACTAAAGGTTGTCCCTGATGGTCGAAAACTTGCCAAAGATCCCCCCCTGCCCCCCCTTGACAAGGGGGGGAGTATGGTAGGGGAATGGCGACTTGTGACCAAATGGGATCCGCCCCTGCCCCCCCTGGAGAAGGGGGGGAGTCTGGTAGGGGGGTGGGGGCGACTTGTGACCAAATGGGATCCGCCCCTGCCCCCCCTGGAGAAGGGGGGGAGTCTGGTAGGGGAATGGCGACGACTTCGGATCTTTGCCAGTTTAGGGGATTAAAAATGATGATGGGTAAGGCGTCTGGATGTGGGGGTGGGGGTAGGGAGATTTGGGTGGCGATCTGATCCAAAGACGCTGCTAATATCTGCGTAGCGACTTGTTCGACTTCCTGCCAAACTTGGTTAGCTTCTACAAATACTTGAGTAATCGAAGTTCCGGGTAAAATATCGTGGAATTGGTTAAACAATGCCTTCTTCCAGGCATCTTCTAATTCAGCTTTGGGATAAGTAGCGCCAGCGGCTATAGTAGCGAGAGATGAGAACAATTCGGCTTGGTAGAGTAAGCCAGAGCAGCGACGATTCCAACGCTTTTGATCTGCATGGGTAGTATAGCAACCGCGATGGAATTCTAGATAAAGTTCATCTTGCCAAATTGGTAATGGGTGATTGGTAATGGGTAATTGGTAATGGGATGGATTTTTATCGCTGACGGGGGGCGGGTTTAGATCGACGGTAGATGATGGGATAGATGGTTGGTGTAACCCGCCCCTACATAACTGACTCAAATAATTAGCAGCGGTTGTGAATTGGAGTTGGGGGAAGAAGGGAGATTTTTGCCAACGTTGGGCTATTTCTAGCATATCGCGAGTGGGGCCGCCGCCGTGGTCGCCGACGCCGGGAAGCCAAAGAACATCGGGTAATTTGGTTTTTAGTTGCCAATCAACGGCGTAGGATGCCATTTTAATTGGGTCGATACTTTCACCGATGAGGGCGGACATTAAACTAAATATTTGAGTGCCGTCGGGGGATTGCCACCAGAAGGCACCGTAGGGAAATTTAGTAGTATCGTTCCAGGCTAGTTTTTGGGTGACAAAGTATTCAATTCCCCCTTGTTTGAGAAATTGGGGCAAGGTGGCGCAGAAACCAAAAGTATCGGGAACCCAGGCGACAGTACTGAGTTGATTAAATTTGGCTTGGACGTAGCGCTGACCGTAGAGAATTTGGCGGACAATTGATTCGCCGTCGATCAGATTTAAATCTGGTTCGATCCACATTCCCCCGACAATTTCCCATTGTCCAGATTTGACTTTGTTTTGGATGGTTGCAAATAAATCGGGGCGATGTTCTTCGAGCCAAGCGTAGAGGGCGGGGGTGGAATGGCAGAATATTAAATCGGGGAAATCTTTTTGCAGATTTAGGACTGATTCAAACGTACGTTGGGCGGCTTTCCAAGTTTCTGCAACAGGCCATAACCAAGCCATGTCGAGGTGGGCGTGTCCGAGTAAGTATATTTTGGATTGGATGCGATCGCCAGTATTTGGTAGGCAAGAAAAGCCTTCCTTGTCTTCCTTATCTTCCCGTTCTTCCTTATCCCATAATCCGGCGACTGGTTTTGAAGATTGGAGAGTTTGGCGGAGGGTGGTAAGCGATCGATCAAACAATTCCCTATCCTCCAACACTTGCCAATCTATTTGGGAGATAGCTGCTGCCAGGATATCGAGATGTTTTGGATTAAAGGCTGCTAAATAACGCTGCAATACGTCTAATTCATCGGCAATAAAACCGGGTTCGAGGCGGTCTGGAGTGGTAGATTCATAAATACAAACAGAACGCATCAACGCACCATCGCAATGACTCGGACTGACGAGGCGCAACGCGACGATAATTTCTTCCCCTGGGGTGACGGATTCGCTCAACAGTACCCGCGTGAAATAATCTAATAAATCCCCAGATTGTACAAAAGTACCATTGATAAAAATCTGAACATCTTCCGCCCACCAAGTCAATGCCAGCCGCAAGCATAAATTAGTTAAAGGATATTCTTGTAAAGCATAGGGAATAACCAATTGTTGAGCTAGCCATAAAACTTGACAACCCCCAGACCAAGCGATGTGGCCTTTGGGATTAAGCTGGACTAGCGACCAGTTCAAAAAGTTGCTTGGGGTGATCTCCTCGACGGGTAAGTCAGCAGGACAGTATCGCCAACTTGCTAAGGTATCAACTTGAGTTAGCTGGCGCAGTCTGGCGATGGATGCGGAAATTTGGTTGGTGGCAGAAGATGTCACGGGATGGTTCATCTTTTCGGTACAATCAGGTGAGAAATCTTTATTTCAGGATGCGGCGGGGAAAATAAACCGCGTCCTTCAGACTAGATATATGCCTACTAAATTCCCAGGTCGCTATCAAAGCAGGTTGTTCAGTTATCTTAACCGGCAGTATATCCGGTGGAGCGATCGCCGCGAGCGCGCGATTCGACACGGACAAGTTGCTACGACCTGGGGAGTGCAGGTAATACTTTACCCCGTTTTCATGCTGTTTCAATCCGCCCAACTCGCAGGAAGGCGCTTGCAGCAATTCTTGGGACTCTCTAATTCACCCCCGCCACCCCAACTACCACCCTCGGATATGCCAGTGAGGCGAGTGCTAGAGGTGGCTGAATCATTTTACCTGCCTGCTGCCCAAGCAAACAAGGCAGCTTTGACAGAAAATGCCAAACCGATCTCTTTCCAGGTTAAAGGAAGCAAAAACCCATCCCCGATTACTGGCATTGCTACGCAGCAAGAACAGCGCCATCTAGTATTGGTTAATGACGAAAATGAAATTTTGGATATTTTAACTCCAGAACAGCAACAACAACTCAACGAGAAAATTATTTTTGAAGTTGAAAGCTACTTGCACCAGCGCGACTCAATCGACCAAGTCGAGGAAACATCCAGCATTACTTTAGCGCCACCGGAAGCACCAGCCAATATTGCACCGGGAGGACTATTGCAGAATGCGATCAATTGGGTAAAAACTGGCCCGGTGGCGACGGTTGTTAATTTATTCCAGTCAGAAAACCAGCAACTGAATCAATTTGAAAATAGGCGGCAACAGTTAAAAGCTAAAAGTGAGGAATTAAAACACCGACACGAGGAATTAACCCACAAAATTCATCTGAAGTCAGATGAAAGTAAACCCGATTGGATTTCTAGCATAGACAGAGCGATCGCTCAAATAGAAACCGGCAAAATTACCCAGTCGGTTGTCCATAGCGCCCAAAAATTACTGCACCAGGTAAAAACGAGATTGCTGAATCCTCAAACAGCGGTTTCAGAAGATATAGAAGACCCTTGGTTGACAACAAACGACCTCTTTGGCAAACCACAGCCAAATAATAACCGAATACCAGCCCAGAAAAACCAGGCTTCCGCAGTTGCTCTCCCGCCTTCTACACCAACGGATATCCCTGGGGTCAATAGCATCCAAAACCTGATTAAGCGTCACCTCCAACCCAAACAAGCACTTGCAGTAAGACCTCAACAACAGTCAGATTTAGCGGTGCATCAAAAATCACCCAAGGAAATAACAAAAGTTCCCGACAGCGTCTCGTCTTTAAATACTACTTCTACCTCTCAAAAATCTGTAGCATCCACCCGCAAAGTCCCTGCAAATCCAGAAACCGAATGGATAGAAACCGAAGCGAAACCAGTCGGTTACGTCAAACACCCATTAGAGCAAATCTTAGAATGGCTAGATCGGGTAATGGTTTGGCTAGAAGATCTATTAATAAAAGCTTGGGAATGGTTAGAGCAACAAATTAATAATATTAATAATAAAAAATGACCCGTGAAATCTTCTCTTTCTGCTCTTTCTCTGAGTCCTCTGCGTATCTGCGGTTCGTTCATTCAAAAGATATGACTTATTGCCTTGGTATCATCACAAAATTTGGTCTGGTCATGGCTTCCGACTCCCGCACCAATGCCGGAGTTGACTATGTTTCCAATTACCAAAAACTGTTCGATTTTTCGTTAGAAGGAGAAAGGGTAATTGTTATCTGTACTGCTGGAAATCTTTCTATTACTCAAAGCGTTATCGCTTGTCTGCAAAAGGATCTCAAAGCACAAGAAAAGGTCAACCTTCATACCTTACCCACGCTTTATGAAGTCGCCAGTTACGTCGGCGCTACAATCCGACAAATTCAACAAAAAGATGGAACATGGTTGCAAAAAGACGGAATTGATTATAAATGTAGCTTCTTAGTTGGCGGTCAAATTAGAGGAGAAGAACCGCAAATTTATCTAATTTACAATCAAGGTAACTTTATTCATGCCACGCCAGAAACGCCGTTTTTACAGTTAGGTGAAACCAAGTACGGCAAGCCGATTTTAGACCGCACGCTCAAGTACGATACCCCTTTAGAATCGGCGGCAAAATGTGCGTTGCTATCGATTGATTCTACGATGAAATCTAATATTTCTGTAGGGCCACCGATTAGCATGATAATGTACGAAACCGATACTTTTACGATCAAACATCAATTGCAATTACCACCCGGAGATCCTTATTTGCTCAAAATTCGTAAGCTGTGGGAAGAATCCCTGAGAAAAGCGTTTGATAATATGCCCGATGTCGAGTGGAAATATTATCGGGAAAACGGTACGGAAGCTGTTTCGGCTGATTAATTGGGAAGCATCGCCAAGATCCGGTAGCGATCGCACAGTACAGAGACTAACTTGCTAAGAACTTTTTGCCAAGTTTGTCCCCTCTGTTTACAATAAGTTTATATATACCTGGCTAAATTAAAGATTTGCTGAAGTTGATAGCGATTAATTTACGTAAAGGGAAAAATATTGTTAATTTTAAACAGGCTGCTCTACTGTAGTAATAGATATAGCGGATTGCAGCCGCATGAGGTACACCTTGGCAGCAGTGTGCGGGCAGCATTAAGGGTGCCCGCACACTGCTGCCAAGGCTTTCCCTCACAAGAAAAGCAATCTGCTGTAATTGCCAAAAAGCTTTTGGGCAAATTTATCGTCTTGTACGCTTAACCTGTCCTCGAAAGAGGATTTCCCTCCCGTAGTTTTATGGGTTAAAAATACAACAGGGTATCGCAATCCAGCTGATTAGTGCATTAAGGTTGCATCTAGGCACGAATTGAACTTGCTGATTTAATTGAGGTAAATTAATGTCCAAATGGACTTTTTCAAAAATCACCTTCATTGCCGTTAGCACCGCTTTGAGCTTGCACCTGATACATGGTTATCTGTCCCAAGTTCCTACCCCAAAATTAAACTTGAATTTAAACTTGCCGTCATGGGCAATGGTTTGTTTTCTAGTGGTGAGTGGGTTGGCATTGTTGCTCGTTTTAGGCTTTGTAGGGTTCGTTATGCTTGTATCTGAGTTCAACCTCGTGTCAAATGTGACGAATGAATATGATTCTTTTGATGGATTAGGTGCGGGAGAGCCATATCTTTTACCAGGAATCATGCGATCGCTCTCCCCAACTCCTTACGGAAAGAAACCCGGTTGCTCTGAAAAATCCAGGACTGATGCACGCGGGGCCAAAAACAAAGGTGATGCGTCAATCTCGCTGCTCTACACCCAGGATTAATCGATTTCACCAAAGTTTTTTTGCGTAAGTCCTGAAATCGTTGATTTGTCAACTAAAGATTTACGAATAAACAAAGGTGATGGCTTCGTCTTGTGTCAGTCCTGAGTTAATCAAATTTCACAATCCTGTTGGGTTTCAACTGACAAATATCGCGAAATTTGTAGGGCTTCATTTAATACCACCTCCGTCAGTTTCATCCCTTTAAAGTAGGCGCGGTAAGCAGCTAGCGGGACGAGCAAAACATCACTCCAGGCTTGTTCTTGCCGATGAAATGCTTGAATTTCTGGCTGTTCGCTGGTTGAAATTGGGGCAATCTTCAACGCTAATGCTTGAATTTCCTGGGGTGAGGGTGCTGCATCAACCAAACCGAGGTAGTAGTCCCCTACAGTCATCAATAAATCGTAAATTTCTCTGGACAATCGCCGCCCAACTGGCTGTAGTAAATTACAAGTCAACATCGGCAGAATGTGCCAAGTTTCAGCCAGCAAATCTTGTCCGACGCCAGAAATCTCTTGAGGAATAAGCAAATCTACATCGCTCAAAAAATTAGTTTCAGGGGACATCAACATCACAGAAACAACTTGCCATTCTGCTTCTGGATCTAGTGGTGGATCGGGTGAGTTTACAATCGTTACGTAGCGGGGTGGCGACTTTCCTTCTAGAAACCGGCGCGCCGCCTCTGAGTAGAGTTGCTGTTGCTCTTCCTTGGAGAACAAAAGAGGACTTCGCAGGTATCGACTGAGTTCCCAGATTTCTCCGGGTTGCGGCGTTGGTGGGTTAAATTCTTGCCCAAAGTCTTTCTCCATAGATTTTTCGCTCCAGACGAGGATAATTGATTTTTCTGCAACTGGTGTTTGTTTGTATTAACGGATGACGGCATCATCGTATAACCAGTTGTATTGATTATTCCCAATTGACGGGCAGCGAAAAACCTTGGTTTCTCTACCATTTAGTCTGAGAGCGCGTTCTGCGTGTCTTCTGCTGGTGAATTTGCCCCAGTTCTTGTTTAACCGCGTCAACTTGCAACAGTCCTAGTATCTGGGCGATGCTGTGGCACAATTCTTTCCAGCGCTTTGAGATGGCGCCTTGAGTGACGCCCAACTCAGCAGCTAGTTGCGCCTGACTCTTACCCTCAACCCTTCCTTGCCAAAGTTTGAGATAGGCGCGCGCTGGGTAGCGGCGATTTAGGAGAGCGATCGCTTCTATGGCTTTTAGCACTAAATCGGCACGCTCAAAAGCATCTAATAAATTGAATTCATCCGCGATCGTTTCAGACAGGGGCACATCGGTTCCGGGAATATTCTGGTCTAAACTTTGACAATGAAATTGCTGTTCGTGACGCACCAGATCGATGATGGCAAACCTCGCCACAGTTGCTGCCCAATGATAAAATTCCTCCACTCCTCCTTTGCGGAACTTGCCAGCTTGCGTAGCTTGTAATACTTTCTCATACGCAACTTGTTGGGCATCTTCCCAGGAAACCCTTGTGCCTCTGGTTTGCTTGCGGGCAATTCTCTCGATAGTTTTAAGCAGGAGCCGATCGAAATACAGGTGCAGAGAGCTTTGAGGCTGAGACTCTCCTGGTTTTTTATTCATAACTATACTTCCCCAATCAGCAAGCGAGATTTGTTAAAAAATTCAGCAGTAAAACTTTACAAACATGCAACTCAAGGACTTAGGCAAAGAAACCGGCTTTCTGTATACGCAGAAACAAGGGTGATAGGCTTCGTGCCTAAGTCCTGGGTCTTTTACGACCAAAGCAAGGTTTTTACAACAGCGCTTCACCCATTTAAGGTATTTTTGCAAGGGAGATCTTATGTCTGGGATCTATAACAGAACTTTTTCAGTCAGTTCCGGAATAATTTGCATTTCTCCATCGTTAAAAAGAACAGAGCAGACAAAGTGAGGTAAAACCAGCGAGATATTCGCCAATACCCCACCAAGAAAGCTTCTGAACTTTGTTGAAAAGCAAAGAATAAAATATGGAACGCGAACTAATTGTAATTGTTGAGCCTGCAACCGGATTGCGAGCCACAACGGCAGGCGTCAGATCTGTTGCTGGCGTAGATGTCTCGTCTTTAGCAGATTTGCTGGCATCTGAGAATATCACCTTGCAACCATTGTTTGGTGCTAGTGAAGAGAGAGTTCAACAGAAGACTTTGTCTTTAGCAGCTACTTCAGGGACAGAAGTACCGGATCTATCCACTTACTATCGAGTGCAAGCTCCAGACGAGCGATTGGACGAACTGGCGACACGTCTGCGGGAATTGGATGTTGTTAGCGCCGCCTACGTGAAGCCAGCAGCGGAACCACCCCTGCGGCTTAACGACATGATGCCGACCGCAGCAGATGCGCCCCCAGCAACCCCCGATTTTACGGCCCGCCAAGGGTATCTGGGTGCGGCACCAGGAGGTATTGACGCCAATTACGCTGCAACGATACCGGGCGGCGGCGGTGCGGGAGTGAAAATTATTGATATTGAAGGCGCTTGGCGTTTCACCCACGAGGATCTAACGCAAAACCAAGGCGGTGTAGTTGGCGGCACTCAATCGACGGATATTGGCTGGCGCAATCACGGGACGGCGGTGATTGGTGAGTTTGGCGGCGATCGCAATCCCTTTGGCATTACCGGCATTTGTCCCGATGCTAACGTCCGCGCCGTCTCGATTTTTGGCGGCCCCGGATCGGCAGGAGCGATTCGCCAAGCTGCCGATCTGCTCAATCCCGGCGACATCATTCTGATCGAACTCCACCGACCTGGACCTCGCGCGACGGGAGTTGGACAGCAAGGCTACATTGCGATTGAGTGGTGGCCCGACGACTTCGACGCGATTCGCTATGCTACCAGTCGCGGCGTCATCGTTGTGGAAGCAGCGGGCAACGGTGCGGAAAACTTGGACGATCCGGTTTACAACACGCCAGATCCAGGATTTCCTGCCAGTTGGACTAACCCATTTAACCGCGCCAATCGCGATTCTGGTGCGATCGTTGTGGGTGCGGGTGCGCCACCTCCAGGTACTCACGGACGAGACCACGGCCCCGACAGGTCGCGCCTGGACTTCTCAAATTATGGCTCGATACTCGACGCCCAAGGTTGGGGACGCGAGGTGACCACCTGCGGTTACGGCGACTTGCAGGGAGGTAGCAACGAAGACTTGTGGTACACCGACCTATTCAGCGGCACTTCTAGCGCTTCGCCGATCGTCGTTGGTGCTTTGGGTTGCGTTCAAGGCGTATTGCGCCAACGCGGCATCGCTCCTCTATCGCCAGAATCAGCCAGGAGTTTGCTTCGCACGACTGGTTCGCCCCAGCAAGATGCTCCCGGAAGACCCAGCAGCCAACGCATCGGCAATCGTCCCAACGTTCGCGAGATGATCGAGCGCGTCACCTTCTCTTCTCTGGCACAGGCGATGTGGACTCACGGTCACAGCATGGAAATCGAATTTCCTAATGAGATTGCCAAGGTTTGGCGGGCTGGATTTTACATCGAAGTCGAAGGTAAAGCAAACACGAACAATTGGTTCCACTTTGCGGTTCCTACTACAGTTATTGTCAATGACAAAAGACTGCGAGTTGGGTCAGTCATGTTGTTATTTGAAACCCTGTCAGCCGATGCCGTGGTGCGAGATGTTCACATCTTCGATGGCCCTGACAAGATTGCCCAACATAACGGCGTAAATCTTACTGGCAATGCTGGATTTGTTCGCTTTGACGTGCCGACTCATCCCCCCGTGAAGTGGGGAATTGGCATCTCGATTGGCGTTCGTTTCGGCAGTGGTTCTGGCTCTCGCGTGATGCGGTTTAAATCTGCTGGCTGCGATTTTGTGTTGTAATAACTCAAGTTGCTAGTTATCAGCTAATTGCTAATTGCTAATTGCTAATTGCTAATTGTCGCTCGTAATATTTGACGATTCTACTATTAGCCATTAGCTAGCAGCCCTAAAAAGGTAACTAGCAACTTATGTTAATCAGTTTCGGAATATTTTGCATCGAGCCTTCGTTATAGATAACAGAGCGAACAAACTCGATGAGATACGGCAGTTCATCGCAGTGCGCCCTAATTATACACCACTTTGAACGAAAAAGGAGAAATTGATATGTCGTCAGTGTTACAACTCCCAGCAGAAATGGAAATCCAAGAAGTTAAAGCTGAAGAAGTTATTCAACTGTTCGGCTCAAAAGATGGCGTTTCAACTCAAGAACTGAGCGGCACTGGTTTTAGCTATCGCCATGACTGGGGCGACAGAAAAGGACAGTGGATATTACCTCTCAACTGGGGTGCTGTTAATCGCAACTCTCGGGTATTTGTTGCGATTGGCGAAGGCGCATCAGGAGGAGGAAAGTTTATTGGAAGTGCCAGGTTCACCCTCCACAACGTTGCCCCACAAGACGGTCGGGTAAGTATTTGGGTCAATATCGAGTGGGGTGAACCTATCCGCCTCTACGTTGATTACTTAGTAATCAATCCTTAGTCCAATATGTAGGGGCACGGCATCAATAAATTTTGCCGCTAAAGCCCAAGTTTTTGTCCGCCGTGCCCCTACAAACAAAACAAACTTAAAAGGAAAGTTGTGAAATGGTGAACAATCTCAATTCAATGGTTGCTGGATCTGAAACTACGGGTAGGTATCTAATCCTGTTTCGTGAGGATGCAGTAGATGCTGGGATACAAATGCTGAGTGAATCAGCGAGTATAAATCTGTCTGGTGAGGCGGATAGCCCTATAGTTTTAAGTACTTTGGGGGTGGCGGTGGTGAGTGCAGCACCGGCACAACTGCGCTCGCTCAGAGTGTCTGCTGATGAAAACAGCCCGATTCTAGCCATTGAACCAGAAAGGGTGGTTTATGCCCTGGAAGATCCAGAATTAGGCAATCCGAAGCTGTTGCGATCGCCCACTACTATGGACGTGACAGCGGACTACCTCAAAGGTTACCGCGATGCTGTAAACCAACTGGTTGGTAGCTTACTTCCCACCGAACAGGGACAACTGACTCTGAAAGAAGTAGATGAATCAGTCGCTACCTGGGGACTGCAAGCAACCAAGGTGGTCAATTCATGTTACAGCGGTCAGGGGATTAAGATTGCCGTTCTGGATACGGGTTTCGATTTGAATCATCCCGATTTTATTGGTCGAAGCATCCAAAGCAAATCATTTATCCCAGGGGAAGAAGTCCAGGACGGACATGGGCATGGAACCCATTGCATTGGTACGGCGCTGGGCGCTCTCAAACCCAGCCAACTGCCTCGCTACGGCATTGCTTATAATGCAGAAATTTATGCAGGTAAAGTGCTGAGCAATCGGGGTAGTGGCGCTGACGGAGGAATTCTCCAGGGGATTGAGTGGGCAATAGCAAATGGATGCCAAGTTATTTCTATGTCCCTGGGATCGCCTACCGAAGTTGGTACGCCTTACTCTCGCGTGTACGAAGCAGTCGCTCAAAGAGCGCTCAGCCGTGGTACGTTGATTGTTGCAGCCGCAGGGAACGAAAGCCGACGGGATCTCGGCACGATCAATCCAGTGGGTCGTCCGGCTAACTGCCCATCGATCATGGCTGTTGCGGCAATTGATTCCCAAATGCAAATCGCACGGTTTTCTACTCGAGGCATCAATCCAGACGGGGGTCAGATTGACATTGCCGGTCCCGGTGTCGCGGTTCGCTCTAGCTGGTTAATGCCAACGCAGTACAACAAGATTAGCGGCACGAGTATGGCAACACCCCATGTGGCGGGTATCGCAGCTCTTCATGCTCAGGCAACTGGGCTCAAAGGTCAAGAACTGTGGAATCTGCTTGTACGCACCGCGCGTCGGTTACCCCTGCCCTCAGAAGATGTTGGTGTTGGCATTGTCCAAGCGCCTTAAGGTAAAACAGGCAGGACTTAAGCAGGACAAGCCTATCACCCTTGTTTCTGCGTAGATCTGATGTTTCATAGAAACCCGGTTTCTTTGCGTAATATCATGTCCTTGGATGGCTAATTGCTAATTGCTCGCTTGCTAATTGCCTCCAGAGCAGCCATTAGCGATTAGCTATTAGCAGTTACACAACCGTTGCTATTGGACATGATATAAGTCCTGAGAGGTCGATTATGTCCGAAGTTAATTTGTCAGTTTTGGTTAAGGATCAGTACAGGGAGCGAATCCTGGAAGTTGTTGCAGCTTTGCAAGCTGATGGAATGAAAGTAGAACAGTTGATGGAACAAATTGGAGTGATTGCGGGTTCCATTGACTCTACAAAACTGGCAGGAATCGAGCGTATAGAAGGAGTTTCTGCTGTTGAGCTGGCACAGGGATACCAACTCGAACCACCAACCTCGGAAATCCAATAAAAGAATTGCAGATTTTAGATTGTAGATTGCAGATTTAAATCAAATCTGCAATCTACAATTCTTTTATCACACCAAATAGCTAGTATTGGGCACAAGGTCGAAGAATGCATACTCATATCATGTCCGTTGAATTGCCCATACACACTACCGCATCGTTGCGTAGGGGCACGGCTAACTTTAAAGTTATCTGTTCCTGCAAAGTATCTATGATGTTCCCTACTCCCAATCATGGGTAATCGACCGGACATGGTATCATACCACATTGTCCAGATAAAACTGCGAATCCATCGCTGACTTTTTTGGGGACTTAATTCATATTCAAATGCTCCCCCCGATACATCAATCGCCGATAGGTGGGAGTTACAACCGCATCCATGCTGATAGGTCAAACCGTATTTGGAAGCAATGCTTTGAATTTTCATCTGGATGGCAAACACCTTGCAGGCGTGAAGCACAGCATCCCAGGGACGTTTGTATTCTGCATCGCGGGGGTCAAATCTTAAAGCGCGTTCTGCAAAAATATGCTCTCGGAAAATGGGTGCGAGGTGGACTTGGTAAAAGCTGGCAGGCACTTCGTAACCAAACTCTTGAAAAAGATCTATCCCAATGCTGAGGACTTTTAATTCATCGCTAAAATGTATTTTTTTTGATTCCAGTTGGTCGCAGTATTTCTGTAAAGTTGGGATAGTTTTCGATTAAAAAATCCTTGCCGTAAAATTCGAGGGTTTCTCGCGCTAGCTGTCCAAAGAGTTGGGCCAAATATGGTTTGAGGTGAATTATATCTGGACGATCTTTAAATAAGTCTACGTCACCTTGTTCTAATTTGTATTGGAACAACTGCGCCATCTGAACGTAACTTTTTGGCTCGGGAAGTGCAACGTTTGACTTCCCGGTGGCGATGTTTTGCCAAACAACGGGTAACTGGGAAATGGCAACGGCATTTTCACCAGCGATTGCTTCAGTCTGAGATACTTCCAACAGCAGCATCGGTCACCTCCAAAGAACAACTGCAATTAAGTTTTTTGGAGTATAACTTATCGAACTTGAACAACCCGATGCGTGGAATTTTTTAATTTTTCGTTGGTTCAGGATGGGTGGTTGAAATGAACAGGACTTACGCTTGGGCGACGTATCATATCATGTCCAATAGCAACGGTTGTGTAACTGCTAATAGCTAATCGCTAATCGCTGCTCTGGAAGCAATTGAATTGCGAGCAATTAGCAATTAGCTATTAGCCATCTTTTTCAGAGAAACTTTGGTGTTTGCCTAAGTCCTGATGAATAATCTTCAAATCATAGTGCATAGTAGACCGGGCATTACCGCGAATACTGCCGGAAACTGGGGCAGCATTTCCTGGTAAAGCACTCGCCACTAAACTAATATGCCGATCTGCCACAACTAAACCCTGTATCGGATCGTACCCCCGCCAACCTGCACCCGGTAAATATACTTCTACCCAAGCGTGGAGATGTAATTCTTCGCTGTCGGGGTCGCCTTCTTGGTATCCGCTGACAAATCTAGCAGCTAAACCGACGGCGCGACAAGCTTCGATAAAAACAACGGCAAGATCTCGGCAAGAACCAGCTTGTTGTTTCCAAGTAATTCCTGGGGGGAATGGTGCGCCTGTTTCCCGAATTTCCTGTTGACAATTCTTGTAAATGCGTTGATTCAATTGTGTCAAGAATATATCGGTTTTTCCACTCACTTCATGGCAAATTTCTTGCGCGAGTTCGTAGATAATTGGGTCTATAGCATTTGAGGGTGAGGGGTTGAGGTAAGGCATTATTTGGGTAAGGACTGAACTGGGGTAATCAATAGGTAATTGGGTTGCCCAAGGTTCTAAAATGTAGTTGAAGGGATTGGTACAGTGAGTTTCAACTTCGGATGCGACTTTAATCGTTAAACTCTCGGTGGGTTCTACGAACCACATGCGAGTGACGGCATTTCCTTCTAAGTCCAGCACCTGGGAAATTCCAGCGGGTTCTGGACTAATTTCTAGGGAAAAAGAGTGCAGGGTTTGGTTTCCATCACTGCGAGATCGCAACCTCACTACATGGGGATTTAAAACCACCGCCGGAGCGTAAGTATAAGTCGTGGTGTGTAATATTTGGTAACGCATTGGTAATTGGTAATTGCTAATTGCTAATTGCTAATTGTTAATTGCTAATTGCTAAACCAATCTCCCCAAACCCCCCTTCCCAGGGATCCCCCCGTGCCCCCCTTATTAAGGGGGTCTGGGGGGGATCAATAGGCGTTATTACCCATTACCCATTACTCCCTTCGCTAGGTAAGAATAACTATTTAATCAACCGCGAAGACACGAAGAACACGAAGAAGGAAGAAGAAAGATGTAGATAGTCTTCTACCGCGAAGGGAGTAACCATTAGCCATTAGCCATTAGCCAACAGGTTGCAGTGCGAAAAACGATTCAAATATTTTCTTGCCTACCTGATTCATTCGCTGCTGCAAGTTATCCAAAAATTGATGCAGACCGATCTCCATAATCTCTTCCATTGTTGTATATTCCAATTCGGCTCGCAACCGACCTAAAGCCCTTCCTACAGGCATATTGCAAGTCGCTTCTGGCGTTCCATTAATTCGCTCCAAAGATTCTGCTACTTGGGACAGACAAAACTGAATTGACCGGGGAAACTCGCGGTCTAAAATTAAAAATTCTGCGACGCGATTTGGGATAATTCGATGTTGCTTGGATTTGCGATACATTTCGTAAGCGCTAGCAGATTTCAGCAAAGCCATCCACTGAATTTCATCCAAAGGAGTGCCAACATCTGTGACTGAAGGTAACAGAATAAAGTATTTAACATCTAGAATTCGACTGGTTTTATCCGCGCGTTCCAAAAATCTCCCCATGCGCCCAAAATGCCACCCTTCGTTATGACTCATTGTGGCATCCGTCACCCCGGCAAACAAATGGCTAGAGAGTTTGACTTGGGTGAAAAATTCGTGCAATTCAGCGAGGGTTTGTTCTTTCGCTGCTTCTTTTACCATCAGGTAAAAAGCATTAACTTGCTCCCACATTTCCGAAGAAATAATTTCTCTAATTGAGCGAGCATTTTCCCGCGCCCGCTGCAAGCAAGCTACAATTGAATTGGGATATTCGCTGTCAAATGCTAGGAATTGAATTACGTTTTCTGCGGCGGCTTTACCGTAGCGTTCTTTAAATATTGGGGTGTCGCCCGTCGTTAATACTAAAGGCTCCCACTGTTCGGCTACCCCTGTGGGAAAATCCAGAATTAGATTCAAATTCACATCGATGAAACGAGCTACATTATCCGCTCGTTCTACGTAACGATTCAGCCAGTAAATCGAATTAGCAACGCGACTTAACATAATGGGTGATGGGTAATGGGTAATGGGTCATTGCTAATGGCTAATTGCTAATTGCTAATTGAATTTTTCTCCTGACAATTAGCCATTAGCCATTAGCTAATTTGCCAGCACCCAAGTATCTTTGCTACCGCCGCCTTGGGAAGAGTTGACGACTAATGAACCTTTTTTGAGTGCTACGCGAGTCAGTCCGCCTGGATGAACGTAGATATCTTGACCGTAGATAATATAAGGTCGCAAATCTACGTGACAACCTTCAAAGCGATCGCCTACAATTGTCGGTACTCTCGAAAGCGATAGGGTAGGTTGGGCGATATAATTGCGGGGGTTTTCCTGAATTAATTGGGCAAATTCTTGGCGTTTTTCTTCGGTGGCGTGGGGTCCAATTAACATCCCGTATCCCCCTGACTCGTTAGCCGATTTGACGACGAGCTTATCCAAATTTTCTAGCACGTGGGCGCGCTCTTTTTCATGCTCACAAATGTAAGTGGGGACGTTTTGCAATATTGGTTCTTCTCCCAGGTAGAACTTAATCATTTTGGGGACGTAGGCGTAGATTGCTTTGTCATCTGCAATACCCGTACCCGGTGCGTTAGCGATCGCCACTCGTCCCTGACGGTAAACTTCGATTAACCCCGGTACGCCTAACAGCGAGTCGCTACGGAAAACTTTCGGGTCGATAAAGTCGTCATCGATACGTCGGTAGATGACATCGACGCGCTTTAATCCTTTGGTGGTACGCATTTGCAAGTAGCCATCCGACACCACCAAATCCCGACCTTCTACTAATTCCACCCCCATTTGTTGGGCGAGGAAAGAGTGTTCAAAGTAGGCGGAATTGTAAATCCCCGGTGTCAAAACTACGACGTTGGGTTCGGGTACCGTCGGTGCTAAAGTCAGCAGGGCGTCTAGTAAATGACTCGCGTATCCATCCACGGGTTGAATTCCCATTTGAGCAAACAACTCTGGGAAGGAATTCTTCATCACCTGGCGATTTTCTAACACGTAGGAAATGCCGGAAGGACAGCGCAAGTTATCTTCTAAAACGTACCACGATCCCTTGCGATCGCGCACTAAATCCGTCCCCGTAATGTGACACCAAATTCCGCCGGGAGGTTTTAACCCAATGCAAGGAGAGAGAAACCGACTCGCCGATGCAATCATCTCCACGGGAATCACCCCGTCTTTGATAATCTTTTGCTCGTCGTAGATATCAGCAATAAAACAATTCAAGGCATAGATGCGCTGTTTAAGTCCTGTTTCTAGAACCTTCCATTCCTGTGCTGAAACAATTCTTGGAATCACATCAAACGGAAAGATGCGCTCGGTTCCTTGACTATCCCCATAAACATTAAAAGTTGCCCCCAATTTCATCAAAGCCGTCTGTGCGGCTTGTTGTCTTCGCAGTAATTCCTCTAGCGATAGGGAATTTATTTTCTCGATTAACAACATTGCTTCAGGACGGGGTTTACCTGGAGCTATAAACAGTTCGTCGTAAAAATCGCCTGGGTCGTAATTGTCGAATTGCACGGTTTTCTTCCCCTGATTAGTAATGACGATATTTTTGGTATATTGGTATATTGGTATAAAGGTTAAGATTCAAGTGCTAATGGCTAATGGCTAATAGTCAAAATGCCTCAAAATGCCATGACCAATTAGCAATTAGTAATTCGCAATTCGCTGTTTTTTGCCAATCGCTAATCGTCCAAATCCCATTAGCAATTAACAATTAGCAATTAGCAATTAGCTCTAAGATAATGTTATATCTTCCCATACCAGACAATCTATCGTTGAATAATTCACTTTTTTTTAACAGTTAGTTATGAGATAAATTTTCATTTAGACCGGGCTATATTTTATACGTTTAAGAAAATAGGTACGCATTTTTCCTTTACCTTTGACATCGATCGCGCCTCGCGCCTCAAACAGAAACTGATTCCGGAGGATTGGGTATGTTGTTTCTGATACTTGAATGTAACGGGGGAGGCCGTGAGATTCGATGCGGCTGTGGGTATTGACCGTATCTCCCCAGAGGTCGTAGATAAAGTTTTTGATACCAATTACACCAGCAACAACGGGGCCGGTGTGGATGCCGATGCGGATGCTGAAGTCCTCGCCGCGTTGTTGATGGAAATGAGCGATCGTTTGTGGCATATCGAGTGCGAGGAGAGCGATCGCTTCGGCATGGTCGCTCTTAGGGGCTAAAACAAAAAACCTACCTATTTTTTATTAAACCTACTCATATCGTTTCCTTAGGCATCGGAATTACGACCTGTAGGGGCTTTTCTGGCAATTAGCAAGCTGGCAAGCGAGCAATTACCCAGAAAGTCCGATCATTCCGATGCCTAAGGATTTGATATCAAAACCCATAAGATTGACTTGTATTGACAGGGCTACAAGTTAACTCATCCATAGCGGCTAATGGCTAATGGTTCAAAGGGGAAAAATCATATCTTAGGGATTGGCAATTAGCGCCTTATTCTTGAATTACGCCCGTATCGACAAAGCGCCCACCAGAACCGCCGAATACTTCATCGCCGCCAGTCCAATTAAAGTCGCTGATTCGCAAGTTAATCGAACCTTGTTCCCGATCCGGGTTGAAACGGATGATAATACCGTAGGTGCGGCGACTGTATTCCAAAAAGTAATCGGTGCTGAAACGTTCCCCCGTATCTAAATTAATCCCAGTTTGAAACCCAACTCGAAACGGCCCATAAAGTTGCTGGGTGATACCAAAAGAAAGCACTCTAGTATCGACAACCCGGTCGAAAAAGAAGGGAGATAAACCATCTTTCAAAACTTGGGTGTAGCCGAGATTAAACCCGGTATAGTCGAGAAAAGGTCGGGAGAAATGACCGAATTGTCCTTGCAAGGCGATACTACCGCTGAGGGTTTGTTGGGTATCGCCGCTGGTGTATAAACTCGTCGTACCCCGCACAGAAGGAACTACGCGCAGGAAAGGTACGACGGGAACTGGAGTGTATCTCAAACCCTGAGATGCTGTCGCTGGTAAAGGTCGCCCGCGCCAAAGCAAGGTAGGACGCGCAAGTTCGGCGCTAGCTTGGAAACGAGCTAAGACGATGCGGTCATCTTGGGGATTGGGGTTCAAGGGGTCAAAATCGAGCAAATCTAGGCGATCGCTTTCGGCATTTATATACTGTGCGCTACCTTGATAAGTCAGGTTAACACCCGTTCTCCCCAAGGGAATAACGGGGGAAGTAATCACAGCTCCCAAACTGCTGCGGACGGTTTGGAATCCTAAAGAACCGTTAAATAGACGATTGCGGTAACTATATTCCAGGGTAAGCGTGTGGGGTAAACGAGTACCGATAATCTGACTCGCCGCCAACCTCGCTCTCAGTCTATCTGGCAATTCGTTTAAAAAGAAAGTCGGCGTCACCGCAGAAGCTTCAACTCTGGTGCGTGGACTGACGTTAGCATTAAACCGCATTCTAAAACCCCAAGAGTTTGGGTTAAAAACGTTACCGCTTTGTCGCGCGATCGCTCGCTGGACTAAAAACTGCGGCGTGATGCTCAGTTGCACCTGTGGGGTCGCAATTATGTCAAAAGTCCGCTCCGCATAAACACCACCTCTTTCCCTCGCATCGTAGCGAATTTGCACTATGGGTGCTTCCCTTGGGGTGCGGTCGATTACTATCCGCCGTCGGAAAGTGGGGATGGAAAAACCTTGATCGAAAAAGATGCGGGAGTTGGTGAGGACTATTTCGTCCCGTAGGGGTGAAAGCTGGGTAAATACGGCGCGATCTGCGCGCAATTCCAATTCTGGCGGCGAAAACGGATCGTTGGTCAGGCGCACGTTGGTCGCAGTCCAGCCTCTGGGGTAAAATTCAATCTGCTCGGCTTCAAACCGCACGCGATTGATTTGACCCAGGTTGGAGAGTCCCCCCCTACCGAGTTCGACGGTGACCCCGCCTGGGTTGGTAATTTGTTGGGGTGGTTGATTTTCGATTAAGCGATCGCTCAATGGTCGATCCGGGGTGGGGATAGTAAATCCACCCGTCCCCGTTTCAAAGGTTAAATCCGTCCCCGAAGTTGGTGAAAATACTATCCCCCTGGCGTTCTGAATCGTACCGCTATTTTGAATAAAGTTATAAACAAAGCGCGAGCCGCGAAATACCTGCTGTCCCCGCGTCAACGACGCATTGCCTTCTGCGATCGCTATAAAATTAAGTAAATTTCCTTGCACCCGATTGGCATCGAGTATCCCCCCCTGAAACCGCATCACCACATTACCAACCGCGGTAAATATCTGTCGCCTTTCGTCAAATTCCTGCCGGTCGGCTGTAACTTCTATTACACCCGCCGAAGTTGAAACCGTCGCTGGCTGCTGTTGTTGCTGCGTTGGCGATGCTTGGGTAGTCGCCCTTGTGGGAGCCGGAACCGGCGACATATGCTCCCCTGGCAAAACTTCTATCTGGGGAGTTTCTGGCACCTGTTGCGCCTGCACAACGCTCCCATCGCCAGTATTTGCCAGTTGGATCAAGCGATTTAACAGCCACCCATCCTGGGTGTCATCGCTTCCCTTCCAAGCAGGTATTTCTGCGGATTTGTATTTACTTTTAGGTTCTGATTCTAACTCAGTACTTACGCCGGAAAGATAGCCCCCCTGCTCCTGGGCCCCTCCAGGCTGAGTCAGGGGTGTAAGATCGGCAGTTGTAGTGGAAATATCGGTAGCTAGTTGAGCAGGGTCACTCGCCGCGTCTCCCCCTCTCCGCGTCAGAGCGTCTTCTGGATCTACTTCCGCCAGCGATATTAACTGCGAGTCCGCTGCTTCTGAAATGCCAACGCTCAAGGGTAAACCCAAGTCTGACGCACTCCAAGAGCGGGTTTGCCAGTCATTTTTGCCAGCGATGTGCCCAGAGGCGTGCGTACGCACAATTAAAGATTCGCCAGCAGCATGAGGCAAATGCTGGTATCGTAGTGGCTGAATAATTGCTGGCGGTTGAGGGGGCGTAACGTAGGGCATCTTTTAGTACACCGAAGCGAACAAACAACCCATACGCAAGACCTCAACCGCATTTAAGACTGTAGGGGCGAGGTATCCCCCGCCCAGACTGCCTGAGGTATCGTTAAATCGTTGTCTATTCCAAATCGCGACGCTTGGGGTTGCGGGCGGGGTCATTAGACAAGAACCCGAAGATGAACAGCAAAACAAAGAACGAAACAACGACATAGACAGTGGTTTTGAGTGCGATCATACGGTATCTCCGTGACGTGTGAAAAGCTCAGCAGTTCCGTCGTTTAGACAAGTCAGCTTTATATGATACCGAAATATTGCCAAATTTTTTCCGCAGAATTGGGCATCGGGCATCCCCATCTATCCCCCTACTGGTCAAATCATGCCTGATTCTGCCCTATTCTGTTTTATTTTATACAAAAATTGCCCTAATTTCTGGTACTGATCCGGATACTTAAGTAGAAACGCGGAGCAAACGATGGCATACACGGAAAATTTAATGAAAGTTTCCGTAAAATCCCTAAGAAGGTAGATGCGGTTTACCCTAGCAGGGTTAAAATACAAAAAACTACTTAGGTAAAACATTGATCCAAATCACAACCAACCAACAAGCAGCCTCACGGAACGAGGCGATTCGCGTCACTCAAGCTCTAAGCAAAAGAGTTCATACTAAATTTATCAATTCAGTAAAATTGCGGATATGCTATGGACTGGGTAGGTGACGGCTGTTTGATCAACCCTGATAGATGGGTGGAGTGTTCGGAAACAGAGCAAGAGAGCTTTTTCGAACGCAAAATGCACATGGAACGTACCAATCCCAAACCGCAAATCGAGCAAATGGACGCCATACCCGCTAAAACCATCGTTTTACCAACTTTAGCGGCAACTGAGGCGAATAGTTGCTTTTCAGAACTGGGTTTGGACTCGACGCTGCAAGAGTTAAACCTTTACGAAGTTTGCATCGAGTCCGACCGTCCAACTAATGAAGTGACAAAGATTTTAAACGAAAATCCTTTACTTCCGGGCGTCATCATCACCAGCGAAGGCGAGTACGTCGGGATGATTTCGCGGCGGCGCACTTTTGAATATCTCAGTCGTCCCTACAGCTTGGAATTATTTGCCAAACGACCATTGAAGGTACTTTATGGCTTGGCTAAAACGGAAATTTTAACCTTGTCCAGCGATACTGAGATTGTGGCAGCAGCAAGGCAGTCTTTGCAACGCCAACCCGAACTGATCTACGAACCTATTGTGGTGCAAGACCCCCATGGAGTCTACTCCCTGTTGGACGTGCATCAGTTACTGTTAGCACAGTGCCAAATTCAAGATGCTGTTGCGGTTGCACTCAGACAAGCAGAAGCCAAATATCGCAACATTTTTGAAAATGGGATTGATGGCATTTTCCAAACTACACCCGACGGCAGCTTTAAAAGTGCTAATCCCGCAATGGCACAGATTTTGGGCTATAAATCGCCAGCGGAACTGATAAACAATTGTACCGATATTGCACGGCAAGTTTATATTAACCAGAATCGGCGAGCAGAATTCATTGCCGCGATGCAAGAATACGGTTCTGTATCCGCGTTTGAATCGCCAGTTTATCGCCTGGATGGTAGCGTTATTTGGATTAGAGAAAACGCCCGTGCCGTGCGAGACGAGAGCGGGAATTTACTTTACTATGAAGGCACCGTAGAAGACATCACCGAGAAAAAACAGGCTGAAGAAGCACTGCGCCAAAGGGAAGCGCAATTGAGCCAAAAAACAACTGAATTAGAAACAGCTTTACGCGAATTACAACAAACTCAAGCCCAGCTAATTCAATCTGAAAAAATGTCTTCAATAGGGCAAATGGTTGCAGGGGTTGCCCACGAAATTAATAACCCGATTAACTGCGTTGCTAGCAATCTTCCCCACGCGGAACAATATATACAAGACTTGTTAAAATTGGTGCAGCTTTATGCCCAACACTATCCAGATCCGCTAGAGGATGAAAAAACAGCCATAGACTTAGAATTTATCATCGAAGATTTACCTAAAATTTTATCGGCAATGCAGCAGGGTTCAGATCGCATCCGCGAAATTGCCCGCAGCTTACGAAACTTCTCCCGCTTGGATGAAGCGCAAATGAAACCAGCCAACATCCACGACGGAATCGAAAGCACCCTGCTGATTTTGCACCATCGATTGAAACCCAAACCAGAATTTCCGGGAATTCAGATCGTTAAAGAATACGGCAACCTACCACTTGTAGAATGCTATGCCGGACAACTAAACCAAGTTTTTATGAATTTAATCGGCAATGGCATAGATGCTATAGAAGAGGTAATAGGTAATGGCATTCCCAGGCAGATCCAGGGAACGAAAGGTAATGAAAACGAAACCACCAATTCCCCATTACCAATTCCCAATTACCAATTACCCACTATTCGCATTTCCACAGAAGTTATTAACTCTGATTGGGTGAGAATCCGCATATCCGATAACGGAGTGGGGATGACGGCAGAAGTACAAGAACAGCTTTTTAACCCTTTCTTTACCACAAAATCTACAGGCAAAGGCACTGGCTTGGGTTTGTCAATTAGTTACCAAATTGTTGTGGAAAAACACAAGGGTCATTTAAAATGCATCTCCGCACCCGGAAAAGGGTCAGAATTCATCATTGAGATTCCTATCTTCCAGAAGGATTAGCCCAGAATCTATCAATAGGTGAATGCGACTGTGCCAGAGAATTTTCTATGCTTCTGAAGCTAGTAGCAGACGCGGCTTATACTTGCAAAAGATAATCTTTCTCGCGCTGCTAAAATCATCTGCGGGGATTTGCTTTCGATGCAAACATTGGGCGTGTTTGGTATAACACAGGGTCTGGAGGTTGACATGAACGTAGACATCTTGGCGCGGCAAATGGAAGCACTCAACTTGCGATTGAACAAGCTTTACCAAGGTGCCAACGCATCGCCTTCTCCTCCCATAGAGCATCTACTACCCGTCGCTTTCAAGGAACTGGGTATTGTTTCGGAAGAATTACAGGTTGCTGTAGAAGAGTTGTGCCAGCAAAGTCACTGACCCCCGAATAGAATTCGGGGGCTTGTAAGAGGAGAACTGACCAATCTCTTAATACAAGACCTTGCCCAGTGTCTAGCCATTAATACTGAACTATCTGGGTGTGGTAGCCCAAAACACGTTACTGGATGCCTCCCTAGTCTGTAACCTCTGTGGTAGTCAGTGGCGAAGGGACATATAAACCTAGCAATAGGACTTATCGTAAATGTTTGTTCCAGTTGTAGACAGTAATAATCGCCCTCTGATGCCGACAACCCCTGCAAGGGCTAAGCGTTGGATAAAGTCAGGCAAGGCTACCCCATTCTTTAAAAAAGGAGTTTTCTGTGTTCGACTCAACCTAGAGCCATCTAATCGTAACTGTCAACCGATAGCTGTTGGGGTTGACCCAGGAAGCAAGCGTGAGGGGTTTACAGTTAAATCCAAGTCACATACTTACCTAAACATTCAAACTTACGCGGTTGATTGGGTCAAAGACCATGTGGAAACACGTCGTAATATGCGACGCGCTAGAAGATTTCGCAAAACACCATGTCGCCAAAACCGCAGAAATCGACTTGTGAATAAACAAAAATTACCACCATCCACTAAAGCTAGATGGCAGTGGAAGTTGCGTATTTGCAAGTGGCTAACATTAATGTTCCCGATTAGCACTTTTGTGGTTGAGGATATCAAAGCAAAAACATGGAAAGGTGCTTTAAAGTGGAATGTAATGTTTTCTCCCCTAGAAGTCGGCAAACAGTGGTTCTATTCAGAATTACGTCAAATTGCCAAACTAGAAACTCGTGCAGGAAGCGAGACTTATACTGAACGTCAAATTTTGGGGCTAAAAAAATCCAAGAATAAACTATCTAATAAGTTTGATGCTCATTGCGTTGACTCTTGGGTTTTGGCTAATTGGTACGTTGGCGGTCATGCTACCCCTGACAACACATTGCTAGTTGAGATTGTTCCTAAGCGAGCTTCATCGTCGTCAACTTCATCGACTACAACATCAAGCTGGACATATCAGACCTCGCTACGGTGGGACAATCAGTGCTGGTTTTAAGCGGGCTTCTGTTGTCTTTCATCCTAAACATGGCTTTTGCTACGTCGGTGGTTGGCAGGAATCCCCAACTAAAAAAGACCCTGAAAGAAAGACAATTTCGCTTCACGCGCTAAAAACTGGTAAGCGATTGTGTCAAAATGCTTTGCCCAAAGATTGTAAATTTCTAGCCTACAACTCGTGGCGCATTGCAAACGGCTAATAAATTAGCCGAATGCCCGTGTTCCGACCTGGTCTGAAAGACGCAAAGGTGACACACTTCCCGGAGATTTTTAGATGAGGAACTCGCAGTCATACAAGTCCAGTTACAAGCAGAACGCCAGCGCTACCAGGATCTGTTTCAATTGGCTCCGGAAGCTTGCATAGTAACCGACGCCAGCGGTAAAATCCGGGAAGCTAACCGCGCCGCCGTCGAGTTGCTCAATATCTCCGACGAGCATTTAATCGGCAAACCGCTGGTTGTGTTCGTGGCATCGGAAGAGCGTTGGCAGTTTCGCAACGAACCGAACCGGAAACGTGCTGGCGATCGCATCCAAGACTGGAAAGTCCACCTGCAACCCCGTGGGGGGGAGCCGTTTGAGGCAATGCTAACAGTTTCTGTAGTGCGCGATGGGGAAGGTAGACCAACTTCCCGGCGCTGGATGCTGCGTCAGACCGGCACAAGAGAGCCAATTCAAATCGCGCACCAAACAAATAACGACGCCAAAAGCCTTGACTCGGCGATGCAGGTTTATGCTAAAGGAGAAATTATCCCCCTCAATCCCCAAAGTATTTGGCAAGTTGATCAAGGCTTAGTCAAGCTAACAACTATCTGCCAAACTGGTGAAGAGGTGCTGGTAGGATTGCTAGGGGATCAAATGTTGTTTGGAGCGAGTTTAACTGCTCTAAAAACTTACCAAGCAACAGCTATGTCCAAGCAAGTTAAGTTAGTAGAAATTTCCCTGGCAGAGATAGCAAGCAACCCCAATCTAGCTCAAACTTTTTTCGAGCAAATTAATCGGCGGCTCAAGCAAACCGAATTGCTTTTAGCCATTTTTGCCAAGCGGCGCGTGCCAGACCGCTTGCAGCATCTATTGCTACTTTTGCAACAGGAAATTGGCGAATTCCACAGCGAAGGAACTCGTCTAAAAGTGCGCCTGACTCACGAAGATTTTGCCAACGCCTGCTCTACCACCAGGGTGACGATGACAAGGTTGCTGCTGAGGTTACAACAAGAAGGGAAGATTGCGTTTGACTGCGATCGCCACCTGATTTTAAAATACGGCTGCTTTTAACCGAACTATTGAGTTTAATCTAATCTTCCATTGAGATCTTGCACTATTAGCCAACCGAGGCAAAGCCTGGATCATCTCGTTTCCAGGCTTTGCCTGGAAGATCGAACTATATTTTAATATTTATATCATGTCCAATAGCAACGGTTGTGTAACTGCTAATAGCTAATCGCTAATGGCTGCTCTGGAGGCAATTGACAAGCTTGCAATTAGCAAGCGAGCAATTAGCAATTAGCCATCCATACACTACCGATACCACCGGACATGATATTATGTATAAAATATCAACTATATAAAAAAAAATAATCGTTTTAAAGATATGTTATAAAAAGTTTATAAAGAGTGAAGAAGATGTAAAATCAAACTCACAGGATACGATCGCAAGTCCACTAGCGTCGGTATTGTAAGGCAGCGTTATCAGTCAGGGGTGAAGAGTTGCACTCGATCGCCTCAGGCTCAAATCGACGCAACCTTGTGCAATAGACACTTTTAACATCAGGGGCATTTCGGAGAGAACGCAGTAGTAAATAGAACTGAGTAGGTGAGCAATGGCAACCCATACGGCAAAAATTCCCAGCAGCATTCGAAAGGAATTGCAAGCAAAGCAGAATCGGTTTTTTACCCTTTCGTTGGATATGTTTTTCATCTTGGGTTTTGACGGCTACCTAAAGCAAGTAAACCCGATGTGCGAAAAAATACTCGCGTTAACCTCAGCAGAATTACTGGCGCAACCATTACTAGAATTGGTTCATCCCGAAGACCGCGAGTCTACTGTCGCTAAACTGGAAAAATTGGCGACCAGCACCGAAACCGTGACGTTTGAAAACCGCTGCCGTTGCCAAGATGGGTCGTATAAATGGTTGCTGTGGAACGCTGCGCCCTGCCAAGATGATAAATTAATTTATGCCGCCGCTCGCGACATTACCGAGCGCAAACAGGCAGAAGAGGCGCTCAAAGAAAGTGAAGAACGCTTTCGCTTGTTAATTGATCGAGTAAAAGATTATGCGATTTACATGCTCGACCCCGATGGACGGGTTGTGAGTTGGAACCAAGGCGCAGAAAGAATCAACGGGTATCCCACAGAAGAGGCGATCGGTAAGCATGTTTCCTGCTTTCATCCCCCCGCAGAAGTAGAAAGCGGTAGACCCGAAGAAGTATTGCAAATTGCAGCGCAAGTAGGTGGGTACGAATACGAGTCTTTGCGCTTGCGTAAAGATGGGTCGCAGTTTTGGGCGAATGTGGATGTAACGGCGTTAAGAGACGAAAACGGACAGTTGCGGGGTTATGCAACGGTAACGCGGGATATTACCGAACGCAAGCAAGCAAGCGAAGCGCTGGAACAAGCGTATCGCGAGTTAGAAAAACGGGTGGAGGAGAGGACTTTTGAGTTAAAAACTGCCAATGAAATGCTGGTACAAGAAATTAGCGATCGCCAGCGCACCGAAGTAGCGTTGCGCCAATCTAAAGCACGCTTAAAAGAACAAGCTCAACAGTTAGAGGACGCACTTTACCAACTGCATCGCACCCAAGCACAACTGATTCAAACTGAAAAAATGTCGAGTTTGGGACAATTGGTAGCGGGTGTAGCTCACGAAATTAACAATCCCGTCAGTTTTATTTACGGCAATTTAGACCATGCGAGTCATTATATCCGCGACTTGTTGCACTTAATTAGCCTTTATCGCAGACACTATTCCAACCCCCCAATCGAGATTCAAAATTCAGCAGAAGCGATGGATCTCGATTTTGTCATGGAAGATATGCCCAAACTATTATCTTCGATGAAATTGGGAGCAGACCGCATCCGCCAAATTGTTTTATCCCTGCGAAACTTTGCGCGTCACGACGAATCGGAAATGAAGCGGGTTGATATTCATGAAGGGTTAGATAGCACGATCAAATTACTGCAAAACCGTCTCAAGGGAAGCGATGGACAAGCAGGAATTCAAGTTATTCAAGCTTACGGCGATCTGCCTCCCGTAGAATGCTACGCTGGATTGCTCAATCAAGTATTTATGAATCTCCTGGTCAACGCCATCGATGCTTTGGAAAATCATCCAGACCCCATTATCACGATTCGCACCGAACTGGCGATGCGCGATTTCCCGATGACCTACAGCTGTTCTATCATACAAACCGACCAATCTTTTATTCCCAATCCTTATATAATCATTCGGATTGCCGATAATGGTCCCGGTATGCCGGAAGCAGTCTGTCGCCGGTTATTTGACCCGTTTTTTACGACGAAACCTTTAGGCAAGAATAAAGGACTTGGTTTGTCTATTAGCTACCAAATTGTGGTTGAAAAACACGGCGGTCAATTGCGGTGCGTTTCCTCTCCCGGTGCAGGTACCGAGTTTATTATTGAGATACCCGTTCAGCAAACTGTTCAGTGGCAATCTTTCCAGAACCCCCTCCCTGAAAATTCCACCTTTTTCTCACCATCAGCATCTAGACCTGGGATATTCTAATGGCTAATTGCTAATTGCTAATTGCTAATTGCTAATTGCTAATGGCTAATTTCTCTTGGTCTATATTCAGGGGTAAACCATCTTGAAAAACCAGTAATTCTCCTGGTTTAATCGGCGTCCAGACTTCGTTGTCAGTCAGGGGAGTGGTGGCGATGATAGCGACGCGATCGCTCTCCGTTGTCAATTCGCAAAAGTCTACCGTTATATCTTCGTCAATTAAATGGGCAGCTGCAAACGGCGCTTGCCTTACAATGTAGGTGAGATGGGTTGAACAGTGGGCAAAAAAGTGTTCTCCATCCGAAAGTAAATAGTTAAATACCCCTTTTTCTGACAAAGCGTCGCTGATGTCTTTTAATACTGCGTACAATTTTTCTATCGGGGGTTTACCTTGGGGAAATTGTTCGCGTAAAGTGTTCAGCATCAAGCAGAAAGCTTTTTCGCTATCGGTTTGACCCACTGCTTGATAAAAATTTCCGGTTTTCGGATGTAAATCTAGCAAATTTCCATTGTGAGCAAATACCCAATACCTTCCCCACAACTCCCGCCGGAAAGGATGACAATTTTCTAAGGCAATTTTACCTTGAGTTGCTTTGCGGATATGAGCGATCGCGTGGGTAGAGTGGATCGGATAGCGCCGCACCAACTCGGCAATCGGAGAAACAACTGAAGGTTTATTATCTAAAAAAATGCGGCATCCCAATCCTTCAAAAAAAGCAATTCCCCACCCATCGCGATGTTCGTCTGTCTTTCCTCCCCGCGAACAAAAACCTTCAAAAGAAAAGCAAATATCCGTTGGCACGTTGCAATTCATTCCCAGCAGTTGGCACATGATATTTCATGGGTAATCGGTAATTGGTAATTGGTAATAATAAAAACTATCTCAGTGCCGTGACATAAATTTCCTTCTGTATAGATTTACGTGTCAAGCTCTACTTTAGCTAACTTTATCTTCACGGCTGAACTTTATTTCAGGGCATACTTTTGCCCGGACTCTAATCAATCTTATCTTTTATACTTATCATATGCTATTGTGGTTACCCCGGAATGGATTTTTATATTTATTTTAAAATTATATGTTATTAACGCAAGTTGCTAGTTATAAACAAGGTAGTTGCCAGCTTGCTAATGGCTAATTGCTAATATAGGATTTTTACCAATCGAGTCATTAGCGATTAGCCATTAGCTGCTATGCATGAGATAACTAGCAACTTGAGTTATTACTTGTTAACTAATGACTAATTATAAAACCTTGCGCGCACGCGGTCAACTGCAATCTCATCTAAGAACATCCATCCCCATTCGGGTTTTAATGCGGGTCGCTTGTGGGGTGTAACGATTATCATTGATTCGGCAATTAGACTCAACTGGTAAGCTAATAGGGGGAGACGGGAAGAATTTACCAAATGCATGGCGAAACTGCAAACGATGAGACTGTAGGAGCGATCGCTTATAATTCCAGCAGCAATATCCTCAAAAGTGTAAGTTTCTGCGACTTGACCCGTGCGGTTAAAATAAGCATTGCCAGTGTAAGGATCGATGCCATCAATATTAGAACATCCCAAACTTTTCAAGGCTAACGTAACCTCACCGCTACCACAAGCCAAGTCTAATACTTTGTTAAAATCCAGCGACCATTTAGCACTAGCTAATTCTAGCACTTGCCTAATAACAGACTCGTGAGGGTTTCTATATTCATCGCCTAATTTTTCATAGAAACCTTTGACGCTGTGTTGCTCGTATTCATTCCGGATAGCTTTAGGTTCCGGTTTAATGGTTACTTGAACTTTGCGTTTTTTATTCATAGGGTGGGGCAGGTTTAGTTATTTGTAAAACCCGCCCATACAATACAAAATATACTATTGCTTACGGATGAGCTGTCGGCGGATGTAAAACCTCAAGCAGAGCATCTGCTAAGATTACAGCTTCTTTTGCCCGTTCGTGAGGACTTGCAGAAGCGCTAGTTGCTTGTAAAGCTAGTGCTGCGATATATTCTCTTTTTGTTAGCCCTTTTTCGAGCATTGAAGGTTCTACAGGATGGGCGGCACGTTCTGCTTGACTGGTCATTTTTTTGACTTCCTTTTTAAGAATAAACAATCCAAAAATTATCTAAATAACTCAATTTGCTAGTTATAAACTTGGGTATTGCTAATTGCTAATTGCTAATTGCTAATTGCTAATATAACATTTTTCTTGGTATTAGCCATTAGCCATTAGCCATTAGCCATTAGCCATTAGCCATTAGCCATTAGCCATTAGCCATTAGCCATTAGCCATTAACCATTAGCCATTAGCCATTAGCCATTAGCCATTAGCCATTAACCATTAGCCATTAGCCATTAACCATTAGCCATTAGCCATTAACCATTAGCCATTAGCCATTAACCATTAGCCATTAGCCATTAACCATTAGCCATTAACCATTAGCCATTAGCCATTAGCCATTAGCAGAGAGATAACTACTGACATACCCATTTCCAAAGCGGATGACTCGATCCTTGCTGGCGAATGCGGCGGACTTGTTGTTCTAGACGCTTTTGTTCTGCGTGGGACATTCCCCACAGAATATTGCGACTTTGCCAAATTAAAACAGCAGTTGTCATGCCGATACATAAAGCAAGACCGAGGGTTGGTAGTCTATTGTAGGCTAAGCCGTAACGCAGGGCGGCCCAAGTAAAGTGTTGCCGCCATAATGCAATTTCTGCACGCAAACCCCACAGACTCAAACAACCAATGCTCAACCAAAGCAGCGCGACCATTAACCATCTGGCATAGATTGTCAGCTGGTGTAGCTTTCGCACTTGATGTTTAAAATGGGGGTCGTTTACAGCAGCAAAAATCGACGATGAAGTATCAATTGATTTTGATTTTTCCCCGTCGTTGCTGTTTTTAAATTTATCGTCTCGACGCCTCGCCATCGACACCTGCCTTTTGCCTGTTAGACTTCATCAGAAGGTTTGGGTTCTGAGGTAGAAATGGCAATCGATTCACCGTTCCTTTCTCGCCACCAAGCTAGTAAAGTACTGGCGATAAAAATACTCGAATAAGCACCTGTGGTGAAGCCAATAATTAAGGCGAGGGCGAAATATTTGAGGGTTTCTCCGCCAAATAGAAAGATGCTGAACAAAGTTAGCAGTACGGTTAAGGTAGTATTGATCGAGCGCGTCAAGGTTTGATTGACTGCATCATCTACAATCTCTCCGATCGCGCGATCTGGATTTAGCTTCAACGTCTCCCGCACGCGGTCGTAAATTACCACGGTATCGTTAACCGAGAACCCGATAATTGTCAGCAACGCGACGATAAATAAACTATCGACTTCAACCCCCAATACTAAGCCCAAAAACGAGAAAATCCCTACGGTTAGCCAAACATCGTGGAACAAAGCAACGATCGCAAAAAAGGCGTAGTCGAACTTGAACCGCATACTGAGATAAACGGTAATCCCAGCAAAGGAAATCAGCAAGGCTAATAAACCGCCTGTAAGTAACTGCTGCCCAATTGTAGGGCCAACGGTATCGATTTGAGTCTTTGTGACATCGAAAGTGCCGATTTTTTCTTGCAATGCGGCTTGCAGCTTGGTACGCTGCTCCACATCTATATATTTTGTTCGCAGGGAAAGCGCTTGCTTGTCTTGTCCGGCGACTTGGATGCTATTGTTGCTTAAACCTTGCTCATCCAAAACTTGCCGTACTAGGGCGGGGTCAATTGGTTGAGTGCAATTGTTGGGGATAGAACAATCCCGTGCGAATTGTAAGCGCGTACCGCCGATGAAATCCACACCCGGACGCAGGGGTGCGCCAATTTGCTGCCAGGAAATCAGCATCGCGACGAGTCCGCTGAATAGAATAGCGGCAGAAAGAATCCACCAAAGCGATCGTTGTTGATTAACTGCTAACTTCATTACTTAACCACCTCAAGCTTCGGCGCATACAAATGGGGTTTCCGCAGTTGGGGAATGCCGATTGCCAACATCAACAACGTCCGACTGCAAGTAATTGCCGTAAACATACTCACTCCCACGCCAATTGCTAGCGTCAGGGCAAACCCTTTTACCAACCCCGTCCCCAACCAAAACAACGCCCCACAGGCGATCCAAGTTGTGACGTTACTATCCAAAATACTGGAAAAGGCGCGATAAAAACCCGACTCGACGGCGCGATATAAACTTTTACCTGCCTGTAATTCTTCCCGCGTCCGTTCAAAAATCAGCACGTTGGCATCCACCGCCATGCCGATACTGAGGATAAACCCGGCAATTCCGGGTAGGGTTAAGGTAACCGGAACGATGGCGTAGACCGCCAAGTTCAGGATCGTATAGATAATCAGGGAGATGTTAGCAATAATTCCGGGTAGCCTGTAGTAGACCCCCATAAACACCAAGACTAAAATCAGACCGCCAATCCCGGCGTAGATACTGCGCTGGACGCTATCCCGTCCCAAAGTTGCACCGACTGTGCGGTTTTCTACCACTTCTACAGGAAAAGGTAGCGCCCCGCCTTTCAACTGAACTGCCAGTTCAAACGCTTGTTTAGAAGTAAAGCGCCCTTCAATGCGCGCCCTGCCGCCGGTAATGCCTGTCTGGGCAAATTCTTCGCCTACGATGGGGCTGCTAATCAGTTTATTGTCTAGAAAAATACCGATACTGCGCTTGGTTCCGGCGAGGTTTTTGGTGAGTTGGGCGAATAAGTCTGCCCCAGTTTGATCGAATTCAAACGCCACATTCCAATTATCAGTTCCTGTCGTGGCGGGTTCTGGGAAGGCATTGATTAGGTTTTTGCCGGTGAGTCCGCTGGGTTCAAACAGTTGCTGGGTTAGGAGGGCGATTTGCTGTTCTTTTTGTTGAATTGCGGCTTTATTGGCAGCGATTGCCGCAGCATTCCCAGCTTTTTCCAATTCTGCTTGCTTTTGGCGCAACTGTTGCAGTTCTATCTGTCTGACCTGTTGTTGCGCGCCAATTTCCGGTTTGTTTGCTTCCTGGCGGAATTCCAGCTGCGCCGTCCCGCCTAAAATGCGCTCAGCTTCGGCGGGGTCTTTGGTTCCCGGTAATTGTACCGATAGTTGATTATTCCCGACTTTTTGCACTACTGCTTCCGATACGCCCAAACCGTTGACTCGGTTTTCAATTACTTTTTGCAGGGCGTCCAGTTCTTCTGGTGTAATTTGTTTGCCTTGTTCAGACTGCTTGACCTGCAAAGTAATTTCCGATCCGCCTTGCAAGTCTAAACCCAACTTAAGGGGAAATTGAGCGATCGCTACAAAAGACGCAATCAGCAAAACCAAAATCAGAACCAACAAGGAACGCTGTTTTCCCATACAACAACCCGCCGCGACAAATGATATGATATATCGTTTTGTGCGCGATCGCGTCATTCCCCAGGCAGGGTATATCGGGGGCAGAGGAACAATATTACACTTGACCCATGCCCCTAGTGCCGCTAAACCCGCAGCGCTACCATTTTTTGTACGGCTTCGACAATTTGCTCTGGTTGTACGATCGTCAGGCGTTCTAACATGCCGTTGTATGGCGTGGGGATATCTTGGGAAGATAGGCGCAACACGGGGGCGTCGAGTTCGTCGAATAAGCGATCGGTAATCGAAGCACTTAATTCTGCTGCAATCCCGCCGGATTTCATGCATTCTTCTACAATAATCGCCCGGTGGGTTTTGCGAATCGAATCGCCGATGGTTTCCATATCCAAAGGTTTGAGCGAGATTAAGTCAATCACCTCTGGGTCAAACCCTTCTTTTTCTAAAGTTTTCACCGCCTGCATCACGTGGTGGCGCATCCGCGAGTAGGTAAGGATGGTAACATCTTTCCCTTTTCGCACGACTTCTGCTTTATCTAAAGGCAGCAGGTACTCTTTTTCTGGCAGGTTTTCTTTTAGGTTATAAAGCAGGACATGTTCAAAGAACAGAACCGGGTTATCGTCGCGAATCGCCGATTTTAATAGCCCTTTGGCATTGTAAGGCGTGGAACAGGCGACAATTTTGATGCCGGGAACCGCTTGGAAATAAGCTTCTAGGCGTTGCGAGTGTTCTGCACCCAACTGGCGTCCAACGCCACCGGGACCGCGAATCACCATCGGAATTTTGAAATTACCGCCGGAAGTATAGCGCAGCATCCCGGCATTATTGGAAATTTGGTTAAATGCCAGCAGTAAAAAGCCCATATTCATGCCTTCTACAATCGGGCGCAATCCAGTCATTGCCGCACCTACTGCCATCCCCGTAAAGCTATTTTCGGCGATCGGCGTGTCTAATAGCCGCAGTTCGCCGTATTTCTTGTAGAGATCTTTTGTCACTTTGTAGGAACCGCCGTAGTGTCCCACGTCTTCACCAAGGACGAATACGGAAGGATCGCGTGCCATTTCTTCATCAATAGCTTCGCGCAATGCATTGAAAAAAAGAGTTTCTGCCATCGGACGGGTTGAAGGAATTTTTAGGGTCAGACTGCGATTTTAACCTGTTGCCGAGTTGCGTTCAAATCTCAATTTGACATCGAATCAGCAGGGGCACGGCAGGGAAACATTCTGCCCCAGTCCAGATGGGACATCTGCCGTGCCCCTACAGCATTTGGGTGGTTCACCAGTGGTTCGCCAGTAGGGGCACGGCAGGGAAAATTTCTGCCCCTGTCCAGATGCGACATCTGCCCTGCCCCTACAGCATTTGGGTGGTTCACCAGCAGGGAAAATTTCTGCCCCAGTCCAGATGGGACATCTGCCCTGCCCCTACAGCATTTGGGTGGTTCACCAGTGGTTCGCCAGTAGGGGCACGGCAGGGAAACATTCTGCCCCAGTCCAGATGGGACACCTGCCGTGCCCTTACAGCATTTGGGTGGTTCACCAGTAGGGGCACGGCAGGGAAAATTTCTGCCCCAGTCCAGATGGGACATCTGCCGTGCCCCTACAGCATTTGGGTGGTTCACCAGCAGGGAAAATTTCTGCCCCAGTCCAGATGCGACATCTGCCCTGCCCCTACAGCATTTGGGTGGTTCACCAGTGGTTCGCCAGTAGGGGCACGGCAGGGAAAATTTCTGCCCCAGTCCAGATGCGACATCTGCCGTGCCCCTACAGCATTTGGGTGGTTCACCAGCAGGGAAAATTTCTGCCCCAGTCCAGATGCGACATCTGCCCTGCCCCTACAGCATTTGGGTGGTTCACCAGTGGTTCGCCAGTAGG